>JANODF010000065.1:0-6199 GCA_031412555.1 Archangium sp. | reverse complement strand
TCTCGGCGCCCTTCACGCGCAGCTGGTCGAGGGTGAGCTTGTCTTTGCCCAGCGCCCACGTCGCCGCCTCGCGCACCTGGTCGTCTTCGAACGTCGTCGTCGGCGAGAGCAGCGGGAACGAGAGCGTGCGCAGCTTCTGCAGCGCCTCCGGCGAGGCGTCGCGGTGAAAGAGCAGGGTGCCCGCCTGGTACGGCATGGGGAACAGGTGCTCGCGGGGGAAGACCAGCTGCAGCAGGCGCCGCACGCCTTCGTTCCACAGGTACGACTGATAGGTGAACAGCAGCAGCGCGCGGTAATCGGAGTCGATCTGGATGAACGCGTTGACGAAGTCGTTGGGCTCGTCGCGCAGCGCCTTGATGATGCGGAAGTACTTTCGCCCGGCGTCGAAGGGAACCTTGGCGGTCCAGTCGCCCCAGTTGGCGGCCCAGAACTGCTTCACCTTGCCGTCGTCGGTGCGATCGAGCGGCGAAGGCTTGGCGAGGTAGTTGTGCAGCGCAGCCTCGAAGTCACCGCGAATGAGATCTTTGGCGATGAAGCCCTGGCCGTGCTTGAGCGAGCCGAAGCGCTGGCTGTCGAAGTAGTTCACCACGCCCAGGCGCTGCACTTCAGTGGCGGCGATGGCCACTTCGCTCAGCTCGCGGGTCTGCAGCTGACGCACCGTGACGGCGAAGCGGTTGCTGTTGGTGTTCTTGGAGGAGAGGGCCTTGTCGGTGCGCCCCAGGTACTTGAGCCGCAGATCCTCGTCCTGCAGATCGATGTCGATGCCCTTGACCGCGATGATCTGCTCGGTGCGGCCCTGTTTGTCCTTCAGGCCGCAGTAGCTGATGGAGCCCGGTGAGAGCCCGAACTGCTGCTGGATGCGAGCGATCGCCTCGAAGGTGGACAGCTTCTGCTTGTCCATCAGGTACACGCGGAACGTGCCCGTCTCGACTTCGTCGAAGTGGTACGACTCCTTGACGGAGAAGTCCTCGGGCTTCTGCTTGATCTTCATTTCACGAATGCCCTAGCACGCTCAGACCACCGTGAGCACGAAGTTGGGCAGCTGTTCGAAGGTGTAGTTGCCCGGTTTGCTCTTGAGCAACGAACGAACCTGCCGCGCGGCCACCAGGGTCAGCTTCAAAGTGAGGGCGCGTTTGCTGAACTCGGCCACCGCGGGATCGCCGTTGACCACCTCGATCCGGCTGGCCCCCGAGACCACGCTGAACGGGCGCTGATGCGCGATGCGGCCTTTGAGCAGGCTGCACAGGGTGTCCACCCCGTCGACCGAGAGCTTCCAGGTGACCACCTCGCCGGTCTTCGACGCGTGGCTGGTGCTGGCGGTCATGGTGGAGAGGCTGCTGCCTTCTTTCTCCATGCGCTGCTCGATGAGAATGCGGGCGCGGGGTGACTGCAGAAGAGAAGGCCGGTCGAGCAACGTGATCAACAGCGGGTCGACCTTGCCCAGCACCTCGACGAGCGCAGGCGGCGACCACTCGCGAACGGCTCGCGCTTCGTCACGGGTCACCGGCACGGCCAGCAAGAGGGGGAGGTGATCGTGTGCGGTCACCAGCGCCGGCGCTTCGGGATCGGCGGTGAACACCACGCCGAACAGCTCGGAGTCGGTGCCCGGTGCCACGCCCTGGGCGAGCACCATCACCTGGTTGGTGTCGGCCGAGAGCTGGCCTTCCTGGGCGCGCGCGATCAGCGTGGAGAGCAGGTGAATCGCCCAGCCCGGTGCGGCGAGTTCTTCTTTTTCTCTCTGCACGCGAAGGGACAGCTCGTAGCCGCGGTTGGTGAGGCCTTCGGTCATCAGGTGCCAATGCGGCCGCCCCCGGGTGACCGCGCCGCAATGAATGGTGACGTCCTGCACGGTGCTGAGAATCGACCCCGAAGTCGGCCAGAGGTGATGGCGCAACGCCGCGTGCCGTTCGGTGAGGGCGAGCCGGCGTTCCTCCTCGGTCGGGGGGGGAGGCGGCGGAGGGAGATCTGGAGTCTTCTGTTTCCGCGCAGTTACACGGCGGGAAGCAGGGCGTGGGGGAACCTTCTGCCGTGCGGAGCGAAGCATCTGTGAAGAAGTAGCCGCGCCGAGAGGCCCCTGCATCGCAGTGAAGGACATTTCGTCTGGGCTTTTGCGATCGCGGCAGGTGCCAGCATTGATGCCACCCCAGGTTTCTCTTGCTAGCGTCCGCCCCGCCTTGAGCAACCAACCCATTCCGCTCACTGATGTCGCTGGGACGGGATCTCAGCCGCGTCCTGGTCAGGTGTTCGCCCCGGGTCAGCTGAAAGGTCCCCGCCTGTCTGGCCGCTTCGCCGACGGCAAGGTCGGAGAGTTTCCACTCTCCGATCGCACCTCGATGGGGCGTCATCCCAACAACACGCTGCGCCTGGTCGATCGGGAGGTCTCGAAGGAGCACTGCATCGTCGAGAAGGTGGGCGGCAATTACCTGCTGCGCGATCTGAACTCGAGCAACGGCACCTTCGTGAACGGCCGCAAGGTGCGCGAGCTGCGATTGCGTGACGGCGACGAGATTGCCCTGGGCAACAGCCGGTTGGTCTTCCACGACGGCGGCGGCCAGGCGGGTCACACCACCTCGGCCGGCGTCACGGTCGTCGCGTCGGCGCAGTCGATGCCGGCCTTCCTTGCCACGGTCGCGCAGATGGAGTCGGCGGAGTTCCGCCCTGCCGACAAGATGAACGACCTCGAGGCGCTCAAGCAGGACTACGAGAAGCTTCGCATCGCCAACGAGTTCCATCGCATGGTCGGCATGGAGCGCGATCTCAAGAGCCTGCTCGACAAGATCCTGAAGGTCGCCTTCCAGCTGCTGGCGGCCGACAACGCCGTCGTGTTCCTCGCCAGCGAAGAAGGCACGCTCACCCCTCAGGCCGTACTTCGCCGCAAGCAGGACGCCGCCGAAGTGGTGGTCTCCGACACGGTGCTCAAGCGCGTCACGGAGACCCGCAGCGCCGTGCTGACCGCCGACGCCATTCTCGACAGCCGCTTCTCGTCGTCTGAATCGATCGTCGCCCAGGGCATCCGCTCTGCGATGGCCGTGCCGCTGCTGAGCAAGGGCGTGCTTCGCGGCGTGCTCTTCTGCGACACCCGCGAGCGCACCAACGCCTTCTCGGAAAAAGATCTCAAGGTGCTTTCCGGCATCGCCTCTCAAGCGGCGATCGCGCTGGAGAACTTCGAGCTCGGGCGCAAGATCGAGCAGGAAGCGGTCACCCGCGCCGAGCTGTCCCGCTTCCTCGCTCCGGCCGTCGCCGAGGCGGTGGTCTCGGGCAAGGTCGAGCTGCTGCGCGTGGGCCGGCTGGCTGAAGTGAGCTGCATCTTCGCCGACATCCGCGGGTTCACTTCGATGGCGGAGGCCGACAGTCCGCAAGAGACCGTCGCGATGCTCAACACCTTCTTCACCGCGATGGCGAACTGCATTTTCACGCACGAGGGAAACCTCGACAAGTTCATCGGTGACTGCGTGATGGCCACCTGGGGCCCGCCCATCACCCACCCCGACGACGCCGGCCGTGCGCTGAAGTGCGCGCTGGAGATGCTGGACGAGATCAAGGCGATGAACGACGCGCGCGAGGCCGCCGGCAAGAAGGCGATCGAGGTCGGCATCGGCGTGAACACCGGCCAGGCCGTCGTCGGCTACATCGGCAGCAACGAGCGCCACGAGTTCACGGCCATCGGCGACTCCGTCAACACCGCGTCGCGCCTGTGTGGCCTGGCGAAGGGTGGCGAGGTGCTGGCCAGTGACGTCACGGTGAAACGTGCAGGGCCCGGGTTCAAGGTGGAGGCCGTGTCCGTGCTGCAGGTCAAGGGCAAGGAGAAGGGCGTGCCCGCCTTCCGTGTCCTCGACTACACGGGCGCGTGATGACCGACGCACGTTCCTCGCGGAGCGTCGTCGCGCAATCGTGCCCCAACTGCGGGAAGCTTCACGACGTCGGCGTCTACGTGTCGGGCCAGCAGGTGATCTGCACCTGCGGCATTCGCTTCGACGTGAAGCGCAGTGACGTGAAGACGGTCGGCCCGAAGTCCGAGATGCTCACCATCAACGCGCACCCGGCAGCGGGTGAGCACGGTGGCCTCGACAAGACCTTCGCCAGCAGCAAGCCTGTCCTCTCCACGCCTTTCGACGAAGACGAGGTCACCAGCGTGCCGACGGGCGCGAAGGTGCCGGGCTACGAGCTGGTGGAGCTGCTGGGCAAAGGCGGCATGGGCGAGGTGTGGCGCGCCCGGCAGACGTCGTTGGGCCGGTTGGTGGCGGTGAAGTTGTTGCCGCCGCGGTTCGCCAAAGACCCCGAGTTCGTGGCGCGTTTCGACAAGGAGGCGCAAGCCCTCGCGTCACTCTCGCACCCCGGCGTGGTGCAGATCATCGATCGCGGCCAGGCGGGCGATCACTACTTCTTCGCGATGGAGCTGGTGCCGGGCATCAACCTCCGCGAGATGATGGCGTCGGGGCGTTTGCCGGTGAGAGATGCAGCGCGCATCGGCACGCAGATCGCGCGCGCCATCGACTACGCGCACGAGATGAAGATCGTTCACCGCGATCTCAAGCCCGAGAACATTCTGATCGACGCGCGCGGCCACGTGAAGATCGCCGACTTCGGCCTCGCCGGCATGAAGGGCAACGAGCGCGACATCGCGTTGACCGCGACCGCCGTGGCCATGGGCACGGTGAATTACATGGCGCCCGAGCAGCGCCGCGACGCGAAGAACGTCGACCACCGGGCGGATCTCTATTCGCTGGGCGTGTTGCTCTACGAGATGTTCACCGGCGAGGTGCCCATGGGGCGCTTCAAGCTGCCTTCGGTGAAGGTGCCCGGCCTCGATCCGCGCGTCGACGAGATCATCGGGGCGCTGCTGGAGACCGAACCCGAAGCCCGGCCGGCGCGCGCCAACCTGGTGGCCGAGGCGTTGGAGCAGGCGGTACCCCAGAGTGGGGGGCCGACTCCGGCCACCGCGCTGCCGCCCACCGCTTCGCTCAGCCCGCAGTCGAAAGCCGCGTCGTTCATTCAAGGACCCGCGGCGGGGTGGAAAGCGGGCGTCTTCGTGCTCGGTGCGTTGTTGCTCTTCGCGGTGGTGCTCAAGCTCTGGCCCCCTGCGAGCGCCACACCGCTGCCGTCGTCGGCGCCAGCCTGGTACCACGACAGTGATGACGAGGAGCTGGTCTCCAGCATCGCGACCGATGGCGGGAGTTTCACGCTGGGTTTCGAGCCGGTGACAGAAGGGGAACAGCTCAACCTGCACTCCGGCTTGTGGACGATGGAGGGCGGCTCGTTGTCATCCGTGCAGTACGGCGGGCCGATGCAGCACGACGTGCTGGTGCCGCGCGCCTACGTGGCGAAGCGGTACTACCTGGCGGACCGGTTCGAGGCGGCGGTCGACGTGGAGATCGCGCCGTTGCCCGCTGAGTTTCCGCCGGTGGATCTGCAGTCGGTGCAGCACTTCGCGGAGCTCGCGTTTCGCATCAATGATCTGCAGGTCAGCGTCTTCGCGATCCCCGGCACCGACATGCGCATCGGGTGGCGGTACTTCGGGAGAGATGGACGCGAAGAGGATGGGAACTCAGCGGTCGACTTGCAGCAGCTTCAGGCGGATCCAGTGCGCGTGCCCACGGGGAAGTTCAGGCTGCGGCTCAAGCTGACGGCGATGAAGAATGGCGACGTGAATGCGGAGGCGTTCATGAATGGCACGCGCGTCACGCGGCGGGTGTTGCCTGGGTTGGCAGGGCAGGTGGGCAAGGTCGCGCTCGGGTGCCGCAATCACGTGTGCCGGTTCGACAACCTGACGGTCGATGGTTTGGTCGGTCAGCGGCCTGAGCGGAAATCGAATTGAAGTCTCCCTCTCCCCTCCGGGGAGAGGGTCGGGGTGAGGGGACCACTCATTTCACCTGGCACACCGAATCAACACACCCGCACTGCTGAGTCGGAGGCGGGTGCTCGACGGAGCCTCCCAGCAGCGTGACGGCCCAGTTCCGGCGCGCGGAACGCACGACGCCGAGGCGTAGCAGGCGTTCGAGAGGATCGCGCAGTCACCGTCGGTCACGCAGGCGGGGCACGATCCGCCGTCCGTGGCGGGTTGACCCAGACACGGGCTGTCGAGTGTTTGGGGCGAGAGCAGGCAGCCCGAGAGAAGAAATGCGGCGGCGAGTAACAGTCGGCCCCTCACCCCGACCCTCTCCCCGGAGGGGAGAGGGAGACTTCAATTCGATTTCCGCTC
>JANODF010000064.1:0-2386 GCA_031412555.1 Archangium sp. | reverse complement strand
CCCACCGCAGAATGATGCCCGAATTCGGAGCGCCGTCTGCGGCAAGCGCGTTGGCATAACCCATGCCCTCGGGATCGCCGTCGACCAGCGCCACAACGCGCGGGTGCAGCGGCGACATCGCCGCCACGGTGCGCACGACAGACCCGTCATGGGTCGGAATCACGCCGACAAAAGCATCGAACCGGCATTCATCGGCCCCGGCCCAGCTCTGATGGAGGTCCACGGCTCGGACGAGGAGACGCAGCCATTCGAAGTCCGTCCTGCCCTCGGGAATCAGCACGAATTCGTGCATGACCGCGGCGATCGTGTCGACGCGGTTCACTTGGAACAGCTTGCGGACGCTGTTGGGCGTGTTGGCCGGCAAGGTTGACTGCAGCAGCGGCACTGAGGTCAGGACGCCACCTTCGTTGCGCAAGACGATGACGCCGCTCGGATCTGCCAGCGCAGCGACCATCGGTGAGTGGGTAGAGACCAGGGTCTGGCGTGACAGTGACTGGATGCGATGCACCAGCCGACGCTGCAACGCCGGAGGGACATGCAGCTCGGGCTCTTCCAACGCCATCCAAAAGTTTTCGTCGGCCTCGACACGCAGGCGTCCGAACTGCAGGAGCAAAAGCAAATGCTGGAGTGACAAAAGCCCGCTGCCATGCCGCTTAGCGGGCAGCGGTACGTCCGCTCCATTGTGCGCATAGTGCGACACCACGGACTCAAGCAGCCCATCGGAATCGGTGGCTGTCACCCGCAGGTGCAGGGTTGGGTTTGTCCGGAAAAAGCCGCTCAGTTCTTGATTGAGCCGGTCAACAATCGGCAAGAGCCGCTCGTCCTGCTCAAGCGGCGCTTCCGGCGCGCGCAAACGGTTGCGTTCGGCGAGGACTGATTCCGAAGGCTGTCCGTCGCCAGCGGCGACAACGCGTCGAAAGAGCTCAGAGCCGAACGACACTGTCCGGTCCCAGGTCCGTGCGGCAGGCACGAGGAAGAAGCCGAGTTCCCGGATCAGACGGGTGGGAAGTGCGGTCGCAGTCTCGTCGTCGAACACATCGCCGACACTGTCGTCGTCGTGGAAGTAGCGCAGCGTCTCCACTTCGAGCGAAGGCCGATGGAAACGCGCCGAAAAGGCGATCTGGCAGGCGAGCCTCCACGCCGGATCGGTACGCGCGGGATGGACAGTGCCGGTTGCCGCGTTCCACCACTTAACGATGCCCCTGTCCTCGCGGAACCATTCGGGATGCTGGGCTGGATCGTCGTCATGGAACCCGATCACCGTTGCGGTCAGTCGGATTCGATCTGCTGGCTGAGGGTTGCTTCCGTGAAAATCATGCTCGGTCAGCTGGCGGATCATCCGGTCGCGGCCGAACAGCAGCGCCAGCGCCTCGATTACTGTGGTCTTGCCGCAGTTATTCGCGCCGACCAGCACTGTGTGTGGCGAGAAACGGATCTTACCGTTCTGCACGCCCCGGAAATTATCTATCTTTAAGCTGGCGATCTCCATCATTCCCCTCCATCTGCTGGATATCGTCGGCTCCCATCAAGCTGACCAGCCCAATGGAGGTCCGTGCGTTGCTGATCGGCAGGTGCCTAGCCGATGTCAGTCGTTTGGGACTACCATCCAAACTCCTGAAAACTGCCATTCAACCGTTCGATCTGGGACATCCCAACTCGGCAAGCAAGGATGGGTGCCCTGGTCCGGCGCGCCATACGTCATGCAGCCTTCAGAGCTGGGAAACCTTGAGGCCGCTCTTGCCAAGTCGCTTGTGTTCCATGGTTCTCTCCTCGGTTAGTGTTGAGGCTATCAATAGCGTGCAAACTGGCGAAGCGCACATGATTGCGGGCAGGCGCCCGTCGGCATAAGCGCTTGGTTCGCCGTTCGCTTTTCTGTTGTCAGAAAAAATGTCTTAGGCTCTGTCCGAATGGCAGCTCCAGCCGTGTCAGTGTTGCAGAGCCGGATGATCCGCCTCAGCAACCAAAGATAGGGACCCAAAATGCAATACATGCTGATGTTCTATGAGAACGAGGCCCAAGTCGCCGCCCAGCGCGACAGCGCCGAACGTGCCGGCCCCTATTGGGACGCTTGGAACGCCTATATGGGTGCGCTGTACCCGTCAGGCATCGTCCTTAGAGGCGACGCGCTTCTGCCCCCTGCGGCGGCAACCACGGTACGGCTCGAAGGCGGCAACCGCCTGGTGCAGGACGGACCAGTGGCGGCTACCAAGGAACAGCTGGCCGGTTATGTCGTGATCGAGGTACCGGACCTCGACGCGGCGCTGTCCTGGGCGGCGCGCAGCCCTTCGTCTTCCCACGGAGCTACCGAAGTGCGCCCCGTGCTGCCTCCGCCCAACCAAGGCTAAACGGTGGACGGCAGCCTTCAAGAACACGGGCGGCCGGCGGC
>JANODF010000063.1:0-3311 GCA_031412555.1 Archangium sp. | reverse complement strand
GGCGTTCGCCTGGGGGCTCACCAGCGCCCACCCGCTCACGTCACAAGCGGTCAGCGCGTTGAACCGAATGCGCCCCACGCTGCCGCCGCCCCCGCCCCCCGGCGACCGGTTGCCACAATCGGGATCGCGCCCGTTGCCCGCTCTGTCCGTCGGCGCCATTGCTGAAGCCTTTGAACAGCAGCGGCAAGACGCCAGAGTGATCGATGTGCGCGTGCGACAACACCACCGCGTCGAGCTCAATCACGAGGCGTCAGGCTGTATCGGCTGTGCCCCGCGCAACTGCAGCGGCTCGCAGCGCCGGTGCTGCGAAACCTGCGTTGCGCGAAACCCTTGCGACTCGACGGCTCAGGGGAGGCTGCAGTCGACCGGAGCGAACGAGGTGTGTCGACGCCACGCGATCTTCTTTCCGCGCACGAGGACGGTATCGAGGTACGGCCCGTTCCGACGCGTCTCGAGCTCGAGACCGACCAGCTTCGGTCCGGGAATCAGGGTCTGCTTGCCCGCGAACGCCTTCTTCGAGATCACCAGCTCGCACGACTTCTCGCCCAGCGTCAGCTTGAAGAGGTGTTGCACCAGGCTCTCGGGGTCGGGCAGCTGCTGGGAGCCCGTGGGCTGACGCACCTTGTCCGCGCTGCCCTCGAGGCCCCTCGCTGATTGCGTCCAGTCGAAGACGTAGGGGGTCACGTTGAACGGCACCTCGCACGAGAACCGCAGCGCGCCGGTGCGCTCGAGCACGCCCACCTTGAGCACCTTCGCTTTGGGCACGCTCTCGTTGGTGACGACGATCGCGCCGTCTGCGAGCTCGCCCAGCACCTCGCTCCAGCCAGGGACCTCGGCCCTTTTCTCACCGCTCACGGGGTCGAGCAGCTCGACGTGAAAGCGCGGGTGCGTGTTGCAGATGAAGTCCGCGCTGTCGACGACTTGCACGGCGACCACGCCGTCCGTCGCGGTGAGTGGCGTGAGCAGAGGAGCGGCAGAGATGGTGAGCGCGAGCAGCAGGGAGACCATGGGCACGTATAACGCACGACCTCGGCGTTCGATTCACCCCGGCGGGTGTTGCAGCGGCGCGGGGTCGACGCGACGTGACCAGATCACCGCTCCGTCCTTCCCGGACGAGCTCGAGAAAGGAGCCATTGAGCCGCGTCTCGAACCCGGGGATTCAAGCAGCGCGCGGCACCACGCGCTGAGGCCCGGCGAAGGCCCGCTTGGGGCCCTTCAGCGCGCACGACGCCCGGCTGAGCGAGACCTGCATGAGGTGCTCGTCAGGGTCGACCTGAACCGCGCCCCCGGGGAGCGGTCGGTCTTTGATCGCGGTGCTGTACAACTGGCCCGGCGCCTGCCACCACGTGAACAGATACGCGCCCCCGTCACGGCGTCTCACACGAGAACCACAGGGCCCCGGTACGCTCCACCACGCCCACCTTCAGCGTCTTCGCGCCCACGGTTCCCTGGTTGGTCACTGAATCAGACCAACGCGCAGGCCTCGCCAGGCATGTTGCGGTTCGAACTCGAGGGCAAGACGTGGCGGCTCACGGCGTTGACCGATGACGAGCCGGGGTTCTTCGAAGGCGGAGAAACTCGGTGCGGTGGGTGAACCCGAGGCGCGGGCGCGCTGTGATTGCCACACCATTCGGCTACGTACTGTCCATGAAGAACATGGTCCTGGCTGCGGCCTTTCTGCCCAATGGCGAGCTCATCGTTCGCACCTTCGCCGCGATTCAGCGGCTCGACGCCCGGGGACTGAAGGTGCTCGCGAAGCGGGCAGCCGACTCGTCGGTGTTTGCGGTCTCTCAGTCGGGGCGGCTCTTCATCACAGACGGCAATAGAGTCTTTGAGCACAACCCCGTGACGTTGAAGCCCACCAGCAGCAAGGCGCTGCCCTTTCCTGCAGAGCGCGGCGCGCGGGGGGCGTTGTCCAGCCTGGCCATCTCCCCCGACGACTCGACGCTCGCCGGCATCACCGTGGGCGACACGCTGCACGTGCAGGATTTGAAGAGCAGCGCGAGCGAGAGCCACCCCGGGTACGGGGCGCGTCGAGAGGCGCTGGCCTTCCTTGGGCCCCGCACCTTCCTGAACGTTCGTGGCAACACCATCACCGAGGTGCGGACCGTCGGCGTGGGGCACAGCGATGCCGAGTTGAGCGGCTTCAGCTTCGCGTCGGGTGGTGAGGGCCACTTCGTTGCCTGGCCCATCGGGGAAAGGGGTGAGCTCTTCGACGCACATGGGAAGGAGCGCGGTCCGTTGGCGGTGAATCCCAGCTCAGCGGCGTTCACCAGGGAACTCGCAGTCGTCGTCTCTGAGGAGGCAGTCTCGGTCTTCAACCTCGACTCGCGGAAGCAGCTGGCGCGCCGAGAGGTGGGTGGCACAGGCGCGCTCGCCGTGAACGGTGAACGCGTCGCCGTCGGCACCAACACCGGCGTCGTGGTGTTGAGCCTGCCTGGCCTCGAGCCGCTCAGTGCGTTGCCCGCGCCGCCGGTGAAGACACCTCCGCCGAGAGAAAAGCCAGCGCCGAAGCCAAAGCCTGCCAGACCCTCTGCGCTGCGGACGAAGCTCGAAGCGCTCGGGGTGACGTCGATGGGTGGTGCGGTCGCCGATGCCCAGCTTGCGAAGGCCCGCAAGACGCTCGGCCACGCCGTGCCGAAGGAGCTTGCAGCGCTCTGGCGCGACGTCGATGGCTTCTGCTTCCGCGACACTGCGGGTGGAGTGAATGGGCTGCGCGACTTCCTCGAGACGTCGAGCGAAGACGTGCTGTGGAACGACTCGTTTGACGAGCAAGCGGGCGAGGTTCCGCTCGGGAAGCTGAAGAAGTTGAAGGTGCTGTGGTCGCTGCCCGGGCAGGCCGAGGCGGTGGGCATCGATTCGAAGACCGGGAAGCTCTTCTTCGGCGAGCCAAATTCGCTCGTCGCGCTCGACCTCACGCTCGCTGCGTACCTCTCGCTCGCGCTCGACCCTGACTTCCTCGAGAAGATCCGCGCGAGCTGAGGTTCCCGGTCATGGCTTCATGGGCGGCGTGGCGTCTGGACGCTTCACTGCTGTTTCCCGAGGCTTCGAGCTTCCCCTCGAGACCGCGCAGGCCGTGCAACACGCGACGCGCGTCATCGCCAACGGCACCAGTGTGCTGCGCGCGCTCGAAGCTGCCGCCGCGTCGAACTTCCTTCACGTGGAAGGAATCGCGACGCGTCCACATCGGCCCCGAGTTCGTGGGGCACTTCAAGAAGCAGAACAACCCGGTGAGCAACACCGGCGTCACGTGTTCGGGCAACCCGAGCTCGAAGTCGTACAGTGTCCGAGGCCAGGGCGTGGAGAGCAAC
>JANODF010000062.1:0-2464 GCA_031412555.1 Archangium sp. | reverse complement strand
ACGGGTAGATGTTGACCGTGATGACGTCGGTGTTGGCGGACTCCTGGGTGCGGTCGTCCCACACCTTGAGCCCGACGCGGAAGCTACCCGCGAAACCCGGCGGGATGGTGAGCTTCGCCTTGTTGGCCGTCACGCGCATGTTGTTGTTCTGCCGCGCTGCGCCCGTGAGCCCGCTGGGAAGGGGGTTGAGCAGATTGAACCGGTACTCGCGCACCATTCCATTGTCGGTCGACGTCGCGCCCGAGAAGGTGATCTCGTCAGGGGTGATCATCGAGAGGTTGAACGAGGCGGAGGTCTGCGAACCCATCACGCAGTTGGGATCGTTGACCAGCTGCGCCGGCTGACAGGCGGTGATGCCCGCGCTGGGAATCTGGTCGAGTGCGGCGTTCGAGCGCAGGAGCAGTTGTTTGTAGTTGGGGGCGCCGTAGTCCGTGTCGTTCGTCGTGATCTGCAGCTCCGCGAGTTGCATTCCGCCCGACGTCGGCCGACGGTACTGAACCGTCGCCTGAACGGATCCACCGGCAGGCAAGCTGGTGTTCGGCGGCACGACTGGCTCGATGAAGGTGAAGAATTGTGCGGCCGAGAGGTGGCGAATGCCCAACGAGTCGATCTTCAACGTGCCGCAGCTCGCGCCGTTGCGAATGGTGATCAGCTTTGCCGTCAGCTCCTCTGCCGGGTCACCGAAGTCCACTTCATCCATCGGGTCGGTGGTGAGGCAGGGCTTGATGCCGCTGATCACCGAGACCACCACGGTGCCACCTGAACCTGCGCCCATGCTGGGGATGTCGGCGACGATCTCGAGCTGGTCGGAGACGAGCAGCGGCTGATCGACTTCGGTCACTTCGATGGTCGCGCTGGCCGTGGGCTGAATCATCTGGCCCTGCACGTTCTGGGTGATGGAGAAGCGGCTGTCGCTGCTGGTGGTGCCGCCCGACGAACGGAAACGCACGCCGGAGATCGCGATGGGCGTGCTGCCGTCGTTGGTCACCCGGAAGTTCGCCTTGTTCTGAATGCGCGTCGCGTTGCCGCACACGTCCTGCGTGTTGGTGAAGTTACAGCTGGTGGGCGAGACGTAGATGCTCGGCTTGATGGCGTTGGCCTGGATGGTGAGGCGGGCCGGGTTGGCCGCACCGTCGCCGATCACCGGGTCGTTGCTCTTGAGCGTGAGCACCGCGTAGTGCGACTGCGAGCTGGAGCCCGAGCCGTCGTCCGTCGCGGTGAAGCGGATGGTGATGGTGGTCTCATCGGTGCCGTCCGCCGTGGAGAGCAGGATGGGCGAGCCTTCGCTGGGCGAAGACGAAGGCGAGTCGAGGGTGAAGCCGTCGTTGGTGCCCGGGGTGGTCGAACCGTCGATCTCGATCGCGGTGACCTTGAGCGCGGGGCAGCCGCGGTTGCGGATCTTCAGCTGCAGGGTGGCCGACTGATCCATCAGCGTGTCGGGGAAATCGAGCGTGCACTCCGAGATGGGGCTGTCGGCGGTGCAGGTGAGGAAGCCGCTGGCGTCTTTCTTCTGAGGGGCAGTCTCGATCGAAGGCTGCGCAGGCAGGTTGATGCCCGAGCCGATCAGCGTGACGACCCGGTTCTCCGTGCTGTCCGTCTTGTCGTCGATGGTCAGATCGGCGCGCACGTCACCCTTGGCGGTGGGCGAGAAGGAGATGGGGATCTCGACGTCGCCCAGGCGGGCGATCGAGGTGGGCAGGTCGGCCCCCAGGGTGAAAGACGAAGCGCCCGCGCCACTGAGGGTCAACGCCAGCTCGCCATCGACGCGGCCCTGGTTGTTGATGCTCAGCTTCTTGGTGTCGGGAAACACGCCGGCCACGGCCAGGTTGTTTTCGTCGCGCGTGGGGCACGCCGAGAAGCTCAACGCGGTGGGGGTGGGCACGAAGTCGGGCACGGTGCCCGCCGGCTGCATGTCGCGGCAGTTGCAGCCCAGGATGGTGAGGACCGCAGCGAGAGGCAAAGTCAGTTTCTTCAAGGAAAACTCCAGATCGGCCGTGTTGAGGAACGGGTGTATACCGCCCGCGCTCATGGCTACCAAGACCCAGCAGACGCTTCGGAAGACGTATGACAAAGCCCGCCGAGTCAACCCTCGGCCCATCACCGGGAAAGAAACAGCCATCGAGCTGCTCGAGACCGCGTTTGGCGCCTACGTGGGCCGCCAGGAACGCACTGCTTTCGAGCTGATGCGCCGTTCGCTCGAAGAGAACGCGGCCGTCTTCCTCACCCTGTCGGGCGCCATGACGCCGGCAGGCCTGCACCAGAGCTGCATCATTCCCCTGGTCGAGACGGGCGTGATCAGCGCCATCACCACCACGGGCGCGAACCTGTACCACGACGCTCACCGCGTCTTGAAACACCACATCCGCGAGGTGAACCCCAACGCGGGCGACATTCAGTACCGCACGGCGCGCATCATTCGCATCTACGACCTGGGCTTCGCCGAAGAGGTGCTGCTCGACACCGA
>JANODF010000061.1:0-1514 GCA_031412555.1 Archangium sp. | reverse complement strand
CCGTAAAGGCGGTGCGCCTGCACCCGGACAAGTTCTGCATCCTCGGGCATTTCGATCTTCAGAGCCCGGACCGCGAGAAAATCGTGGCGCACTGGCGCGAGCGGGCGGGCATGCTCGGCCTTCGCTACACGTTCAGCGAAGCACATCAGAAGTCATGGTGGACGGACGGCTCGCTCGACTGGCTTTGGACGGCCTGCGAGAAGGCGGATTTGCGCATCGGCCTCCTGGCCAGCGGGAAGAACATCGCCGCTTTCGGAAAGATCGCGGAAAAACACCCGCGTCTCAGGATGCACATCGATCACATCGGACGCGGGGGCGGCCGAGCCGACAAGAAAGACGATGCGGCCTACGCCGATCTGGGCGACATGCTCGCGCTCGCCCGCCTGCCCAATGTCGCGGTGAAATTGTCCGGCGCGCCGAGCACGTCGAGTGAGCCCTATCCCTACAGGAACATCCACCGTTACCTGCAACAGATCGTCGAGACGTTCGGACCCGACCGCTGCTTCTGGGGCACCGACATCACGCGTATGCCGTGCACGTATCGCCAATGCGTGACGATGTACACGGAGGAGATGCCGTGGCTCAAGGGCCGCGACCTCGAGCGCGTGATGGGTGGGGCCGTCGTCGACTGGCTCGGCTGGAAGCGTCCCGCTACTGCCTGACTCGTTGTGCGCTACTCGGTCCTGATGTTGCGTTCGCGGATGATCTTGCCCCAGCGAGCTGCTTCCGAGCGGATAAAAGCTTCGAATTCGGCGGGGGTGCTCCCTACGGGCTCGGCTGATAGCCGTGCCAGACGTTCCCGCATTTCAGGGGTCGTAAGTACCGATTTGATGTCTGCGGAGAGCTTTGCAACGACGTCTTTGCGAGTGCCGCCGGTGGTGACGATGCCCTGCCACGCCGACACCTGAAAGCCTGGAAAACCCGACTCTGCCACCGTCGGTACGTTCGGCAGCTCCGGGCTGCGCGCTGCTGTCGTAACGGCGATCGCCCGCACCTGTCCGCCGGTGATGTATTTGTTTATTCCGCCCACGCTGTCGAACATTACCGGCACACGCCCGGATATCAAGTCGGGGTGCGCGGGTGCGCTGCCTTTGTATTGGATGTGCAGCAGGCTCACGCCGGACACGCTGCCCAGCAGCTCGCCCGCAAGGTGACCCGTGCCGAGATTACCCGACGACGCGTAGCTGAGCTTCCCCGGGTTGGCGACGGCATAGCCAAGCAGCTCTTTCACAGTCTTGACCGGCAGATCCGGGTGAACGACGAGTACTTGCGGAAAGCGTGTGGTCTGCGTGACCGGCGCGAGCTCGTTTGCATCGTAGGGGAGCTTCGCGATGATGAACGGATTGATGGCGAACGGCAGGCGGTGAGTAGAAGAGTGCAGCCGCCAGGCGTTGCCTTGGCGACGACAGTGGTGGCGATGACGGTACCCCCGCCGCCACGATTCTCGATCACCAGCGTCTGCGCCCATTTTTCAGAGAGCTTCTGCGCAAGGATGCGCCCCTGAAGGTCGGTGG
>JANODF010000060.1:0-4607 GCA_031412555.1 Archangium sp. | reverse complement strand
CTGGAAGACGGGGAGTTCGAAGACACCGTCACGCTGGCCGACAAGGCGCTCGAGCTGAGCCCCCACGATCCCGACGCGCTGCACCTCAAGGGTCTGGCGCTGGGCAGCCTGGGTGAGTTCGAGGCCGCCGATGAAGCGCTGGCCGCGGTGCTCGCGCAGGAGCCGCACAACGTCACCCTGCTGCTCGACGCCGCCGACGTGAAGATCCGCGAGCCGGGCGACGATCGGGAACGCATCGAAGAAGGCCTCGAGCTGCTCAAACGCGCCGAACGTCACGCGAAGAACGACGAGGCCGCGGCCATTCAGCTCGAGCTGCTGCGCGGCATCGCGATGAACCAGCTGGGCGAATTCGAAGCGGCGCTTGATTCGTTCGCCCGCGTGCTCCACCTCGATCCCGAACACGGAGAAGCGTTGCTCGAGCGCGCCGTGGGCTTGTTCGAGCAGGGCCGGTTCCAGGAAGCGAAGAAAGGCTTCGAGAAGCTCAGCAAGGAGTTCCCCGAAGAGCCCTGGTCGTTTCACTACCTGGGGCTGCTGGCCGAGCGGCGTGGGGAAGATCCCGAGCCGTGGTTCCTCAAAGCGCGCGCGCTCGACCCCGACGAGTTTCCCCCGCCGACGCACCTGTCGACCGCGGAGTTCGACGCGGCGGTGGCCGACGCCATCGCCAAGCTGCCCGATCACGCGCGGCCTCATCTGGGCAACGCGGTGATCTCGGTCGAGCCGCTGCCCACCGACGAAGAGATCAAAGAAGGTCTGTCACCGACCATTCTCGGCGTGTTCGCGGGAACGCCCATCGACGAGCGGCTCGACATGCACGCGGAGCATCAGCAGACCGTGCGCATCACGCTCTTCCAGAAGAACCTCGAGCGGTTTGCGCGTTCGCGCGAAGAGCTGCTCGAAGAGATCCGCATCACGGTGCTGCATGAAGTCGGTCACCTGCTCGGCCTCGACGAAGACGAGCTGTACGAGCGCGGCCTCGACTGATCACCCGGTCCGGACTACGAGCGAAGGCGGCGAAGCGGCCGAGTCTGGTGACCGGTGCGGTCTTCAAAACCGTTGGGCTGGCGCGCGAGCGTCGGTCGGTGGGTTCGATTCCCATGCTTCGCCGTTTTGCTTGGTCGCTCCGCCTCGGCGCATCTTCCGCTTCGCTTCAGCTGCGCTCGCCCAGCGTGCCGCTGGGACGGCTTTGCGCCGGTTTCGAGTGATTCAGGTCGGGGAAAAGATGGTCGAATTCCCCTGTCAGATCATCGACTTAACCCCTTATTCGTAGCGTAATAAGTCACGACCGACTATGGTCCGCGACCGTGAAAGAGCGGTTTCAGTCGATCGAAGAGAAGACCAAGAAGCTCCGGGAAGTGCTGCAGCTGAAGCGCCCGGAGGTGCAGGACTTTTTGGACAAGCTGGAGATGGCCTGGGTGCACCACGACTGTGCACTTGAAGGGTCCATCTACTCCCCACAGGAGTTGACGGCGGCATTGCACCCAGGCGCGGTGGTGGCCGAGGCCTCGCTCCTTCCCATCGTGTGGGAGATCAGGAACCACAAGGCCGCGGTCGACTTCATTCGCGAAGAGGCGAAGAACTCCAAGAAGCACGGCGCGCTCACGATGACCTTCGTGCGCCGGGTGCACGACCTGCTCTCGGGCAATACCACCGAGGCCCAGCAGGCCCGCGCTCAGGCCGAACGGCGCGAGCGCACCGAGAAAGAGCTGACCAAGGAGCGCGACAAGGCGGGCTTTCGCAAAGACATCCCGCTCCACAAGACGTACCTGCACGAGATCTCCCAGCCGGCGAAGGTGCAGCCGCAGCTGGAGAAGCTCCTCGACTGGACAGCGAGCTCGGAGTTCCGCGAATTCCACCCGCTCCTGCAGGCCGCGCGCGTTCAGCACGAGTTCATCAAGATCTTCCCGTTCACGGAGACGTCCGGAAAAGTCGGTCGCATGCTGACCAACTTCATCCTGATCCGGAACGGGTTCTTGCCGGTGGTGATCGTCTCGGTGGATCGCTCGAAGTACTACGAGACCTTCCGCTCGAGCTTCACCACCTTCTCGAACCTGATGATGGACTCGATGGAGAACTCGCTCGACAACGGGCTCAAGTACTTCAAAGACCTCCAGCGTTTTTACCGGTGAACGACGGTGGCTCCCGCCTCCTTCGAAGTCGCGAGTCTGCCCGCTAAGGGGAAGATCGAGCGGCTCACCAAGATGTTCAGGGGTCGGCAGCGCGCGCTCGTGCTGACCCACGACAACCCCGACCCCGACTCGATGGCGGCGGCCTGGGCGCTGGCCACCGTGCTCAGCGATCGGGTGGGCGTGCCCGCAGACATCGCCTACGGCGGCATCATCGGGCGCGCGGAGAACGCAGCGTTCGTGAAGACGCTGAAGATTCCCATCAACCACGTCGAAGACGTGGACATGAGCGGCTACGACCTGTTCGGCATCGTCGACACCCAGCAGGGCGTGGGCAATCACGCGCTGCCCGAGTCGACCCTGGCCGACATCGTGGTCGACCATCACCCGGTGCGTGAAGAAGAGGGCACCAACCCCTTCGGTGACGTGGGCGGGGAGTACGGCGCCACCTCGACGATGCTCACCGAGTACCTGCGGGCGGCGCGCATCGAGCCTTCGCCCGAGCTGGCCACCGCGCTTTATTACGGCATCAAGGCCGACACGCGCGACCTGGGGCGGCAGACCAGCGACCCCGACGTCGACTGCTATTTGTGGTTGTTCCCCCGCATCGATCGCGAGCTGCTGGCGCAGATCGAGCACCCGAAGCTGCCGGTGCGGTACTTCAGGCTGTTCCACGCGGCGATCGAGAAGGCGCGCATCTACTCGCAGGCGGTGATCACCGACCTGGGCGATGTGTACTCGCCCGACCTGGTCGCGGAAGTGGCCGAGCGGTTGTCGTTCATCGAAGACACCAAGTGGTCGCTCGCGTTCGGCAGCTATCGCAGCCAGCTCTTTCTCTCGCTGCGGGTCAGTGATCGCCGAATGAATGCGGGCCGGTTGATCCGCGAGACCTGCGCGTCGTTCGGCGGTTCAGCGGGCGGGCACGGCAGCATGGCGGGCGCACGGTTGCCGCTGGCGGGCCGCAAAGCCCAACGCGAAGCGTTCAAGCGCGAGCTGGTGCGCCGGTTCAAGGAAGCGTTCGGCGTCGAAGGTGAACGCGGCGCGTCGTTGTTATCCGATGAAGCCTGACCTTTTCTCCCTCTCCCCTCTGGGGAGAGGGTCGGGGTGAGGGGCCGACCATTGCTCTACTTCGATCACAACGCAGGCGCCCCGCTCCTCCCGGAGATCGCGAGGCATCTCTCGACCGCCTTCGCAGAGGCGGCCGGCAACCCCTCGAGCGTGCACCAAGCCGGTCGCAACGCCCGACGTCACCTCGATCAAGCCAGAGAACGCGTCGCCCAAGTTCTCGGCTGCACGCCGCGCGAGATCGTCTTCACGGGCTCAGGCAGCGAAGCGGCGGCCATCGCCGTGCTGGGCGCCTACCGGGCGCGCAAAGACAAGTCGAAGCGCAGGGTGGTCACCACGGCCATCGAACACCCGTGTGTGCTCGGTGCAGTGACGCTGCTCGAAGAAGAAGGCGCTGAAGTGATCCGCGTCGCACCGGGAGCCGACGGTGCCGTGCCCGCCCAGGCGCTCATCGACGCGCTGAACGATCAAACTGCGCTCTGCTCGGTGCAGTGGGTGAACAACGAGACGGGCGTCATTCAGCCGGCCGGCCAGCTGGCGCGCACCTGCGCGCAGCGGAAGATCGTCTTCCACTCTGACGCGGTGCAGGCGTTCGGGCGACTCCCTGCATCGTTGCGCGAGGTGCCGGCGGATCTGCTCTCCCTCTCGGCGCACAAGCTGGGCGGGCCCGCGGGCGTCGGGGTGTTGTTCGGACGGCGCGGTGTGAACGTCGCGGGGCTCACGCCGGGTCATCAGGAGAACGGGCGCCGCGGTGGCACGCAGGCGGCCGCGATGTCGGAAGCGATGGCGATGGCCCTCGAACACGCGGTCGCGTCGCAGGAAGTCGCTTCAGTGAAGGTCGCTTCGCTGCGTGATCAGTTCGAGCGCGCGGTGCTCAGCGCGATTCCCGGCACGACCGTGAATGGGACGGCGGAGCGCGTGGCGTCGACCTGCAACCTTCAGTTTCCCGGGGTGGATGGAGAGGCGTTGCTCATCGGTCTCGACCTCGAGGGGATTTGTGTTTCGACCGGGGCGGCCTGTGCTTCGGGGTCGCTGTCGCCTTCGCATGTGTTGATGGCGATGGGGCGCAGCGCAGAGCAGGCCAGTGGTTCGTTGCGGTTTTCGATTGGCGCGTCGACGACTGCGGGTGAGGTAGAGACGGTGGTTCAGGCGTTGATCAGGTTGGTTCCGCGGAACCGCGGGTAAGCCCTCTCCCCGACCCTCTCCCCCTCGGGGAGAGGGAGGCTCTGTTTGAGTTTGAGTTTGAGTTTGAGCTCAGTCACTCGTTCCGAACAGACCTCTGACCACGGCAGAGATCGCCAACGGCGTTCCGACCCGCTCGTCGTAGAGGGGCGCTATCTCTTCGGCGAACTCCTTCGCGCTCTGAAACCGCATCGCCGGATCCACGTCGAACGCCCTCGCGACCAGGCCTTCCACGAT
>JANODF010000059.1:0-6845 GCA_031412555.1 Archangium sp. | reverse complement strand
CGAGCCCGTGGAGCGACTTCACCTCGGGCACCTTCAAGCGCGTCATCCCCGAGACGGCCAAGCTCGATGCGAGCAAGGTCACCCGCCTGCTGCTGTGCAGCGGCAAGGTGTACTTCGACCTCCTCGAGGAGCGCACCAAGTCGAAGAACACCACCACCGCCATCGTTCGCCTGGAGCAGCTCTACCCGCTGCCCGAGGCCGAGCTGCGCGAAGTGCTCGCGTCCTACCCCGCCCTCAAGGAGTTCTTCTGGGTGCAGGAAGAGCCGAAGAACTCAGGCGCCTGGCGGTACCTCATCGAGCCGCTCATGACGCTCACTGGAGAACTGAAGCAGAACCCGAAGCTCAAATACGTGGGCCGCCCTGAAAGCGCGAGCCCCGCCACTGGTTTCACCTCTTCGCACCAATACGAGCAGAAGCTGCTCGTCGACGAAGCACTGTCGTCCTGAAAGGCGTACCCGCACCATGTCATCAGTCGAGATCAAGGTCCCCGCGTTGGGCGAGTCGATCACCGAAGCGATCATCGGGAAGTTCCACAAGAAGGTGGGTGACTCCGTCGCCGTCGACGAGCCCATCGCCGTGCTGGAGACCGACAAGGTCACCATCGACGTGCAGGCCGCCAGCGCCGGCGTGATCGAGAAGCTGCTCGCCGTCGAAGGCGCCAAGGTGAAGATCGGCGAAGTCATCGGCAGCATCGACTCGTCGAAGGTCGGAGCGGCTGCTCCCAGGGCCGCGACCGCCGCGGCCACGCCTGCGCCCGTCGCAGCGCCCGCTGCAGCCAGCACTGGCAACAACGGCTCGAACATCACTCCGGTCGCGCGCGCGATCGCTGCCGACAAGGGCCTCGACCCGAACGCCATTCAGGGCACCGGGGTTCAGGGCCGGGTGATGAAAGAAGACGTGCTCAAGGCGGCTGAAGGCAGCAAGGCCCCTTCTGCGGGCACCACCCTCAACATCCCGTCCGGTGGCCGAACGGAAGAGCGCGTGAAGATGACCCCGCTGCGCAAGCGCGTGGCCGAGCGGCTGCTCCAGGCCCAGTCGACCGCGGCGATCCTCACGACCTTCAACGAGGTCGAGATGACCAACGTGATGCGCCTGCGCAAGGAGTACGGCGAGAAGTTCGAGAAGAAGCACGGCGTGAAGCTGGGCTTCATGAGCTTCTTCGTGAAGGCGGCCATCGAAGCGCTGCGCACCTTCCCCGCGGTCAACGCGTTCCTCGAAGGCGACGAGGTGGTCTTCCACCACTACTACGACGTCGGCGTGGCCGTTTCGGGCAACCGGGGCCTGGTGGTTCCGGTGATCCGCGACGCTGATCAGAAGTCGATGGCTGAGCTCGAGAAGGTCATCTCCGACTTCGGCGCGAAGGCGAAGGCCGACAAGCTGCAACTCAGCGATCTGCAGGGCGGCACCTTCACCATCAGCAACGGCGGCATCTTCGGCTCGATGCTCTCCACGCCGATCCTCAACCCTCCGCAGACCGGCATCCTGGGCATGCACAACATCCAGGAACGCGCGGTGGTGCGTGATGGCCAGGTGGTGGCGCGCCCGATGATGTACCTCGCGCTCTCCTACGATCACCGCCTCATCGACGGCCGCGAAGCAGTCCAGTTCCTCGTGCGGATCAAGGATTGTCTGGAGGCTCCCGAGCGGATCCTCATGGAGATCTGACCTTCGTCAGTCCCGATCATCGGGGGGGCCATTGTCAGGGCGAATTCGGAGCGGATAAACCTCGCACTGCCTTCCGGCTTTGGAAGTGCGGGGGGTCCCGTCGGTGTTCTTACAGACGGGTACTCAAGAAAGAGCAACGAATGGCTACTGGTACTGTGAAGTGGTTCAACGACTCGAAGGGCTTCGGTTTCATCGTTCAAGACGGCGGCGGTGAAGACGTCTTCTGCCATCACACGTCCATCCAGATGGACGGATTCCGCACTCTGGCGGAAGGTCAGAAAGTGCAGTTCGACCTGACGAAGGGGCCCAAGGGGCTCCAGGCGCAGAACGTCAAAGCGGCCTGACAAAGATGCTTTTGCTGTAGCAGCACCGCAAGGGCTCGGTCGGGGGACCGGGCCCTTGTTCTTTTGAGCGGACCCCACGTGTGGGATTGTGGCGACGGTTCCCCAAAGTGACGAAGACGCTCGGTAAGTACACGCTGATCAGAAAGCTCGCGACGGGCGGAATGGCCGAGGTCTTCCTCGCGCGCGCCGACGGTCCGATGGGCTTCGCCAAGAAGTGCGTGGTGAAGCGAATTCTCCCGCACTTCAACGACGACCCGCGCTTCATCGAGATGTTCCTGGGCGAAGCCCGCCTCGCCGCCGAGCTCAATCACCCGAACCTCGTGCAGATCTTCGACTTCGGTGAAGCCGACGGTCAGTACTACCTGGCCATGGAGTACATCGACGGCGCGAACCTGCGCGTGCTCAACCAGGCCACGCGCCGGGTGCAGGGCCCGATGCCGCTCCCGCTCGCCGCGCGCATGATCGCGCTCGCCGCCGAAGGGCTGCACTTCGCTCACGAGCTGCGCAACGAGCAGGGCGAGTTCTTGAACCTCGTTCACCGCGACATCAGCCCCGACAACATCCTGGTGGCGCGTAACGGCTCAGTGAAGGTGGTCGACTTCGGCATCGCCAAGGCGTCGACCCAGCCGCACCTGACCAAGTCGGGGATGATCAAGGGGAAGATGGCGTACATGCCCCCGGAGCAGCTCGCTCGCGAGCCGCTCGATCGACGCGCCGACCTCTTCGCGCTGGGCATCGTGTTCTACGAGCTGGTGACCGGTGGCATGCCGTTCGACGCCACCAGCGAGGTCAGCATCATCCAGGCGATCATGAGCCAGAAGCCGCTCGAGAAGCCGACGGTGTACCGGCCCGATTGCCCGCCCGACCTCGAGGCCATCGTCAACAAGTGCCTCGAGAAGGATCGCGACCGCCGTTACGCCTCGTGCGTCGAATTGCAGGCGGATCTCGAGACCTTCATCCGCCGCTCCGGTGAGACGGTGGGCACGCGTGAAATCGCGCAGCTGGTCTCGACCGTGTTCGAGAACGAAGCCGACACCACGGCGCCCAACGCAGTGGTCAGCGGGCTCGACGCCACCACGCCCTCTGCCAAGTCGAGCGAACGTATTTCGCCCCCGCCTCCGGTCGCCACCCAGTCGGGCACCGGCATGTCGAACACCGCGCTGCGTTCGGTCGAGGTCAACGCGGTGAAACGCAGCCGGGCTCCGTTGTTCGTGAGCCTGGCCCTGGTGGCGACGGTGATCGCAGGCGTCGGAGGCTGGCTCGCGCTGCGCCCTGCCGTGGTGCCGGTGAAGCCGGTACTGGTCGTCGATGCGGGCCCGGCCGTGGTCGAAGCCACACCCGATGCCGCGGTGGTGATCGCCGTGGTGGTCGAGCCTGAGCCTGACGCCGGCCTCGAAGAAGAGGTCGATGCGGGGGCGGTCGCCGTGGTGCGGCCGGTTGCCGCCAAGACCGGCAAGCTCGAGCTGCGCATCAGGCCCTACGCCACCATTTATCTCGACGACCGCCTGCTGGGAGACACCCCGCTGCCCGCGATCTCGGTGCCGGTCGGCAAGCACAAGCTGCGGCTGGTGAACCCCGCCTTTGGCAAAGACGTCGAGCTCAACATCGTCATCAAGCCCGGCGAGAACGTCGTGAAGCACAACCTGAAAGACTGACCCATGCGCCTCGCCGGCCTGCTCGTGATTCTGCTGACCACCCCTGCGTTCGCTCAGAACGCCGAGGTGAAGAAGTACCTGAACACCGCCATCACCCTGTACGAGAACCTCGAGTACGAGAAGGCGCTCAAGCAGCTCAAGAACGCCAAGAGCAGGGCCAGCGGGCCCGATGACGAGGCGAAGATCGCCCTGCTCGAGGGCGTGGTGCTCGCCGACATGGGCCGCGAAGAGAAGGCGCTCAGCGCGTTCAAGACCGCGTTCTCCGTGGAGCTCGAGGCGAAGCTGCCGGTCGAGGTGTCGCCCAAGGTGCAGGCCGTCGCCGAGAAGGCACGAGCGAACGTGCGCAAGATGCTCGCGCCGCAGATCGAGGCTGCGCGCGCCGAAGAAGAGAAACGCCTGGCCGCTGAGAAGCTGCGCGCTGATGAAGAGGCCGCGAAGGTCGCCGAGCAGCGCCGCCTCGAGGCGGAAGAGCGCGCGAAGAACCAGCCTCCCCCCGCGGTGGTCGCGACGGCCACGGGGCCTTCTGCACGAGCGCTCTCGTGGATCCCCGGCGTGGTCGGCCTCGCGTCGGCTGGCGTGGCGACGGGCATGTTCATTTCGGCGAGTGGAAAACAGAGTTCGTTGCTCAACGGCACCGCAGCACCCGAGCAGGCCATCGCCATTCGCGACTCGGGCAAGACCGAAGCGACGCTCGGCTACGTGTTCACCGGTGTAGCCGTGGCAGGTGTCGGCGCGGCGGTGCTCATGTTCGCGCTGGGTGGTGCGAGTGATGCGCCGGCGGTCAGCGCCGTTCCATTGCAGGGTGGCGGGTACGTGGCGGTGAGCTGGAACCTGGATCTCGGAGGCGCGCGATGAAAAGTGAAACTGTCTCGAACTCCCTCTCCCTTCGGGAGAGGGTCGGGGTGAGGGCCGTTCTCATTGCGGTTGCCTTTCTCGCCGGCTGCGCCACCACGGCAGCAATTCAAGTTCCCCGCGCGAACGCTGAAGGTCACGCGATTCAACGCTGGGAGCACTGGTGTCAGGACATCGACGGCGTGCCCACCAACGATCGCCTGCTCAAAGCGGGTGACGAAGGCTGGGAGCTGGTCTCGCTCACCTTCCGCCCGCCCGTGGTGCAGGCCGGGAACTCGGTCGGCGGCGGTGCGACGTACATGTGTTTCAAGCGCCCGAAGTGATCAGGCCTCGTGAGCCCTCTCCCCGACCCTCTCCCCCGCGGGGGAGAGGGAGAGCAGTGGTCGGTTGCCCATCGACGACCTTCATCCACATCGCGGTCTGTTCACCCTCGTAGACCACCGTCTCGGCCTGCCTGAACTCGAACCTGTACCGCACCATGATCGAGTCCTTGATGCGGCGCGATCTCACCACGTTCGCCTCGAGCGTCAGCGGCGTACCCGGAGTCGCCAGCGCCGTGAACCGCGCCTCGTGAATCTTCGCGCCGTAGCCAATCCACCCATCCGCGTGCCGCAGCTCGAGCACGTAGAACGCGTGCACGAAGCCTACGGGCAATCGTCGACGAAGGCCTGATCCAACGGCATGACTACAACGTCTCCTTGAACCAGGTGGCGATGCGCTCCCACAACCGCTCGGTGACCAGCGGGTCGGGCACCATGTGCGTGAAGTTCTGAAGCGGCAACACGCTGTGCGGCTTGCCCGCCTTGAACAGCGCATCGGACAACTTGAGCGTGTGCAGGAAGTACACGTTGTCGTCCGCGGTGCCATGAATCAGCAGCATCGGCCGCTTCGAGTCCTTCACGTACGAGAGCAACGAGCTGACCTCGTACGCCTTCGGCTGCGCGTCGGGCAGGCCGAGGTACCGCTCGGTGTAGAACGTGTCGTAGTCACGCCAGTCGACCACCGGTGCACCCGCGACCGCGCTCTTGATGACGTCACCCTTCGACATCGCCAACAGCGCGGCCATGTAGCCACCGAAGCTCCAGCCGTAGACGCCCACGCGCGCGAGGTCGAGCTCAGGGACACGCTTGCCCAGCTGCTGCAGCGCGGAGATCTGATCAGCCGCCGTCGGAGTCGCGAAGTCGTGCGAGATGGCCCGCTCCCACGCGCGCGTGCGCCGAGGCGTGCCCCGTCCGTCGGCCTTCACCACGATGAAGCCCTGATTGGCGAGCCACTGCAGCACCAGGTTCTCGCGCGTCACCTGCAACACCTCGAGGTGATGCGGGCCGCCGTACACGTTGAGCACCACCGGGTACTTCTGCCCTTTGACGAAGTTCGAAGGCTTGATCACCGCGGCCCAGGGACCGTCGTTCTCGAGCTGGAAGATCTCCATCGAGAGCTTGAGCGAAGGCTCGATCGCCACCGAAGGCACCTCGATGAAATCGCCACCGTCGACGCGGAGCACCACGGCCCGGGGCATCGCCTTGGTGGAGGTGTGCGAGAGCGCGATGAACCCATCACCGCCGGTCAGCTTTGCCACCACCGTCGAGAGCGCCTCTCCGGGCGTCTTCACCAGCTCGGGCGCGCCCCCCTCGACCACCTTGTACAAGGCAGCCGCCGTGGGGTTGGGCCCACCGGTGAAGAACAACGTCCTGGTGGCGGGAGCAAAACCCACCAGCGCTCCAAAACCCGCGGCCGGCTTCACCCAGCTGGCCTGCAGCGAGCCATCGGGCTTGCGCAGCTCGACCTCGGGGGCGCCATTGCGTTCGGTCGCCCAGAAGAACCCCGTGTCTTTCCACCACAGGGGGAAGTCCTGGTTGAGGTTCACCCACGCGGCGTCTTCTTCGGTCAGCAGCACGCTCGACTTGCCCGTCTTCGCATCGACGGAGAGCACCTGCTCCTTCGTCTGCTCACGCGTCTGCACCACCAGGGTGAGCGGTCCGTCCTTCCACACCACCGAGTTGAGATACGGGTAGGCAGCCGCGTCCCAGGCGATCCACTTCGGCGTGCCCCCTGCGACCGGCACCACGCCCAGCTTCACCGCCACGTTCTTTCGGCCGGCGCGCGGGTAGTGGAAACGCTCCGGCGCCTGCTCGGGCCGGGTGGGGTCGGGCACGCCGAACACCTCGACGCCCGAATGATCAGTCTCCTGGAAGACGATCGACTTGCTGTCGGGGCTGAACCAGAAGCCGGTGAAACGATCCATCTCCTCTTGCGCCACGAACTCGGCCAGGCCGTGCGGCTTCTCTTCGGTGCCGCCCTTCGTCACCCGGCGCTCGGTGTTCTTCGA
>JANODF010000058.1:0-45302 GCA_031412555.1 Archangium sp. | reverse complement strand
CGCGGAAGAACCGCGCCACGGCCTCGTTCGCTGCCAGCATGCACTCCTCGACCAGGCGGTGGCTCTCCCAGCGCTCGCGGCGCACCAGCTTGTCGGGCAAGCCGTCTTCTTTCAGCTCGACGCGCTGCTCCGGCAGATCGAAGTCGATCGCGCCGCGCTCGAGGCGCATCGCGGTCAGCGTCTTCGACAGCGCGTACAGCCGATCGAACTGCGGCTTGAGCTCCGTGCGGCCAGGCACCTTCTCGCCGGCCAGCACCTGGTGCACCTCGGTGTACGTGCAGCGGGCCGCGCTGCGCATCACGCCGGGGTAGATCTCGGTCTCCACCGTGGCGCCCCGGGAGTCGATCACCATGTCGGCCACCATGCAGAGGCGGTCGACGTCGGGTTTGAGCGAGCAGATTCCGTTCGACAACCGCTCCGGCAACATCGGCAGCACGCGGCTGGGCAGATAGACCGAGGTGGCCCGGCGCAACGCTTCGGCGTCGAGCGCGGTGTCTTGCTGCACGTAGTGAGAGACGTCGGCGATGGCCACCACCAGGCGGGTGCCACGGGCGTGGCTCTCGCAATAAACCGCGTCGTCGAAGTCACGCGCGTCTTCACCGTCGATGGTGATCAGCGGCAGCTTGCGCAGGTCGCGCCGGTGTTCGGTTCGGGCTTCCGTCTCGCTCACTTCGAGCGGGATCGCGTCGGCCTCGTCCATCACCTCCGGCGGGAACTCGTCGTGGAAGCCCTTGGAGAAGGCCACCGAGAGCACTTCGATCGAATGATCGTCGGCCGAACCGAGCGAGCCGGCCACTTCACCGGTCAGCTCGTTGGAGCCCTGGAACAACGCGGTGCCCACGCCCAGCCGCACCTTCACCACGTCACCGGGGCGCGCGAGCTGCGTCTTGGGAACGCGGATGTTGCCGAGCTCCTTTTCACGCGGCTCGACCCAGGCCTGGCGCGCGTTCTCTTCGTAGGTGCCAACCACCAACTGACGGGTGCGCGAGGTGACCTCGATCACCCGGCCCGCGGTACGGCCGCCCTGCCCGGGCACGATCTCCACCACCACCTGATCGTTATCGAGCGTCTTTCGCGTCTCGTCGGGCGGAATGAAGAGATCTTCGGAGTCCTGCCCGACGATCGGCTTCACGAACGCAAAACCATCGCGGTGGTGATGAATGATGCCGATGACCGTCTTGCCGCCCCGGGTCGAACGGGTGGGCGGCGGGCCCTTCTTCAGCGGCTGCTTCGGAGGCGGCTCGGGTTCGAACTTGCGCGCCTTCGGCTTCACGCCGTGGGTTGCCCGGACGATCGCGGGGGGCTTGCCACCCCACGCGGGGCCCGACTTCGCCTTCGGCTTTTCATCGGCCGGTACGAAACGTTTGCCATCGCGGGTGAGCGCACCTGCTTTGACGAGGTCGCGCAAGACGCGTTTGACGGCGGTCTGCTCGCCGGGATTGAAGCCGCCGGCGCGGAGGAGCTCCTGGATGCCCACAGGGCGTCCAGCGGTGCTCACGAGTTTCAAGATTTGTTCAGAGTCGATTGCCACGTGTAGATGTATCCGTTTCGAAGTGCCTGGCCGCCACGCGAAGGTGAGCGGGACACGATTTGAGAAGTTTTGAGGAAAAGTAAAACGGGCCAGCGTCCTCGCGAGTTGCGAGGTCGTCTGGCCCGCCTGACCGCTTTGACGCGGCCGGTCCTGCATGTCTGACCGGGGAGTTCAGAGGTACCAGGTGGCGCCCACCCCGGGCGTCACCGTGAAGAGCCCGAGCACGAAACCATTCGCGACGGACATGGGCACCGCGAGGAGCAGGCGCGCGTTCACCGAGAACGGAGGAGCGAAGAAATACTCCGCGCCGAAGCCCAGCTGAGCGCCGAACCCCACCCCGATGTTCGAACCGCCACCCGCCATGAGGAACGAGGCGGCCGCGTGGAAGAACGGGCGCATCGCATCGGCGGGGGTGCGGAACATGTAGTCGAAGCCCACCGACGCGTTGAGCGCGAACGGCGTGCTGCTGTTGATGATCATCCCGAAGCCCAGATCGAACAGCAGCTTGAAGGCGTCACCTGCGAAGTACGCGATGCCCACCGTGGGCGCCGCGACGGTGGTTCCGGCGCCCGTGGCCAGGGAAGGCAACGTGGCCGACGAGCCGAAACCCGCGCGGATGCCGAAGTCGCCGCCCGAGGCGGAGACCTTGTTGCCCGTGAAGGAGGGCTCGCCGCTGGCGGGCGTGCTGCCGTCAGCGCCCTTCGGCTTGTAGACGTAGCCGCTCTTCGGCTGCTGCTCGGCCGGGGGCGGGTTGTTCTGGGCCGGCTGCTGCTGCACGCCCGACGACGGCGTGCTGGGGGTGATCTCCGTACCGATCTCCTGCGCGAGTGCACTGCCTGAGACGAGCACGGCCAGAGCCACGACGAGCTGCTTCACGAGACGACCTCCGGAGATTTGACGTGTGCGATCACCTTGAAGGTGCGCGCGACCTGCATGGGGTTGTGCACCTTGCCCAGGAAGAACTCGATCTCCTGCATGCCCGGGTTTCTGGGCGTGAAGAAGAACTCGCGCACCGGCGAGCCCGAGTTCGGGTGGTTCACGTTCACTTCGCGCAAGCTGACCCGCTTGGCGGTCTGCGGCTCGATGGCCCAGACGTGGCCCTGCTTTTCGGGGAGCTTCACGGTCAGGCCGTGGTTGAGCTTCACGTTGGCTTCACGTGCCTGGCCCGTACCCGACGCCTCGACCTCGACCACTTCGATCGTCTCCCGCGCGACGGGCGGATATTCCGGAGCGCGGGGCTCGCAGATCTCGCACACGATGCGACCGCCCCAACCGGTGGACTTCTCCACCACGCCGGTCGCGACCACCACCTCGCCGATGTACTTCTTGAGGCCCTTGCTCGCCTTGCCCTCGAGGGTGAAGGCGACCTGCTGGCGGGTGCCGGGGTTCGACACCACCAGGTAGTACTCCTCGGCGTTCATCTCGAGGCGGCCCCGCAGCGTCGCGAAGCCCTTCACGCCCACCGACATCCCGGGGTTGGCGATGGTGGCCACTTCACCGGGCGAGAGCAGCCGAAGCTTGACCGCCTCGGGCACATCGACCTCCGCCACCACTTCCGCTTCCGGCTTCTTGGCGGAGTACTTCCGCACGTCGACCGAGCCGCCGTAGTTGTGGAAACGCTTCACCAGGCCCGAGACGGAGACCTTGTGATCCGCGTACGCGGGCAGCACTTCCTGGTCGGGGCCCTGCAAGAGGAACCAGAGCTCGCGTTTGTCGCGGCCGATGACCTCGAGGTAGGGGAAGCCCTGGTAGAGCACCAGCTTGCCCTTCATGCTGCCTTCGCCGATCACGCCGCGCTCGCCGACCGTGAGGGCCTGCTCCATCTCGCGCTTGGTGAGCAGGTTGCCTTCGGGCGGAAGCTTGGTCGACCGGGGCATCGGCTTGTCGGGCATGGGCCCGAGCCAGCCATCGGCGCGACGCGGAGGGGCGCTGACGGAAGGCGGGGGCACCTGGCCCTTGACGCCTTTCGGAGCTTTGCCCGCCAGCTTCACCGGCTCCGGAACAACCTCGGGAGGGGGGAGCTTCGCCGCTTTGGGCGGGGGAGGAGCCTTTTCAGGCTTGGCTGCTTTGCCCTTGGATTTCAGGACCTTGGCGGCCTTTTCAACCTTCTTCTGGGGGGCCGGCTTCGCCTTCTTCTGCGCGGCAGCGGGTTTCGCCTTCTTCTTGGCCAACGCTGTCTCCTTGGGCTGGGGTAGGTCCCCGTAGTTGATCTTGAGGGGTCGCGTCAAGCCAAATCCCTGCAATTCCTATTGGTTTTCAAGCGTGAAATCGGCATGGAGCACAGATGCCGCTGATCCCCGTCGATGAAGCCCGAGCGCGGATACTCAGCCTGCTCAACCCGCTCGCTCCTGAAGAAGTGCAGATCGAAGACGCGATGGGTCGCAGTGTGACGTCGCCGATCCACGCGCGTCGCACGCTGCCGCCCTGGGACAACTCCGCGATGGATGGCTACGCGGTGATCGCCGGAGATGCGGCCACGCCGCTGAAGATCGTCGAGCGGATCTTCGCGGGCGATACGCCGAAACAGCGCATCGTGGCCGGCACGTGCGCCCGCATCATGACGGGCGCGCCGCTGCCGCCCGGCGCCGACGCGGTGGTGATGCAGGAAAAGACGCGCGTGCTCGATGGTGATCGCGTGGAGTTGTTGGAGCCCCCCAAAGCGGGAGCCAACGTCCGCCGCCGAGGTGAAGACATCGAGCAGGGCGCCCTGCTCTTCTCCGAGGGGAAAGAGCTGTCGATCGGTGACGCGGGCGCGCTCTGGGGCCAGGGGTTGGAGCGCGTGCAGGTGCGGCGCCGGCCGCGGGTGGCCATCGTCTCCAGCGGCGATGAGCTGTGTGACGTGGGCGCGCTTCAAGAAGGAAAGATCGTCGACACCAACTCGCCGGTGGTGGCCGCCCTGGTGCGTCGCGCAGGAGGACTGCCGACCCGCATCGGTCGCGCCGCCGACACCCTCGACTCGTTGACCTCGTTGTTCGCCCAGGGGCTCGAGCACGACGTCTTGATCACCCTCGCCGGCGCGTCGGTGGGTGAGAAAGACTTCACCCGCGAAGCGTTGACGGGCCTGGGCGTCGACATCGACTTCTGGAAGGTGGCCATGAAGCCGGGCAAGCCCCTCGCCTTTGGCCGCAAGGGTCAGACGCTGGTCTTCGGGCTGCCGGGAAACCCGCTGTCGGCGATGGTGACCTTCGAAATCTTCGTGCGGCCCGCACTGCGGGCGATGCAGGGGTTGCCTGCGGTGACCCTGCGCCTCCCCGCCCGGCTCGGCGCGCCGATCGCCAAACAGCCAGGGCTCCGGCTCTTCGTCAGGGCGACCTGGGAGGTCCGCGGCGACACCCTCTGGGCCACGCCGCTGAAATCGCAATCGTCCGGATCTTTGAGTTCAGCAGCAGGGGCGACCTGCCTGATCGAGCTGGGTGAAGAGACCGGCAATGTCGAGACCGGCAATCATTGCGCGGTCTTACCTGTGTCATGGGCACCTGCCTGACCGTGCAACGTTTGTTCAAGCTCGGCATCTGTACCGGTGTTGGGACAACAACACTCTGTCTCGACGGATGATTGGGAGTGGTACGCATGGTGCGGACACTCTTCGTAGGGCGACGAGGGCTCGATGACAGACCATACCCAGCTCCTTCCCACTCGGAAGCACACCCACCTTTTGGAGCGGTACTCAGAATCAGATCTCCCCACCGAGCGCGGCTTGTTCCGCATCGTGGTCTTCCGCGACAAGCGTGACGGCCGTGAGCACGTGGCGATGGTCAAAGGTGACATCCGCAACCTCGAAGGCGTGCCGGTTCGGCTGCACTCCGAGTGTCTGACCAGCGAGGTCTTCGGCAGCCTGCGGTGTGATTGCCGCGCGCAGCTCGACCGGGCGCTCGACTTCATCTCGCAGCAGGGCAAAGGCGTGCTCGTCTACCTGCGGCAAGAAGGCCGGGGCATTGGCCTTGGCAACAAGATCCGCGCGTACGCCCTGCAACAGGAACAGGGCCTCGACACCGTCGAAGCGAACCTGAAGCTGGGTTTCGCCGACGACCTGCGCCGCTACGACGTGGCCGCCGAGATCCTCCGCAGCCTGGGCGTGCTGAGCGCCGATCTGATCACCAACAACCCGCTGAAGATCGCCGGGCTGGTGGAAGAAGGCATTCCGGTTCGTCGGCGAATTCCGTCGCGGACCCTTTCGAACCCGCTTAACGTCGACTATCTCAAGACGAAGCGGGATCGGTCTGGTCACCTGATTGAGCTCCTCAGCGAGGACGAAAAGTCGGAAGCCAAAGCAGGCTAAGGCGGCGCCTTCGGCTGCCGGTCTGTCCGTCCGTTTCTGGGGCGTGCGCGGTTCGATCCCCTCCCCGGGTCCCGAGACCGCGCGTTACGGCGGAAACACCCCGTGCGTCGAGATTCGGGCCGCGGGCGAGACCTTCATCTTCGACCTGGGCACGGGCGTTCGTGAGCTGGGGGCCGCCGCACAGGGCCCGCTCAACGCGAACATCTTCGTCTCACACTACCATTACGATCACCTGCAGGGCCTGCCGTTCTTCGGGCCCATCTTCGATCCGCGCAGCCGCTTCACGATTCGAGCCCACGCGAAACGGCAAGTCGGTGAAGGACGTGTTGAGCGGGCACATGCAGCAGCCGTTCTTCCCGGTGACCGTCGAAATGGTCTTCCGCGCGCAGCTCGAATACCAGGGCTTCGAAGCGGGCGACCGGCTCAAGCTCAACGGCGTCACCGTCAGCGCGATCGAAGCGAATCACCCCGGCGGCAATCTCGCGTACCGCATCGACTACAAGGGCAAGTCGGTGGTCTACGCGACCGACACCGAACACGGGAACGAACGCGACGCGCAGTTGATCGAGTTCTCCCGCGGCGCCGACGTGCTCATCTACGACGCCATGTACACCGAGGAGGAATACCTCGGCCGACAAGGCAGCCCGAAGATCGGTTGGGGGCACTCCACCTGGCAGAACGCGGTGCGGGTGTCAGCGGAAGCGGAAGTCGGAACGTTGGTGATGTTCCACCACGATCCGACGCGCACCGATGACGCCCTCGATGCGTTGGTGAAGCTGGTGAAGAAGCAGCGCAAAGCGACCATCGCGGCCAAAGAGGGCCTGGTGATCAAGCTGTGATCAGGGAGAGGGCCTCGCGCTCATCGCAATCGCCTTCGCCAACCCGGCATGAGGCACCTTCGTGATCGCCTCTTCGCGAGTGAACCACCCACAAGCGACGTGCTCGGCGGGATCAATCCGAACCTCGCGCATGGCCTTCGCTGCAAAGGCGGTCTCCCGAAACACCTGAGGCGGATGTCCTTCACCAAACGGGAAGCAGTGCTCATATCCGAGCGGCGCCACCACACTCTCGAGCCCCGTCTCTTCGAGCAACTCCCGCTGGGCCGCCTGGATCGGTGACTCGCCCGCCTCCACCCTGCCCGTCACCGGTTGCCAGAACCCGCCGCGCGCCACGGTGCGCTCGAGCAACAGCACCCGCCCGTCTTCGCGAGTCACCACCACCGACACGGTCCGCCGAGGTTCTTCCGCCGCGGTCACCTCGCAGTCGAACACCTCGCGAAAATGATGAGCGATGCGGTCTTCCACCTCGAAGACCGGAACATCCCGCTCCAGCTCATCGCGCATCGACGTGACGCCCGCTTCACGAATGCCGCACGGAACGATCAGCTCGAAGTGACTCAGATCCGTGCGCACGTTGAGCGCGAAGCCGTGCTTCGTGTACCAACGCGACAGGTGAACCCCGAGCGCCGCGATCTTCCGCGGGCCACCGCGCCGGCTCTCGGCCACCCAGACACCCGGCCACTGCTCGATGCGGGTCGCGGTGATGCCCCAGTCGGCCACCGTGCGAATCATCAGCTCTTCGATCGAGCGCACGTACTTCCGAACATCCTGCCGGCCAGGCCCGAGGTGAAGCAGCGGGTACCCGACGATCTGCCCGGGCCCGTGGTACGTGACGTCGCCTCCGCGATCGGTCTCGAACACCTCGACCCCGAGCGCATCGAGCTGAGGCTTCGGGGTGAGGATGTTGTTCTCCTTCGCGCCCCGGCCGAGCGTCAGCACCGGCGGGTGTTCGAGCAGCAGCAACGTGTCAGGTACCTCATCGACGCGCCGCGCTTCCTGAAACTGCCGCTGGAGCTCGAGGCCATCGCCATACTCGACGCGGCCCAACCGGTGCCATTGGACGGGAGGATTCACGGGCCGTATTTCCCTGGAGGAATTCGGGCGATCAAGGTCGCCAATTCATGCACGCCCCGTTGCGCCCTGAGGGAGAGCTGTACCAACTGCGTCAACGCGCTCTCCGGCAGCCACACGCCCCGCGCTTCGGCGAGGGCCTGCGCGAGCGAGACGAGCTCTTCGGGATGGGGCGGCGAAAACGGAATCACCGCGTCCACCCGCGCGAGCACCCGCGACGAGAGCTGCGGCACCGACTCGACCAGCGAGGCCGTGTCATGGAGCGGCTCTTCACCGTGTTCCCCTTGCAGCACCAGGGCAGGGGGCGGCACCGCGGCGCGCACCACCAGAAACGCGCTGCGGCCTGCAGGCTCGAGCCACCGCAGCAGCTCGTCTTCTTCCTCGGGCGTGAGCGGCCGGGTGATCTCGAGATGGCGCAGATCCGGCTGTGAACCCAACGACTGCAACCACGCCGACTTCCCCGTGCCCTCAGGCCCGATGACCAGCGCCAGGCGGGATCGAACGCGGGTGAAACGCGCGCGCGCCCTGCGTTGCGCAGACAACTCGAAGGCCAGCGCTTTGACTTCCCACGGGGTGCTCACCTGCGGCGCCGTCGACCCCAGCAAGGTGGCCGAGAGGCCCAGGCAGCCTGCGCAGAGGTACGCCCCGGCGGGGCCAGCGACCAGCGCACCGACCTCCACCTTCGGCTTGCAGCAGAACGAACACCACGCATCGAGCGCGGGGTCGGCAAGCTGAGGCGATCGCTGTTCGACCAGCATGCGCCCTTCGCTGACCTCGGCGACCTCCGGGGTCGCTTCGTCCTCCTGCTCGAAGCCGAACACGGCTTCGCCTGATTCTTCTTCGTCCGTCACGCCTTCGACCCGCCTCGCTTGCCTGAGCATCTGCGCCGCCCGCTTGAGCATCTGTCGATCGCGGTACCACGCGGCAGCGATTCGCAAGAGGCGAACGGCCTCCTCCTTCTTGCCGCGTCGTTCGGCGTCCTGCGCGTCACTCAGTAACCTTCGAATCTCCGACATCTGGTGCCGACAACTTAGCCGTCAGCCGCCTTGTATGCAGCGCGTCAGCGCGGCATGAACCCCGCAACCGTGACCGGGCAGAGTCGTTGGGAGCAGCTCGCAGAGGGGATACCGCGTCCGTTCTGGGCCCTGCTCTTCGGCACCTTCATCACCAAGGCTGGCAGCTTCGTCATGCCGCTGCTGTTCGTGTACCTGACCCAGTCGCGCGGTCTGTCGCTGCCCCTGGCGGGCGCGGTCACTTCGCTCTACGGCCTTGGCTCGCTGGTGGGTTCGCTCATCGGCGGCGTGATGGCCGATCGGTTCGGCAGGCGCTTCACCATGCTGTGCTCGTTGCTGGTCGGAGCCGCGTTTCTGCTGGTGCTGGGGCTGGCAGTCGAGCTGTGGCAGCTGGCGATCGCGACGTGCCTGATGGGCATGACCGCTGATGCCTACCGGCCCGCGAGCCAGGCGCTGGTGGCCGACATCGTTCCGCGCAAGCACCAGATGAAGGCGTTCGGCATGCAGTACTGGGCCATCAACTTAGGGTTCACCTTTGCCAGCGTGATCGGCGGCTTCATGGCGAAGCGGAACTTCGGGGCGCTCTTCATCGGCGACGCGATCACCACGTTGATCCTCGCGTTCATCGTGTGGCGCGCGATCCCCGAGAGCCGGCCTGAACCGAGCACCGATCCGCAGCGACCGCCTCCGAGCGGCCATGCGCTCACGCCCTTCACCGATCCGAAATACGCGCCGTTTCTCCTGCTGAACTTCCTGGTGGCGTTGTTGTTCTTTCAGCACCTCTCGTCGCTGCCTGAAGACATGCGGCTCAAGGGGCTGAGCACCGAAGAGTTCGGCTTGAGCATCGCGGCGAACGGGCTGCTCATCGTGATGTTCCAGCCGCTCGCGACCCGCTGGGCGTCGGGCTACACCCGCGCGCGGGTGTTGGCGCTCGCCGCGGCGCTCACCGGCCTGGGTTTTGGGCTGACCACCTTCGCGACTTCGCTGCCCACCTATGTGTTCACCGTGGCGATCTGGACCTGGGGCGAGATCCTCTTTTCTCCGGTCAACGCGAGCATCGTGGCCACGCTCTCACCCACGCACCTGCGCGGCCGCTATCAGGGCGCGTTCACCATCACCTGGAGCACCGCGGCGATGCTCTCGCCGTTGATCGGCTCGTCACTCATTCCGGTGATTGGCCATCGGGCGCTCTGGTTCGGGTGCTTCGGGGTGGGCCTCGCCGTCGCGGTGGCGCACCTGACCTTCAGCGCGCGAGCGCTGCCGAAAGAGGCCGTGACGGAGTAAGACGCACGACGTGATGAACGTCGCCGCCTACGCCCTTTGCCTCGCGCTCAGTCAGGAGCCCGAGGTGACCCCTCCGGAAACGGCCCCTGCCGCCAGCGCGGAGGGTGAACCTGCCGCCGCGCCTGCTGCGCCTTCAGGCCCCGCTCGTCCCAAGGGGGCCGATGAGGTCAATCGGTTGCTCGCCAAGCTGCCCACCATGAAGCCCGAAGAGCGCAACGCGGCGCTGGAGGCGTTGGCGAGGCAGTACGGCCAGGTGGAGTCGAACCCGGTGCTGCCCGGCAGCGACATCGATCTGGATAAGTATCTGGGGCTCAAGCCGGCCGAGCAGGTCGAGGTCGTGGCGCGTGGGTTCTTTCTGGATCTGATCGCCGCCGACACCGGGAAGCTGGTCGCTCGCTCCGGGTTCCCGTTCTTCATGGAGGCGCGGCGCATCGATCGCCCTGAAGATCTGCGCACGCAGTGGGGCAAGAGCCTGCGCTCGCGCCGGGCCGATTTGCTCAAGTTGTATTCGCTCGAAGTGCTGCTTCCGGCCGACATGGAGAAGAAGTACGGCAAGCCGCCCACGCGGTTGAGCAGCTGGAACTGGCGGTCTCCCAACACATACGTGGCAGTGGGCAATCTGTCAGGGCATGCGACGGTGCTGGTGCTGCACCAGGCAGGCGCGGCGTGGCAGGTGGTTGGGTTTCACGACTGAAGCGGAGCCTGTCGCGACGCACACCCGAAGTACTCACCCGAGGAGCGCCAGGTCATGATTGCACCGAAGCAGCCGAACAAGGTTTTGGCAGCGCGGACGGTCGCGTGGGAGGGTGGAGTTGCACTGACGCTCTCGGTGGATGTCAACGATGCCGCAACCGCCTCGGCCTTCGTCTTCGATGTTGTCGAGGCGTTCAAGGTCAACCGCATGATCGCTCCGCCCACAACAAACAGGCTGCTCATTACGGTCATCGGAGAGCAGACCGCCACGCAGTTCGCGAACGAGTGGCATCTCGCCGCGGCGAAGGACCCAATCGTGGGTGCGTTCATGTCGAAAATGGCGGTCGCCGAGGTCGTCCAGGGAACAGCCCAAGGCGCCGTTCGGTCGCAGTCCTCGCTGCTGCCACGCGAGTAGCTCGGCCCGAAGACGTGGGGCGGGGATCGACGAGTACAACGACAAACCCCGGAGCTCTTTCGAGCACCGGGGTTTCTTGTGCGGCCCTCACCCTGCCCTCTCCCAGAGGGAGAGGGGCTCACGTGGTTACTTCTTCTTCTTGTCGGCCACCGGGTTGATCTCTTCTTCGGGGCGAATCGAGTCTTGCGCGCCCTTCCAGGTCTCGCCGGCGCCCATCTTCCACGCAGCGGGCACTTCGCCCTTCCACGCGTAGGTGGCCACGATGTCGCCGCCGGTGGTGCTGCGCGCTGAGATCGTCCACTCGATGTCCGCGGTCTTCACTTCGGCCGGGAGCTTGTCGATGTCGTAGTGACCGAGCACCGTCATCGGGGGGAAGAACTTCACGAAACGGTCGGGCCAATCGACGCGGCTGTCGGGGCCACCTTCGCCGGGGATCTCGCCGATGAGCTTCTGCTTCTCGTCGTAGAGCTTCCAGTTGAACTTGAAGCTCGCGTTGACCGTCACGCGGGTGATGTTCTTGTCATCGGTGCGCGAGTCGCGGGGCAGACCCCAGACCACCAGCGGAATGTGGATGCGCCCGTCAGGACCCGTGTCGGCCGAGAGGATGTCGAGGCGGATGCCCTTGTCGGTCGCCGTCCACCAGGGCGAGTAGGCGCCGTTCTTGTTGAGAAGATCGAAGACCTTGCGTGTGTACGCGTAGACCTCCTTCTTCTTGTCGTTGCCGGTGCCGTCGTCGTCCTTCTTGCTCTTGGCGGAGCGCTCATCGAGCTCCTTCAAGTAGTCGTCGAACTCGCGGTTGCCACCGTGCTGATTGAAGTGCTTGGTGACTTCCTTGAAGTACCAGCTCATGAACGTCTGCTGCTCGTCGATGTAGAGCTTCTGGTCCGGAATGACGCGGAGCCAGGCAGCACGCTCGAGGTAGTCCGCCTTGATGCGCGCCACGTTCAAGTCGCGCGCCGACTCAGCGGTCTTGGTGTCCCACTTCCGCATCGCGAACACGATGCTGGCGGAGACACCCAGGACGGCCACGATGATCCCGAAATATCGCTTCATGAAGGCGGGCTTTTAGGCCGACGCCCGCCGCAAGTCACTTCTTCCCGAGTTGGGCCTTCACCGCCTGGAGAGGTGCCACCCCCAGTTCGGCGCCTCCCAGCTGCTCGGCGGCGATCAAGGCGGTCACGTCGTTGATGCGCTGCGAGTTCGCGGGGTGGGTGGAAAAGAAGGTCATCACCGGGCCCGTATCGCCGTACTTCGCCTTGAGCTTCTCGAAGAAAGTGGCCAGCCCGCGCGGGTCGTAACCTGCACGCGAGGCGTAGCGGGCACCGTACTGGTCGGCCTCCAGCTCCATGTCGCGGCCGTAGGCCAGCTGGGCGCCCTTGCCCGCCAGGCCCGCGCCGAGCTTGGCGAGCTCGTTGGTGTCCTTGCCCAGAGCCATGTCGATCACCGACTGGAGACCGTTGGCCGCCACCAACTGGCGCGCGCTGTGCCGGGCCACCACGTGGCCGATCTCATGGCCCATCACGCCGATCACCTCGGCCTCGTTGTCCGCCGCGAGCAGCAGGCCGGTGTACACGTAGATGCGCCCGCCCGGGGTGGCGAAGGCGTTGACCGTGTTCGGGTCGTCGATCACGTAGGTGCGCCATTCGACCGGGCGCTCCTTGTTGGCTTCGGTGGTGAGCTTCTTGGCGATCTGCTCCACGTAGAGCTCGACCTGCGGGTTCGTGAGGAACTGAATGCTCTGCTTCTTCAGCTCCTCGTGAACCTGAAAGCCCAGCTGGAACTCCTGCTCGTCGGAGATCAGGGTGCGGGCGACCGCCTTCTCGGTGTCGCGGCGCTGCGTGGCGGTGCAGGCGGCCAGGGAGAGAACCAGGAGGGACAGGAGCGAAGTTCGGAGCATCAGCCACCCATAACAAGACCGGCCATGGGGGTGCTTTCTGTTTTCCGTGCCCGCAGTGTCCATTTCGGTGAACCCGCAGTTCGACAGGAGCATCCCGTTGTAAAACACGACTCATGCGGCCCGCGCTTCAGGTCATCGACGGAGGCAAGACGACGGGCCGGGCCTGGTTGCACTCGTTGTACGTGAAGTACGGCAGCGCGGTGTACGGCCGCTGCCGCTACCTGCTGAAGGATGTGAGCGCCGCGGAAGACGCCCTGCAGGACGTCTTCGCCCGGGCGCTGGTGAACGAGAACAGCTTTCGCGCGGAGGCGTCACCGCTCACCTGGTTGATGAAGATCGCCACGCACCATTGTCTGAACGTGATCCGCAGCAAGGGCGCGGGGTGGCACGACGAATACGCCGCGATGCAGGTGGTGCGCGGTGAAGCCCACGGGGGCGCGGCCGAGCTCGAGGCGCGTGATCTGGTGCGAAGGAGCCTGGGCAAGTTCGACCTCGAGACGCAGCAGGCCGTCATTCACTACTGGGTCGATGATCTGACGTTGGAAGAAGTGGCGGCGGCACTGGAGCGTTCGGTGCCGACCATTCGAAAACGGCTGCGCGCCTTCGCGGACGCCACCGGGCAGACCCTGGCTGGAGAGCTTTCATGATGACCCTGGCGATCAAACACGTAGGAGAGCTGAAGCTGCGCCGCTTCCTCGCGCACGAGCCGCTCGACGCCGCCACCACCGAACACCTGGGCAGCTGCGCCGAGTGCGCGACGCGGTTGTCGAAGTTCAGGGAGGAGCAGCGGGCCTTCGAGGCCGAGGTGCCGTTCGATCGGTTCGCTCCGGGCGTGGAGCGGGCCGCCCGGCAGCAGAAGGCCCCCAAGGCGCACTCGCTGGTGGGCGTGTTCATCGCGATCGCGGCCTGTTTGATCGCCTTCTTCGCGGGCAAGCAGGTCTTCCAGGACGACGACGGCGGCAATCGCCTCAAGGGCGGCGCGAAGGTGGACTTCGTGATCGCGGGACCGGGTGGTCAGCGCCCCGCAGCCGAGCTCGAGCAACTCGCGACGGGTGAGCGCGTGCGCATCGGGGTGAGCGGGCACCGGCACGTGCTGGCGTTGAGCATCGACGACGCGGGTGAAGTGTCGGTGGTCTATTCGGAGAGGCTGCAAGGTGAGGCGCAGACCTGGTTGCCTGAGTCGATCGAGTTCACCGGCGCCGGTCGTGAGCACGTGGTGGTGCTGCTCTCCGATGCGCCGCTGGAGACCGAAGCCCTCTCGTTGCAGCTTCAGGGGGCGTGGAAAGCGGCCGGCGGCGATATGAACAAACTCGGTACCCTCGAAGTGAACGGAGTTCAGGTACACCGCACGTTCCTGAAACCGTGAGCGCCCATCCAAAATCAATTGTCACCCTCTCCCTCTGGGAGAGGGTCGGGGTGAGGGCGTTGGCACTGTGCCTGCTCTCCTTCCCCGCCGCCGCACAACAAACCGGCCCCCTGCACCGCTTCGCGCTCTTCGTGGGTCAAAACGAAGGAGGCGAAGGAACAAAATCACTCCTCTACGCCCGTGATGACGCCCGCCGTCTTCACGACGTCTTCCTGCGCCTCGGCGGCGTGAAGCCCGAAGACGCCATGCTGATCCTCGACGAGACAGCCGACGACGTGACCACGGCGCTCACCGAGCTCGAGCGCCGCATCCGCGACGCGAAGGCCCGCGGCGAGCGCACCACCCTGCTCTTCTACTATTCCGGCCACGCGAAAGACGGCTCCTTGCGGCTGGGCACCACCAAACTCCCGCTCGAGGCGATCAAGTCGAGACTCGCCGCCGGCCCCGCGGACATGAGAGTCGCCTTCCTCGACGCCTGCCGCTCCGGAGCCGTCACCCGCACCAAAGGGGTTCGCCGCGCGCCCGCTTTCGAAGTGGAGACCGACGCGACCCGGCAGGCGAAGGGCCTGGTGATTCTCACCTCCTCGGCCTCCGACGAAGACTCGCAAGAGTCAGATCTCATCGGCGCGAGCTACTTCTCGTACCACCTCGCCACCGGCCTGCTCGGCAGCGCGGACACCGGGGGCGACGGCCGGGTGACGCTCTCCGAGGCCTACGCGTGGGCGTACGAGCGCACGGTGGCCAGCACGGCCGACAGCGCAGCGGGCCCGCAGCACCCGACGTTCAGCTTCGATCTCGCGGGCAATGGAGATCTCGTGCTCACCGACGTGGCCGAGCGGCACGAAGGGCTGCGCATTCCGGTGAGCGCGCCCACGGGCCCCTACTTCATCATCGATCCCCGCGGTGTCGTGGTGGCCGAGGCCGTGAAGACCGACAGCGAACGGCTGATCGCGCTCGCACCGGGGCACTACACGATCAAACGCCGCCTCGCCGATCGGCTCCGCATCGGCGAAGTCGACATCGTGAGCGGGCAGATCGTCACCATCGACGAGACGACGTTTCAGAACGCGAAGTTTTCAGACGACCCCGTGAAAGGCACCGGCGTCACCTCGATCTACTCACGGCATTGGAGCCTCTCCGCATCGGGCCAGTACCAGGCGGTCTTCGATCGCCCGACCAACGCGGGCGGCTACTTCCCTTCTGCGCCGCTGCTGAGTGCCGAGGCCACCCTGCACAACTTCTTCGGGCGCGGTTTCGCGCTCTCCGTCGACGGCGGCTACGGGTGGACCACCAGCAGCGTGTCGGGTCCGCTCCTGGGAAACCTCGACTACGAGTACGCGCTCATCACCTTCGGCGCCTCGCTCTTCTACGAGTGGTTCCAGGACGGCCGGTGGATTCCGTATGCGGGCGTGCACCTGAGCTTCAACATCATGTCGCGCGAGTTCACCGACAGCGCGTTGGCCAAGCAGACGTATTCGACCTTCACGCCGGGCATCGTGGGTGGCCTCAAGATTCGCCTCACCAAGAACGTCTCGGTCATCGCGCGCGCTCGGGTGCACTACCTCCTCTACAACGTCGACGAAACGCGCAGCCTGGGGAGCGCCGACTTCGGTGCGCTGCTCGACTACGAATTCAAGGACTGACCCATGCGAGCGATCCTCTGCTGTGTGCTGGTGCTGGCGGGCTGCGGTGGGAACTGGTCGAACGCCGATCTCGCGTTCGCCAACGCGTTGCCGCGGCGGGATGACCTGAGCTCGAAGTTGCCGGCCGGCTCGACCTCGCAGCCGCTGGAAGGTGTTTCGACGCGGCGTGATGGGTTGTCGGTCGGTGATGCATCAGGCGCGTGGGCGGCGACCCGGAAGGCGGCCACGGACTACAACAGCGTGCTGTCACTGGTGCTCGGCGTGGTCGATCAGGTTCGTGCGGCGCCGCCCACCACACGAACTGCGAGCTCGCGCACGTGGGGCCCGTTCTCCGATTCGAACAATGCCGGGCGCGAGGTGCAGGTGGTGATCGAGCAGGTCGATGAGGTGAACTTCGAGTGGCGCATCGAGTCGCGTGCGGTCGGTGCTGCGTTCATTCGCATCCTCACCGGGAACTTCGTGGCCACCGATACGGCGAGGAAAGGCCGGGGTTCGTTCACCGTTCACGTGAAGGACTTTCGCGATGTCGTGAAGGTCAGCGATGAGTTCAAGCAGTTGGATGAGATCGCCGTCGGGTACGTGACGGACATGTTCCCGAAGCGGTCCGAGATGGTGTTCACCCTGCGGCCGGGCAGCACCTCGGGGTTCTCGTCGATTGGGTACACCGCTCGGGAGCAGGCCGATGGATCCGGGGCGATGCGCTTCGTGTACTCGCTCGGCGGGCCCGAGGTGGAGGAGCTCGAGATCAACGCGGCGTGGAAGCCCAGCGGTGAGGGCAAGGCGATCGGCGTGGTGAAGCGCGGGTTGTACAGCGGCGCGAACATCACGGAGTGCTGGGGGAAGGGCTACGCGGTGGTGCACTACGCCGAGAGCTGGACCGGCGGGATGAGCTCGGGGCCGGCCAGTGACTGCACGGTGATTGAGGGGTTGTAAGCCCTCTCCCCGACCCTCTCCCCGCTTCGCAGGGAGAGGGAGTCACTTCTTCAGTGCGGCTTCGGTGGCTCTGAGCAGTGGTCCTGAAGAAACAGGCTCACCGCTCGCGTTCACCATCCACGCATCCGGAGTGACCGCGCCGAACTTCGACATGCGCTCGATCTCAGGCCCGATCTTCCCGGTCTTCTTCACCTGCTCCTCGATCTGAAACGCGATCAGGTGACCGAGCGGGTAGTTGAAGAGGTACATCGGGTAGCTGATCATGTGCGAGTAGATGCCGAGCAGCGGCGTGTCTTTCCCGCCCAGCACCGGCGCGTAGTACTTGTTCCAGACCTTCTTCGAGATCTCGACCGTCGCGTCGCGCAGCTGCGCCGGCGTCGCCTTCGGGTGATCGTACATCCAGTGCCAGACCTCGATGTCCACCAGCGCCACGCCGGCGATCTCCCACGTCATCCAGAAGTCGTTGAGTACGCGCAGCCGCTCGGCTTCCGCGTCGGGCTTCCCCAACCCCAGCAGCTCGAGATCCTTCGCCTGGAAGACGAACGCGATCGCCTCGGTGAACGCGGTGTTCGGCACGCCCGCCAGCAAGGTGTGATCGATGTCGTAGAGAGAGAACACCTGCTCCACGTTGTGACCCAGCTCATGGACCGCGATGTTGTAGCCCTTGTAGTTCATGCCTTCCTTCTCCACGCGGGTGCGCAGATGAGGGAAGTCGCCGCGCCGCGCGGCCTGCAGCGCGTGACCTGCACCTCGTGAAGGATCGACCAGGATCCGCTCCGAGAGGTACTTCGCGCGATCAGCCGGAAAGCCGAGGCCCTGCAAGATGCGCGGGATGTCTTTCGCGAACGCCTGCGCGTTGGGGTACTTCGCCGCCAACTTCGCATCGAGTTCCTTCTCGGGGATCGAGCCGCGAGGCAGGAAGCCGTTGAACCAGAGATCGGTCGGTTCGAGCGTGCGCCCCACCTTCTTCTCGATCTCCGCGGCGATCTTCGGAACCAGCGGGCTCGCCAGCACCGACTCGAGCAACTCCTTCACCCGCGCCTCAGGCATCTCGGCACCGATCGAGAACGCCCGATCGATCGCCGTGGGCGCGATGGGCGAGAACGGGTCTGCCTTCTTCTGCGACGCGTAGTTCGCCAGAAGCTTGGCGTACCGCACATCAGGCTCGGGCCTGGTCGACGCGGCCTGCGCCTTCTTCTTCGGAGCGTCTTCTTCGACCGTGCCGGCAGCCGCGGCCACCACCGCATTGGTGAACGGGTTCCAGTCGACCGTCGGGTTGTCGATCACCGAAGCCGGAATCGTCTGCGTGACGATGCGCTCCATGATCTTGATGATGGTGCGCTGGCGGGCGAGACCGTCTTTGTCGGCGTACTGGGCCTTGAGCTCATCACGCAGGTTCCAGTGGCTGATGAGGCGTTTGCCCCTGGGGAAGAGCCGCTCGCCCTTCTCAGCCAGCACGTGGTGCATCCACACGTTGTACTCGTCGATGTAGAGCGACGCGGCCGCCTGGGCGCTGGTGATCTCCTGCTGCACCGCCGCGGGCACCCGCCGGGAGAAACGCCCTGCCAATCGCGCCGCGGCCCACTGTTGCCGCGACCAGTCTTTCGCCGCCAGCCGCTGCTCGAGCGTGGTGAGCGGGAAGTTGAGCAGCACCACGAAGCCCAGCTTGTTGTTGAAGAGGTCTTCGGTGAGGTGCGCCGAAGGATCGTACTCCGCGAAGAGCGGGTCGACCTTCAGCAGCGGGCCCACGTCGAGCGCGGTGGGCTTCTGCAGCTCGCGGCCGATCTCCAGCAGGTGACCATCGAGCTGCTCGAAGTTCGCTTCGAACCGCGCGAAGGTCGCGTCGAGATCCTTCTGTTCGACGATGAAGTTGTCTTTGGCGAAGGCGGCGAGATCACCATCTTCTTTGCGCCAGAGGGCGGCCACCTGGCGCACGCCTTGAACCACCCGGGCGCGCTGCGCTTCACCGAACTGTTTCGTGAGCTCTGCTTCGATCGGTTTCGTGTTCATGGGAGCCGCGGCCAACACCAGCGTCATGAGGAGCATGGCGGCGGAAGCTGCGGGAGGGCGTTGATGATTTCAAGGAGAAGCGCCCCTCACCCCGACCCTCTCCCCGCTGCGCAGGGCGAGGGGGAACGGCGGACAGACGACGACCCGACGAGTTATCCCCCCCGTCGGGCCGCGTAGGTGTGTTGCTGAATTTGAAACTACGCGTTCAGACGGAGCGAACGTTCTGGGCCTGCAGACCCTTCGGGCCACGGGTCACATCGAATTCCACCTTCTGACCCTCCTGGAGGGTGCGGAACCCGTCCATGGTGATCGCGGTGTGGTGGCAGAAAACGTCTTCGCCCCCACCGTCCTGCGTGATGAACCCAAAGCCCTTCGCGTCGTTGAACCACTTCACGGTACCGGTAGCCATATGCGTCAAATGTCCTTCAGTTGCCCTCCCACAAGCGGGAGGGATGGACATTTCTAAAGGACGCGTGCGCGCATTGTCTACAGGCCACCTTTCAATAGTGAAAGATGACGCGCCAAGTCGATCATAGTGGGTTCGGGTGGGTCTTCACTGCCACCCGCACTGCTGACCCTTGTTCTGCTCTTTGAGCCACGCCTGAAGTGGCTGGAAGTAATCAAGAATCGCGGTCGCATCCATCTGGCGCTGACCGGTGAGGGCCTCGAGCGCATCGGGCCAGGGCTTGGAGGCGCCCATCGCCAGCATGGCTTTCAACTTTGAACCGGCTTCCTTGTTCCCGTACACGCTGCAGGTGTGGAGCGGGCCCTTGTGGCCGGCCGCCAGACACATCGCGCGGTGGAACTGGAACTGGAGGATGCGCGCGAGGAAGTAGCGCATGTACGGGACGTTCGCGGGGATGTGGTACTTCGCGCCCGGGTCGAAGAAGTCTTCGCCACGCGCGCCACCCGCCGGAGCGACGCCCTGGTACTTCAGGCGCAGCGCCCACCAGTGCTTGTTGTAGTCGGCCGGCTTCACCTTCCCGGTGAACACGTCCCAACGCCACTGGTCGATCATCCGCCCGAAGGGCAAGAAGGCGATCTTCTCGAGCGCGTCCTTCATCTGCACGTTGATGAGGCCCTTCTCGTCTTTGGGCAGCGCGTCGATGAGCTTGAGCGACTTCAGGTACTCGGGGGTGATCGACAAGGTGAGCGCGTCACCGATCGCTTCGTGGAAGCCGTCGTTGGCGCCCTGCTGAAAGAGCACGGGCTTCGTGTAGTAGTTCTGGAAGTAGTAGTTGTGACCGAGCTCGTGGTGGACGGTGATCAGATCCTCCTCGTCGATCTTGATGCACATCTTGATGCGCAGATCGTTCGAGAAGGTCACGTCCCACGCCGACGCATGGCAGACCACGTCGCGGCCCGGGGGCTTCACGAACTGGCTGCGCTCCCAGAAGGTGGCCGGCAGCGGGTCCATGCCCATCGAGGTGAAGAAGCTCTCGCCCAGCTTGACCAGCTTCTTGGGGTCGTACTTCTGAGCGACCAGCTGCTTCTTGAGGTCGAGGCTGCTCTGCCCCTGGTACGGCTCGACCAGCGGGTAGATGTTGGCCCACTCCTGCGCCCACATGTTGCCCAGCAGGTGCGCGGGAATGCCGCCGGTCGCAGAGACCTTGTCCGCGCCGTACTTCTTCGCGAGCTTCGCGCGCACGTAGCAGTGGAGATCGTCGTAGAGCGGCTTGACCTGCGTCCACAGGCGGTCGGTCTCCTTCTCGAAGTCGGCGGGGGGCATGTCGTAGGCCGAGCGCCAGAGCTGGCCGAGATCGTCAGAGCCGAACTCTTTGGCGCCTTCGTTGGAGAGCGTGACCAGGCGCTCGTAGAGGGGGCGCATCTCCTTCGAGGTCTCGTGCCAGCCAGACCACGCCTCGAGCATCTCGTCGTAGCTGGCCGGCTTCTTCTTGTCGGCGATCTTCCCCATCACGTCGGAGAGCTCCTGCAGATCGCGGCAGACCTGCTTGCCGTCTTTGCCGGTCTTGCACGCCTTGCCCTTGCCGTAGAGCCCCTCGAGCTTGGCCGCGATGGTCGCCAGCTCGGTGCGCTTCTCGGCGTTCGAAGGCGCGGGCAGCGCCGAGCTGATGCGCAGCAGGTACAACATGCGCTCGGTCTCAGCGTCGAGCTTGAGGCCCTTGAAACGCGCGGCCTCCTTGTTGGCCGTGTTCAGGTAGGCCATCAGGTCTTCGTTGAAGGCAGCGGCGTTCCGCTCGGTGTCGTCGGTGATGTAGGTCGACTTGATCCACTCGGCGGTCGACTGGCGCACGTACAGCTTGCGCAGGTCACCATCGAGCTTCTTCACGAACGTCTTCGCGTCTTCGGCGGTGGCCGGTTTGGCGGCCGGGGTCTGCGCGAGGAGCGCAGCAACGACGATGAGGAGGTTGTGCATGCCCGCCGGATTACGGCAGCTGCGGCAACGAGTCGAGCGTTACCACCATCTTCGCCTCGGTCTCATCCGAGGGGAGATTGAGCTCCAGCGAACGCCGCGGCCCCTCCTCCTCACGCAGCTCCAGCAGGTGCCGGCCCGAGGGCACGAAGACCGAGATGGGCGTGGTGCCGAGCTCCTGCTTGCCCAGCCAGACGGCGACCGGCCGATCAGCGCTGAGCGAGAGGCGCACCACCGAGGCCTGGGCCGGCGGAGGCGCCTGCATCTGGCGGAAGATGAACGCCCCACCGACGGCGCCCAGCAGCAACACCACCATCGCCGAGAGGATCAGCACGCCCTTCGACGAGCCTGAGTTGGCCGGAGGCGGCTCACGCGGCACCGCAGCGCGGCGGGGATCGGTGGGCTGCTCCGAGATGCGCGGCAGAGAACGCATCGAGCCGCCAGGAATGATCCGCGTGCGCGCGCCCACGTCTTCGGCATCGTCGTGATCGAACAACTCCGACGCGATCAAGCCCGCGCTCACGGGGTTGGTCGGGGGCTGCGGCGCCGGCGTCGCGGGGCGCATGGCCGGCCGCCCGGGATCGGTGGCGACCTCGCGGCCCGGTTCGGTGGTGAGCGTCGGGCGGCGATCGGCCAACGGGGCCGCGCCCACCATGGTGCGAGCGCCACTGTCGTCGTTGATGGGCGCCAGCTGCGCCTTCGAGACGATGGTGCGACCCTCGGGGTACGCCGGCGCATTCGGAGCCGCGGGAGGCGCCGCCCTGGGAATGCGGATGACCAGCTTCTCGATGTCTTTCTGGCGAGCCGAAAAACGTTCGCGCACCAGATCCGCGCAGCGATCTTTGGCCCACGCGGTCGAGCCCGCGGCCAACGACAGATCACGGATGAACTCGGTGGCGGTCTGGTAGCGCTTCTCGAGTTTGCGCTCGAGGATCCGCATCACCACGGTGTCGAGCGCCTTGGGCACCCGGCGGTTCACCTTGGAGGGCAGCGGGATCTCACCTTCGTACACCGCGGCCATCTCCTGCCCGGGGTTGCCCTTGTAGAAGAGGCGCTGACCGGTGAGCAGCTCGTGGAAGATCGTGCCGAGCGAGAACAGATCGGTGCGGGGATCGAGCTCTTTGCCGACCGCCTGCTCGGGCGACATGTACGCGGTGGTGCCGCGCACCATGCCGGCCTGGGTGCGCCGCTCGCTGCCCTTCGCGCGGGCGATGCCGAAGTCGAGCACCTTGGTGGCGCCTTCGAAGTCGACCATCACGTTTCGAGGCGTGACGTCGCGGTGGATGATGGGCATCGCCTCACCGCGGCTGTTCTTGTGCGCGTGCGCGTGACCCAGGCCCTGCGCCGCTTCGCGGATCACCGTGATGGCGAAGCCCAGGGGCACGGGCTCCTGCCGCGTGGTGTAGGCCTCGACGATCTCTTCGACGTTGGCGCCGGTGATGAACTCGATCACCAGGAGGATCTCTTCGCCGTCCGACTCGAGATCCATCACCTGCGCGACGTTGGGGTGGCTGAGCGTGGCCGTCATCTTGGCCTCGTCCAGCAGCATCTGGAGCGCGTTCGAGTCTTCGCGCTGCTCGTTCAGGATCCGCTTGATGACCACCGGACGACCGACGAACGGGCCGGATCGGGCGAAGCCGAGAAAGATCTCGGCCATGCCACCAATCGCGAGCCTGCACAGCACCTCGTACTTGCCGAAGCGCTTTCCGGTGAATTCGTCAGTGGTCCACTTCATGGGGACAGTGGCGCGAGTCTAGGCCCGCGGGCCCGTGGCTGAAAGAAACGAGCGCTCAGGGCCCTCGTTTTGACGACACCAGGCTCTCGATCTGGTGCACCACTTCTGACAGCGGCAGGTGCGTGGAGTCGATCTTCACCGCGTCGGCGGCCGGTTTGAGCGGCGCCACTTCGCGCTCCGAGTCTTCTTTGTCGCGCTTGTTCTGATCCTCCAGCACCTGGCCGACGGGCTTCTCGAGGCCCTTCTGGAAGAGCTCCTCGTAGCGCCGGGTGGCCCGGATGGTGGGGTCTGCGAAGAGGAAGACCTTGATGTCGGCGTCGGGGAACACCACGGTGCCGATGTCGCGCCCCTCGAGGATGGCGCCGTGTTCGGCGGCCAGGGCGAGGCGCCGCTGCAGACCGAGCAGCGCGTTGCGCACCACCGGATGGCCGGAGACCTGGCTGGCGGCCAGCGAGATCTCCGAGGTGCGAATGGCTTCCGACACGTCTTCGCCGTCGAGGAAGACGCGGTTCTTCTCCTCGTCCATGCGGAAGGTGACCTTCACCGCGTCGAGCAGGGTCTGGAGGCCGGCCAGATCGTCGAAGGCCACCCCGCTCCGCTGGGCCTTGAGCGCCACGCAGCGGTAGATGGCTCCGGTGTCGACCAGGGTGAAGTCGAGGCGCAGCGCGAGGATCTTGGAGACGCTCGACTTGCCAGCGCCCGCGGGGCCGTCGATGGCGACGATGAGAGGGCGCGTCACTGTGCTCACTTGCCCAGGAACGAACCGAGCGCACGGAACTTCGCGTAGCGATCGGCGACGAGCTGACGGGGGGTGAGCTTCTTCAAGTCAGCGAGGTGCTTGCGCAGCGTGGCCAGCACCGAGTCGGCCGTGGTGGTGGGATCGCGGTGCGCGCCGCCCCGGGGCTCGGGGATCACCTCGTCGACGATGTTCAGCTTGAGCAGGTCGCGCGCGGTCAGCTTGAGCGCTTCGGCGGCCTTGTCGGCGCGCGAGGCATCGCGGAAGAGAATCGACGCGCAGCCTTCGGGCGAGATCACCGAGTAGATGGAGAACTCGAGCATCAGCACGCGGTTGCCCACGCCGATCGCCAGCGCACCACCCGAGCCGCCTTCGCCCAGCACGGTGGAGATCACCGGCACTTCGAGACCGGCCATCACCTCGAGGTTCGCGGCGATGGCTTCGGCCTGGCCACGCTCCTCGGCGCCGATGCCGGGGTACGCGCCGGGGGTGTCGATGAAGGTGAAGATGGGGCGCTTGAAGCGGTTGGCCAGCTCCATCAGGCGGCGGGCTTTGCGGTAGCCCTCGGGCCGGGGCATGCCGAAGTTCCGCAGCATGTTCTCCTTGGTGCTGCGGCCCTTCTGGTGGCCCATCACCATCACCGGCTCACCGTCGAGACGCGCGAAGCCGCCCACGATGCTGGGGTCTTCTCCGTAGAGCCGATCGCCCGAGAGCTCGCAGAAATCAGTGAAGCCGTGCGCGATGTAATCGAAGAAGTACGGGCGCGCGTTGTGGCGGGAGAGCTGAACGATCTGCCACCGGGAGAGGTCGCTGAAGATCTCTTCCTGGAGGCGGCGGGCCTTCTTCTCGAGGCGGCCGATCTCGGCGGTCATGTCGACGGCGCCAGAGGACGAGAGGGTCTTCAGCTCGTCGATTTTCTTCTCGAGGAGCAGGAGCGGACGCTCGAACTCGAGGGAGTGGGCGATGTTGATGGCCATGAGCGGCGTGTGTCGTCGACACAGGCCGCGTCGTCAAGCGGATTGGCTTTGACGCACAATGCCACTGAGGGCGTTCTGTCAGTCTCCGAGGGCGCGAACTGGAGCCTCCACGCACCATCCTCATGAAGGGGCTGATCGCCTGAGCGAGCACGCGGAACTCCCCGGGTTTCCAAGTGGCACTCTGCGTGCTGTGGCCTCAGGGAGCAGCTTTCCACTATCCTCGAGGTGTTCAGTGTCGGATCCGATGTTATCGGTGACCAGAGAGGAGTTCGACTTGGTCAAGGAAGAACAGAAACGACAGGCGATTCGGTTCGAGGTGCTCGAGGACGGGCTAACCTCATTGACGCGCGAGGTCGCTGAACTGCGAGAAGAGGTCGCTGAGTTCCGAGAGCAGACCGGCGCGCAATTCGTCCAACTGAACAAGCTCATCGTGGATGGCCAGGCCACGATCGTCTCCGCGGTGATGACGCTCGCGAAGAAGTGACCGCGATTCAGGGGGAGAGGGAGTTCGAAATGGGCAAGGAAGAACCGAGGGGACTGCCGGACGAGCTGACCTCATCGAGGCGCGTGATCGCTGAGTTCCGAGCGGAATTCGCTCAGCTCCGCGAAGAGATGCGCGAAGGCCTCGACGCGATCGACGCTCGTTTCGACACGCTCGAATCGGCCACCAACGGACACTTCGCCCAACTGCGCAAACTCATCGTCGATGGCCACGTCGAGATCATGTCCGCGGTCATGACGCTCGCGAAGAAGTGACCCAACCGTTCACCCGACCCGAGCGACGTCGAGGGGCAAGTTCACTTCGAGGCGCGCAACAGCTTTGGCAGCCTGGCGTCCGACGGGTCCCTCAGAAGGCCGTAGTCGATCCACTCGCGCGCCTTCGTCTTGTCACCGGCCTCAATCAGGGCGGCTGCGATGCTGCCAGCCCAAATTGCCGCGAAACTGGCGTCACTTGACTCCAACTCCTTTCTGATTTCGGCCACCACGGGCGCGGTGAGCAACGCCGGCACCTCTCTGGTTCGGTGCAGGTTGGACAGCGCCGAGATCCGCAGGCGTATGAATGCGCCGAGACCAGCGCGTTCATCAAGCAGCTTCAGTGCATCCCGAGGACGCCCAGCGCCAATGAGAGACAGTGCAACGTTCTCCACCGCACTGGGGAGTCGACAGTCGTCAGGCTTGAATTGCCGCAGGTAGCTCTCATTCACGTCCGGGTCGCTCGTGAGCGCGATGGTCAGAGACAGGGCTGTGCTGTTCCTGGGGTCAATGGACATCGCCGCCCGCACTACATCGTCCTTGTTCTTGCCCTTGGCTCCTCGGCCGATCGCGGCTCCCAGTCGCTTGTAAGCCTCGACAGAGAGTGGATCGATCTTGAGCCACTCCTCTGCGCTCTCGACGGCCCCCGAGTAGTCTCCTGCTTTGAATTTCCCATTCGCTACCTCGGAAAACTTGTTGGTGCCGCCGTGGCGACGCCACCCTTCGGCCTCCCTCACCCACGTTCGCGTATCAGTGGTCGAGCACCCCAACCCGCCGTCTGCTTGTCTCGTTCGCAAAGTGTAAGAGACGGCTGCGAAGCTGGCTCCGGCGATCGCTTCCTGCTTCGTGACTCGAACTTCGGAGATCTCCCGGTCCGAGGAATCGAGCTTTACCCAGCCGACGTCGTCCTTCTCGTCAGCCTTGGCTACAGTGGACAGGAGCGCCCACATGCTCGGGCCGCGCTTCGCTCGGTAGTAACACTCCACCAGCGGTTCGAGCTTCGTGGCGTCTACCTGATCACACTCGCCTTTCTGGATCGGCGGTGCAGGCGGAGTAGCGCTTAAGGACTCTGCTCCTCGGGTGCAGCTGAAGACGGCCACGGTGACTACCACCGAGATCCATCGCGCCATGGTGCTCACAGCAGATCGAACGGCGTAAGGATCCCGCGGAGGTTCTTCGCCTCGTCGACCACAAAGACGGGGAGCACCTCGTCGGTCCTCCTGAGCGGCTCGACGGGCGTGCCAAGGGCAACGGTCTTTGCGGTTTCGAGCGAGAGCGGATCTTCGGTCTGCTCGAGCGCCTCAGCGATAGTCAAATTCAGCCGCTCGTCGCGGCTTCTGCAGAGAAAACGTACGACGGCTGTCCGCGCGCAGTGGCGTCATTGGTCACGAACCGGCCGAGCTCTTCGATCGAGAGAATGAGGTCTACGTAGCCTTCAGCGTCTGCCAAGACGGCAGCTCGAGCTTCGCGGAGGCGACTGCGGAACAGCACAGCGCCATCCTGAGGGATGGTTCGTTTGGGCATGGGCTTTCCAGCGTTGTAACGGCTGCCAGCTCTCGAGCGCGTGGACGGGCCCGCGAAGTTTCTCTCCGCGGGCCGAGGTCGAGCGCAATTGCCTTCAGTTTCTTGCGGTTCTCAGGCGGCTTTGCTCTTGAGCACGGCTGCGGCCGCATACCAACTCGTGCGGAAGCCCTTGAGCTCACGAAGCCCCGCGGGATGACGGCCCAACGCAGGCGCCATCGTCACTGGCAAGCCGATCTTCTTCTCGACCAGCTTGGCCACCTCGAGCTCGTTCTTCCTTCGCTCTTCAGTGACCAGACACGTGGTCTTCGGCAACACCCGGTTCACCAACACGCGCTCGACGGGCAACGACTTCGCCTTGAGCGACTCCACGATGCGTTCGGCAGCCGGCACCGAGAGCTCTTCACCGCGGGTGACCACGATGAAGCGGCACTCGTTGGGGTTGAGCGTCGCCTTCTCGAAACGATCGAGGTGCGCCTGCAGCGCTTCGACCCAGGTGAGCAGCGCCTGGCCACCCTTCGCCTTGTACTTGGTGGCGACGGCGTGAATCGACGCGAGCCAGGGGCGCGCGATGCCGGGCAGCTCGAGAATGCGCAGCGAGTTCGACGACGGCGCGGGATCGATGACGATGCGCTTGAAGCGTTCCTGCACCAGCGCATCGGTGAGCGCGCTGACGGCGGCCAGCTCGTCCATGCCCACGGGGGCGAGGTCGAGCAGGTTGCGGAAGAGCTCCTTGTCGAGCGAGAACGTCTCGCCCTTCGCCTCGGGCCCGAACATGGGCTCGGCGAGTTCCTTGAGCTTCTTCTTCAGGTTGCCGAACCAGTTCGCGAAGTCGATCTCGCGAGCGTAGAGGCCCTTGGTGCCCTTCACCTGGGTCTCGGTGTCGGTCAGCCGGCTCTGCAGCACGTCGGAGAGCGAGTGCGACGGATCGATCGAGAGGAGCAACACCGGCCCCTCCTTCTCGGTCAGCGTCACCGCCGCCGCGGCCGCGCACGAGCTCTTGCCCACGCCGCCGGAGCCCACGAAGAAGATGAAGCGCGTGGGGGGAATCGGCGGAGCAGCCATCGGAGGCATCGAAGGCGCGCGCACCAGGGCAGGAGGCGCTTCGGCCGGCGTGAACTGCAGCTGCTTGGTCTCCTTGCCGGTCGACCACTCCTTGGCGAACTTCTTCACTTCCTCCTGGCCACGCGGCCCGAGGATGCGTCGCTGGATGAGCTCGACCTTCGTGGTCATCGTCTGGAACTTGCGCACGTGAGGCGCCTGCAGACCGCGGCGGTTCTCGACCTCGCGGCTGCCTTTCCCGTCTTCGATCATGTCAGCGATGATCTCGGCGACCGGAATGGCGCGTTCGGTGAGGCCCTTCACCAGGTTCTTGATCTGCGACTCGCCCACAAACTCTGCGACCGCGCAGATGTGCATGGCGAAGCGCTTCGGATCCTTGAGCATCGCGTTGACCGCGTCGGCGCGCAGCGCGAGTTCATCGACCGGCGTGGCGGCGCGAGGCGTGGTCTTCGACGGGCGCTGGGTGCGCTCGGCGCGAACCAGGCCGACGAGGCGGCGCACGTTGGTCGCGTGATCGAGCAGTCGCAGCGTGTGCGTGCTCGACCAGCCATCGATGACGACCTTCTCGTACTCTTTGGCTTCCGCGAGCTCGAGCAGGTTGAAGAGGAAGCCCACCTCGCCCTGGTTCGTCAGGCTCGCCTCGAGGACCTTCTTCAGGTCGTCTTCGGAGAGCACGGCGCCCTTGGTCACCGCCGCCATCAGCTGCGGCTTGGCGAACTTGAGGTACGCCTCGCCGAGCGCGGGGAAGTCGACCTCGGCGGCGAAGAGACCGCCGGTGCCTTTCCCGAGTGCGATCTTGGTGGGCTTGTTGCTCAACTTTTTCTTGAGCAGATCCGCCACACCTCCGGGGGTTTCGAGCGACAACAGCAGCACGCGATCTTTGCCGTTGGCTTCCAGCAAGTTCATCGCATAGGCAGTCGCGAGGGTGGACTTGCCAGAGCCGCCTTTTCCGGCAAAGAAGTGGATCACGGGTCCGTGACTCATTGAGAAACGCCTTCCTGGAAGCTGGCCTGACCGGGAACTGGTGAGTGCTACAGAACTGCCCGGCCTTTGCGCGGCGGATCTTCGTTCAACTGACCCCTGTCGGTCAAGGTAGGACCCCACTTTTTCAGGGGGGTTGCACGATCCCCCGCTCATAGCGGTGCACCTCTGATCGAGCCGGTTTCATCAGCGCGATCAACGAGTTGACCCCTTCTTCGGGCAACGTTTCACCGCATGTGAGGATGTCCGCGGCGGCGTATCCGTGCTCCGGCCAGGTGTGGATCGAGAGGTGACTCTCGGCCACCAGCACCACCACGCTGGCCCCGTGAGGCGCGAACTGGTGCTTCACGGAACCGATCACGGTGCACTTCGCAGCCGCCGCGGCAGCGAACAACGCCTGCTCCAGCCGCGGTGGATCATCGAGGAGCGAACCTTCGACACCCCACAGCTCGAGGTGCACATGCGTCGCGAGGTTGTTCTTCACGCGTAGCGCTTCCGAACGAGGAAGACGATCGCGTCTTTCGCAGACGCTTCCGTGTAACCGAAGCGCGCGACCATCTCGTCCATCGTCTTCTTCACCTGGGCGAGTTCCTTCGGCGACAGCGAGCCGCGTTCGTCGGAGAGGACCTTCAAGATGTTCTCCACGTTGTGCTTGAGCTGCCGCTTTCGCTCTTCATAGAAGTGATCCGAGAGGCGCTTGAACAGGTCGGGGAAGATGCGCGCGTAGTCGACGGGGATCTCCGGGTTGTCGATGCGCCAGGCCCCCACGGTGGAGATCAACGCGCGCCGAAAGCCGGTGGCGTCTTCGCCCTTGGGCATCACGTAGCCTTCGAACTCCGCGAGGCTCGTCTCGTTGGGTTTCTCCTGCGCGCCCGAGTGTTTGTTCTGCACCCGCTCGCCCTTGATCCACGCGGACACCGTCTGCACGTAGCGCTCGAAGAGCTCGACGTATTGCGCCTCACTGACCAGGCCCATGGAGTCACGTACTTCGCGATCGACCACGTCGAGGTAGTCGTTCTCGACGATGCGAACGAACTCGGCATGGTCGTGGTACCCGTCGACGATCTCCTGCTGCAGGTACTCGTAGACGCTCTTGTCGCGGGTGAGCGCCATCAGCTCCTTGAGCACGGCGAGCGGATGCAGCGAGTCGTGCTCGGGTGACTGCGCCGCGTTGAACAAGGCGGTCTTGATCTCGCGCGCCGAGGCGCCGGAGCGCCCTTCGTAGTTCGGGTACGCGTCAGACTCTTCGTAGAGCAACGGCACCAGCTTCTTGAGCTCGCGTTGTTGCTGCACGGTGAGCCGATCGGGCGCTTCACCGTCTTGATACAGGCGCAGCTTCTCCATGGGGGAGAGCCGCTCGACGAGTGAACGCGACTCCGACGGGTAGCGATCGGGGATGGGCTTCTTGAGGCGCGTGAGCACGGCCCACATCGCAGCGACGCGGGTGGCGTGCGGCGCGACGTGACGCCCCACCGTGCGCGGCGTGACCTGCGCGTCGTAGACCTCGCGCTCCAGCTTCCAACGGCGCAGGTACGGCACGCGCACCAACTCGATGCGGCCCTTGAACGAGCTGAAGTCGGGCAGCTCCTTGAACGCGGCGAGGTGCTTTTCGTTCGATGAGGCCAGCAGCACTTCGTCGAGCTGCAGCACCATGTGCTCGAGCGGAACCTCCTGCGTCTCGGAGAAACCGAGCAGGTACTTGAAGGCCTCCAGCGGGCGCTTGAGCAGATCGGCGTATTCGATGAGGCCGCGGTTGGCGCTCACCAGGGGGCCCGCGGGCTGAAAGAGCACCACGCTGTGCAACGCGGAGGGCAGATTGGCCTGCGTGCGATCGGCGGAGACCTGTTGGTACGCCGCGTCGACGCTCATCTGCGGTTCGACGGTGAAGGTGCCCACCTGGTAGCGGCGCGAGACGTAGAAACGTTCGACCTGCACGTGGCGCAGCACTTTGAGCCAGTCACCGGAGTAGCTCGCCAACAGCGCGTCGAAGATCTTGCGGTTGGTGGTCGAGAGCTCGCCGTCCACCAGGTACGCCGGCGCGACCGCGTCGGAGTCTTTGTCGCCGAACGCATCGTTGAGGAGCTTGCGGCGCTCTTCGCGGGGAATGAGGAAGAGCGGGTGTTCACGCAGCGGGTTGGTGAGGCGCACTTCGATGTCTTCGGCCTCGAGGTGCGCGTAGGTGGTGACCGCGCCGCTGGGCACGTGATCGCCGAAGCCGATGCTGCCTTTGACCAGCTTCTCTTTCGGGAAGACCCAGTTGAACGTGTACAGCGCGCCTTCGGGCGTCTGGCTGTAGATCTCGAGGCCACGTTTGAGCGACTCGGCGATCGACGACTTGGCCGAGCCGTTGGGCCCGTGCATCAGGATGAGCTTGTTGATGCGGCCAGCGCGCACGAAGTTGCCGAGCAGCCGGTAGAGCGCGTTTTGCACCTCTTCCTGGCCGGCGACCCGCACCTGGTGGCCGTCTTTGATCGCGTCGAACACCTTGAAGCGGCGCACCTGGCCCGAAGGGTGCGGCACCATCTCGGTACCGAACGAATCGATGGCGTCTTTGAGGTACTGCGCCGCGTTGCGTGCCTGCAGATGGGAAGCGGTGCCGAAGAGCTGCAGGTACTCCTCGAAAGAGAGCAGTGAGCGGTTCTTGCTGAAGTCACTGGAGACGGTGCTGCCTACGTCCTGCAGAAAGCGTCGCGCGTCCATGGTGGCCTGAGTGTAGGGCCCGCCTGCGTGTGACTTCACTACGAATGACGCGCTCCCTCTCCCCGCGGGAGAGGGTCGGGGTGAGGGCCTTGACTCAGGCAACAGAAACCAAGCCCCTCGAACGACCAGGCTCTACTTCTTGAGTGCGGCAGTGACCTTCTCGATCACCGGCTTGAGCACGTTCATCTGCTCCGCCTGGCGAGGCGCGAGCAACGACGCCTTGAGCGCGGCTTCCTTCTCGTTGAACGCCTTGCACTTGCAGACACCGCACGCCTTGCGGTCGAGCACCGTGGCCAGAGACTCGAGCTTCTGCGTCTGCCCCGTCTTGGCGTCGTAGGTCTCCTGAACGAACTTCGCCCGCTTGTTGTCGGGGTCGAGCTTCGCCATCTGTTTCTCGTAGCAACCGACCACCTTCTCCCGCTCCGCGACGAACTTCTCTTTGCGATCGTCATCGACGGGAAACAGCCCGAGGAAGGTCGGCGTGCGGCTGAAACGAAGCCCCGAGTCGGTGACGGGTTCGTTCGCGATCGTCGACTTCTCCCCCATCGGGGTGACGATGCTGACGGGGAGATCGCCCGCGCCGATCGGGAACGGCTCGGCCTTCGCGGAGGGCTCCATCATGAAGTCTTCCGGGCGAACCTCGATGAGCTGGCCGTCGATGGTGAAGGCCGTGATGTACGACGAGCTGAAGGCGCTGATCAGCATCGCCTCACCCCGCTTCACCGTGCGCGACTGGGCGCCGTAGTGACTGCGCGCCGCGTCGATGTCGACGCCGGCGAAGATGAACCGGGAGGGATGCGCGGCGTTGAAGAGCGCGATCGCGTCATCGCTTCTCGCCGACGAGTTGAGCGCGCGGCCCTTGAACGTGGCCGCCGGCTCTGCGGGAGAAGCGACCAGCGCGAGCACTTTGGCGTCCGGGCCCGCGGCCCAGACGGTGAGAGGAAGAAGAACCGCGAGGAGGATTTTGGGTGCGTTCATGTCTCTCCTGACACTGGCCGGGAGAAACATGCGCAACGAAATGGAGAGGAAAAGATCAGCTCCGAGCGCGCCGACGCGCCAGCGCGATCACCCCGGCGAGGAGCGCGAACAGTTCGCCACCGCTCACCGAGCTGCAGTCGCAGCCGGGGCGAATCTTGCCGGTGTCGAACGGAACGCGCGTGTCTTCCTTCGAAGGACCCGTGGTGCCGGCATCGACTTCTTCCATCATCATCTGCCCTGCATCGGGCGCTTCCATCGGCCCTGCATCGGGCTCACCCGCGTCGACCTCGACCATGCCCGCATCGGGATCCATCGAGCCTGCGTCGACCGGCACGCCCGCATCGACATCGCTGGGGAAGGTCACGCAGCCGTTACCGGTGACGCGCGAATCCATCGTGCCGCGGCCATCGGTGGCCATGTTGAACCACGGGCCCCAACGGTTGCGGTAGCGGTTCACCTTGTCGAGCATCGCCTGCGAGAGCGTGGTCTGCCCCGGCGCGAGCACCACGATGAACGCCACCCGCCAGCACCGGCGCGCCGCGGGCGATGCGGGAATGCGGGCGCCCATCGCGCGCACCACCTCGTCGGCGGTGATGTCGTGGCGCGTGTACCCGTTCACCGTCGTGCCGCTCGAAGTCCTCCCGAACGCGATCGCGTCGCTGCCCTTGCCGGGGTTCGCGGGATCTTCGAGCACCATCATCGGATCGACTTCGTTCGGCGAGCGCAGGCCCATCAGGTACTGATCGATGTGGCTGTACTTTCGCGCGCAGCCTTTGATCTGGAAGCTGCCGTTACCGAGGTCGGTGATGCAGTTGCCGTACATGACCGAACGCGAGTCGGCGAACTGGCTGTAGTGCTGGTTGGGCGAACCACCCTGCCCTTGATCGTCTTCACCCGTAAAGCCGCGGATGAAGTGTTGGCGCATGCGGCCATCGTTCTGATCGAACTCGATGCCCAGCAGCCAGTGGTGGCCGTACTCGTGGCCCATCATCTCGATGCCGGTGAGGCTGGTGACGCCGGGGATCTGAATGCCCAGCGACGGCGACCAATCGGAGTCGGGGTTCGAGGGCAACGCCTCGGGTCCCTGGCCGCCGAAGAAACTTTGCGTGCGGCCCAGCGTGCCCATGAACACGCACTGGCTCAGCTTGGTGGAGTTGTAGCTGTTGACCACCGGCGAGTTGGCGCGGCCATAGCCTGAGCCATCGCTGCGCACGGGTGAGCCCTGCCAGACGTTGTCGATGTCGGTCATCATCTCGGACGCCGCGAAGCTGATCACTCCGTCGAAGTAATCGGGCAGTCCACCGGCGCGGGCCGCGTTGAAGGCCGCGCGGCAGAACTGCTCCTGCTTGCTCGGGAAGATCGCCGTGTTCTCCATGCCGACGAGCGCGTTGATGGAGCCACCGGGATCCTGCACCACGAGGATGTCGCCCACCTGGGAGACCTGCGCTCCCGCGGCGGCGGAGATCGTGAGGAGACAGAGCGTGAGGAGACGAGCGATCATGAAACCTCTGGTGAGAAAGGTTTCGCTGTAGAGCACAGCGACAAGCGAGGCTGCAAGTGGCTGCTCTCGCTTGGGATTCCCTCTCAAATGCTGAGAATTGACGGCGCCCTCACCGGACCCTCTCCCTCAGAGATATAGGTGCGAAATGTCGCGTCTCGGCTGGCTGGTGTGCCTGTGTTTCTGGAGTGGCTGCCCTCCGATCAACTCCACGCCGTGCAGCGACGACGCGCAGTGCACTGCCGATCAACGCTGCCGCCGGGGCGCGTGTGGCCCCATCTGCCTGGACGACACCGACTGCGGCGACACCCAGGTCTGTCTGACCAACGGCACCTGCGGCGCGCGGCCGGAGTGCACCAGCACCACCGATTGCGCCAACGGCTTCAGCTGCACCCAGGGCCGCTGCCAGTGCGAAGACGACAGCGCGTGCGCAGCCAATCAGCAGTGCACCAACGGCGCCTGCCAGACCCGGCCCCGCTGCACCGACGACGCTGACTGCATCGGCACCGGTGCGCGCTGCGAAGTGACGCAGGGGCTGTGTCTGCCCATCTGCAACATGCCGCAAGACTGCGCGCCTACCCTCGATCCCCGCGTGGCCTTCGCGCTCTACACGTGCAGCATGGGCACCTGCACCCGGCGCTGCACGCAGGATCTCCAGTGTGGTGGCCAGGAACTGATCTGTCGCAACGGCCTGTGCACCAAGGCCGACTGCGCGCAGGCCAGCGATTGTCCCGCAGGTCAGTTCTGCACCTCGGCCACCTTCGGCCGCTGCGAGGCGTACAGCACCTGCACCAGCACGCCCGACTGCATGCGCAATTACGAGTGCAAGAAGTTCCCCGACAACCAATGCCCGCCGGGTTTCGATTGTTCGCAGTCGATCTGCCAGGAGCTCCAGCGCTGCCTCGCTGACGGCGACTGTGTTTCCGGCGTGCCGGGCACCATGGGCGCGGAGCCCACCGGCTACTGCGAAGAGGGTCACTGCCAGCCGAGCCCCACCTGCGTGGTGAGCCAGCAGTGCAGCACGGGCAAGACCTGCATCGGAGGGCTCTGTGTTCCCGCAGTCTGCCGCGGTCACCTCGAGTGTGGCGCGGGCAAGGCGTGCGTCGATGGGGCGTGCGTCACCGCGCCCGACGCGCAGGACATCGACGGCATGCGCCTGTCGCCCACCACCGGCTTCCTCATCGAAGGCGACACGATGCAGCTGCATCTGATCGTCTTCCGCCTCGATGGCACCAGCTACCCGCTGGAGTCAGCTGCCTTTGCCGTGAAGGACGTGATGGGGGCGCCCTCCACCGGCGCGACGGTGAGCAGCTCGGGCCTGGTGAGCGCGGTGATGGCCGGTGAAGTGCGAATTCGCGCGTCGGTCACCGGCAGCGCGTTGATGACCAACGAGGTGCAGCTGACCATCATCCCGCGCGTGATGATGGGCCGCCGGGTGATCGTCACCGACACCTCGACGGGAGGCCCGGTCGAAGGCGTCACCGTGCGCGCCTGCCCGGCCGACGACTGCACCACGCCAACCGATGTGATCACCACCACCCAGGGCATCGCCGAGTTCCCCCTGCTCGATGGCACCGCCACCACCTTCACCGCCGTCCCCTCCGGCTTGCGCACCGACGGCCTGCCTGCGCTCGAGCGCGCTTCGATTCTCAACACCACCGCGGCCGACGTGATGATCCCCCTGCGGGAAAACCCGGTGCGCAACGCCGCGGGCTTCAGCGCCAGCGTGTCGTTCTCCGACGTGAGCACGGTGGGCACCTACTGGGCGGGCTTCGTCACTGCGTCGGCTTCAGACCTTCCTTCGCTCACCGCCAACGGCCTGCTGGGCGACAACTTCCAGGTCGAGATTCCCGGGGTGGGCCAGCAGGTGCCCGTGCCCGGAGCGCTGGTGCTCTACACCTCGCCTGGCCTCGGCTTCCCCCAGGAGGTCAAGCCGCGTTCACTCGCTTTCGCGCAGCCGGGCAACTCGCGCTTCGTTCAGGCGTGGGCGGGCCGCGCGTATCTCGAATCGGCCTTCGCGCTGCGGTCGGTCGACGTGCTCTCGTACCTGGGCGCCTTCGACTACGCGCAGCTGCCCGGCATCGGCTTCAGCGCGAAGCCCTGGGTGGCCGACAGCGCTGACGTCGACTCCGATGGGTTGTGCAGCAACCTGCAGCGCTGCCCGATGGGCTCCGAAGACGTGCCCGACTACGCGCGGTTCACCCCGCTCGCCTTCCAGCCGCGGCGGCAGCAGAAGCTGCGCACCGAAGTGGTGATGCCCAAGGTGCCCAGCACCTTCGACACCATCTTGATCGCGTCGGCCTTGTTCGATGAGCGGGCCGGCATGTTGCCCACCGGCTTTGCGTCGAAGACCCCGGGTATGGCGGGCGCCGATGGCCTGCGAGAAGTCGACCCGGTGATTCTGCGCGGTGGCCCGGCGTACAACGGCCTCGAGGTGGCGACGCCGGGCATCTGGGTGTTGGCGGGTAATGCCGCCGGCAGCGCGTCGAGCTCGCGGCTGGTGCGATCCCCCGTGCTGGGCTCGCGCGTGCTCATCACGCCGCTGCTCCCCGCGCCGGCGATGGCCACCTACACACCCGGAAACAGGACCTTGAACCCCGGCCAGCCGGCCTGGTCATCCGTCTTCTCTACCGGCGGTGAGCTGGGGCGGGTCGCACTTACAGGCACCGACACCCGGCACGTCATCTACTTCGCCATGGCCAGCGGGCAGACGGCCATCACCTGGCCCTCCGCCCCTACCGGACCAGGGCAGGATCCCTCGGCGCAGGCGATGACGCGGCTCGAAGTGGTGGCGGTGGATCTCGTTGGTGGGGTGGGTGTGGAGCAGGTCTTCGAGGCCTCCGGGGTGACCCTGTCGACCTGGTCCTCGGTCATCGATGGCTACTCGCGCCTCGACAGGTGAAACCGTTCGCCTACACTCCGCGCCGTGAGCTCAGAACCGATCATCGGTATCGACCTCGGCACCACCAACAGCTGCGCTGCCTACGTCGACGGGTACAAAGACGGTGTTCCGAACGTGAAGCTCATCCCCTACAAAGGCGGTGAGTACACGATCCCTTCGATCTTCGCGGTCGACGACAAGGGCAACGAGCTCATCGGCTACGAGGCCAAGCGCCAGTGGCAGCTGAACCCGCGCAACACCATCTACGGCAGCAAGCGCCTGGTGGGCCGCACGGCGACTTCCGACATCGTCGAGTCGATGAAGAAGATCGTCCAGTACGGGGTGAAGGCCTCGGCGGACAACAAAGAGGTCACCATCGAGGTGGCCAAGAAAGAGATGACGCTGCAGGAGGTCGCTGCGCGCATCTTGAACAAGATTCGCGACGTCGCGAGCAACCACCTCAAGCAGCCCATCAACAAGGCCGTGGTGACGGTGCCCGCCTACTTCTCTGATCGCCAGCGCCAGTCGGTGAAAGACGCCGGCAAGCTGATCGGGCTCGAGGTGGTGCGCATCATCAACGAGCCCACCTCGGCCGCGCTCGCGTACGGCCTGGGCAAGTCGCTCCAGCAGAAGGTCTGCATCTACGACCTCGGCGGCGGCACCTTCGACGTGTCGATCATCGAGATTCGCAACCAGGTCTTCGAGGTGAAGGCCACCGGCGGCGACATCTTCCTGGGCGGCATCGACTTCGACAACGCGATGATTCACTACGTGTTGACCGAGTTTCAGTCGAAGACGGGCATCGACCTGTCGACCGACCCGGTCGCCATGCAGCGCATCAAGGATCTCGCCGAGCGCACCAAGATCGATCTCTCGGCGCGTGAAGAGGCGCCCTTCAACATTCCCTTCATCACGATGACCCCGCAGGGCCAGCCCCTGAACATCGAGATGAAGTTCAGCCGCAAGCTGCTCGAGAAGTTGACCGCCGAGCACGTCGACCGCACGCTGAAGATCGTCGCCAAGGTGCTGGTCGATTCAGGCCTGTCGACGCGCGAGATCGATGAAGTGATGCTGGTCGGTGGGCAGACGCGCATGCCGGCCGTGCAGGATCGGTTGACCAAGTTCTTCGGCAAAGCGCCTTCGAAGGGCGTGCACCCCGACGAGGCCGTGGCCATCGGAGCGGCGCTCTATGCGTTCTCGCTGACCGACAACACCAACCTCAAGCTGCAGCTGCTCGACGTGATCCCGATGGGCATCGGGCTGGAGAAGGCCGACGGGCAGATGCACGTGGTCTTCCCCCGCAATTCACCCATTCCCAACGCGAAGCAGATCACCGGCACCACCAGCGTGAACAACCAGACCGAGTTGATCATGCGCATCTGGCAGGGCGATCACGAAGCGGCGCGGGCCAATGAGCAGCTGGGTGAGTTCACCTTCTCCGGCATTCGCCAGGGGCCTTCGGGGAATGTCCGCGTGGAGATCACCTTCGACGTGAACATCGAGGGAATTTTGACGATGACCGCGAAGGATCCCGATACCGGGAAAGACATGAAGACCACGGTTCGGGTCACTCAGAGTTAGCGAAGTCGGCCCCTCACCCCGACCCTCTCCCCGCGAGGGAGAGGGAGCGCATTTCATCAGGGGATCCAGCGGACGCTTCTCTTCGTCCACGAGTTGCCGCCGCGGCCGTCACGCACCACGAAGTAGAACTCGACGTCCTTCTCCTCCTGGTTCGAGGAGTCGGGGCGCCAGAGCGAACGATGCCGCTCCGTGGTGCCGTCGAGCTCGGTGCCCCCGGTGTTGTACGAGCTCATGGTGCCGCTGGTGGTCATCCAGGTCACCTTCCAGCTCTCGGTCAGGGCAACCGGCTGGAGCGCCAGGCTGGGCACCACGTACTTCTCTTCGAGCTCGGTGAAGTCCACCGGCGTGAGGGGGATCTCGGCGTTGCCCTTCACCTTCTTCACTTCGCCTTCCGGCCACGGATCGCCGTCGAAGTTGAGGCCGGGCAGCTGGGGCGTCACGTTCTGCTTCATCTCGGGGAAGAGCTGGCAGGTGTAGACCATCAGCTTCTGCGCGTAGATCTTCTCGCCCGTATCCGGCGCGGAGACCTCGAGCACCACCGGCAAGCGGATGCCACCCAGGCCCTTGAAGGTGTCCTGGTTGATCACCTCGAAGAGCAGGAACGAGTTCATGCCGTCGTCGAGGACCTTGGTTCCCGGTGCGATGGTGGCGCTGAACTCGCCTGCCGTCGTCTGCCCCGCCTGGAGTTCGACGAAATCGCCTTCGTTGTTGCAGTCGCGATCGCCCCGGTTCGCGCACCCGAGCAGGCGGTAGTCGAGCATGCGCCCATTGCCCTCTGGGTCGGCGATCAGTGCGGTGAACTGGATCGGCGTGGACGCGTACAGGCCGAGCAGCACCAGCACCTGCTGCGGCACCATGATGCCCCCGTCCGCCCCCGCTCCTGCCACGGCGCCCAGCAGCAGCTGCGCGTTGCAGCCGGTCATCAAGACCTCGGGCGGCTCCATGCGCATGCCCAACACGCGGAGATCGTGCACGTTGGTCGGGTTGTCCTGCGCGGAGACACAGCCGGCGAACGACAGCAGGCTCAAAGCGAGGAGTGCGTTCTTCATAGCGAGGCCTTGATGCCGAGCACCGGGAGAATGGGAATGCCCGGCACGTCGTACTCCTGACGCTGCCGGTAGTCGGTGAACGAGGCCTCGACGTTCGCCTGGTTGTAGACGTTCTGAACGTCGATGTAGACGCTGAGCGTCCAGCTCTCGAAGAGGAAGTTCTTGTCGAGGCGCAGGTCGAGCTGGTGAAAATCTTTGATCTTGCTCGCGTTGGTCACGCCGAACTGCCCCGAGTAGCTGTTCGAGTCAGCCTGGTAGATGTCGAACTGGTGCAGCAGGGCGGTCTTCGGGCGGCCGGTCACGTAGCGGAAACGCGCGCCGAACTCGAAACCCCAGGGCAGCTTGTAGCTGCCGACCGCGGTGAGGATGTGCGTCTGATCGAAGGTGCTCTGAATGTAGTCGCGCCCTGAACCGGCCCGGCGTTCCTCCGAGCGGTTGAAGGTGTACGCGATCCACCCGAAGAAGTTCTTCGAGACCTCGTGGCGCAGCATCACCTCGAGGCCGTAGGCGCGGCCGAGGCCCAGGTTCGCAGCGCGCGTGGTGGTCACGCTGCCGTCGGGGTTCACCGTGGTGGTGCCCGGCGAAACCACGTTGTCGTAGCGGCGATTGTAGAAGCCGGTGAGGTCGACGTTGATGAAGTCGGTGAACTTGTGCGCCACGCCCAACGAGCTCTGAAAGGCGCGTTCGTGTTTGAGGCCGGGCGTACCGAACGGAGGCGGCTCCATGTCGGTGCCCGCGGGCGGCTGGGTGTAGAGGCCGATAGAGCCCTTGAGCGAGGTGCTGTCGAGCAGTTGCCAACGCGCCCACAGGCGGGGATCGGCCGCGTCGCGCACCTGGCCGTTGATCACCGCGTGGCTCACGCGAATGCCGGGCGTCGCGGTGAACTTACCGATGGAGAAGTCGGCCTCCGCATAGAGCGCGCCGTCGAAGCTGCCGATCACCGTGTTGATCTGCTGCGTACCGACCTTGGGCTCGGCCCCGGGGAAGCCGATGAACTGCACCCCGCTGATCACCGGGATCTCGGCCTTGCCCACCAGCGTCTGGTTGAAGATGTCGGCGCCTGCCCGCAGGGTGAAGAAGTCGTTCACCTCGATGCCGAGGTCGGCGCGCAGGCCGGTGATGTAGCGATCGACGTTGAGCTTGGCGATGCCGAAGTCGACCTTGGCCAGATCGAGGCCGAGGTACGGGGTGAGCTTGAAGGTGGTGTTGCCGCCCCGGTAGTTCCAGGTGCCGATCACGCGGTGGAAGGTGGTCTGCGTCTCCAGCGAGACGTCGACGTTGCGGCCGCCACCGGTGGCGATGATCTTGAGCGTGTCGTCAGAGCCGAACGCGAAGAGTGAGTAGCTCGACTGCCCGTCGACCAGCTTCTCGCCCTTCTTGCCGCCGACATCGATGCGCACCTGGTAGTCCCAGTACGCGGGCAACACGAGCAACGAACCGCCCGCAGGATCCTTGGGGAGAAACAGCGGCAGCAACACGTCGATGTAGCTGCGGCGGGCGGAGGCGGCGACAGAGACGTCCTTGGTCACCGGCACTTCCACGAAGAGGCTGGTGTCGAGCAGGTCGACCTTGGCCACGCCGTGCCAGGTGTCGGCTGCGCCACGGCGGCTGGCTACGTCGACCACACCACCGACCGCGCGGCCGTACCGGGCACCGAAACCACCGGGGTAGAAGTCGACGCGATCGAGGAACTCACCGTTGACGATCGAGGGACCACCGGCGAGGTGGAAGAGCAGCGGGATCTCCACGCCGTCGAAGAAGGTCAGCGTCTGGTTGGGGTTGGCGCCACGAACGATCAGCTGGCCCAGGCCGAACGGCGCGCGGGCCACGCCGGGGAAGTTCTGGATGACGCGAATGGGGTCGCCGAAGGTGCCGGGGATCTTCTGAATCTCCGCGCGGGAGAGCGTGCGGCGCACGACCTCCTTCTTCTCCTTCGAGTCGCGCACCACCGTCTGAAAGCCGCTGGGCCTGGGCAGCACGTAGTACTTCACCTCTTTGACTTCGTTGGGCTCGAGCGGCTCCTTGGTCTTGAACACCTCGAAGTCGGCCGCGGCGATGCGCACCTCACAGATGCCAGCGAGCGTCTCGAGCGCGAACTTCCCGTTCTCGTCGGAGAAGGTCTCGTACTCGGGGGCGTTGTCGCAGCGCACGATGGCGCCGGGCACGAAGCCGCGGCTGCCACGGGCGTAGAGTTGGCCTTCGAGCCTGGCCTTCGCGCCCGCGTCGGGCACCACCTCGACCCCCGCGTCGACCACCTGGAGCACGAAGTTGTAGATGTATTCGACCTGCACGGCGGCTGGGGTGAAGTCGACCTCCGCGGGGGTAAAAACGAACTGCTGCACCGCCGCCTTCGCCGCTTCGTCGAACCCTTCACCCGCGGGCCCGGTCACCACCGCTTCACTGACGAGGCCGTCAGCGCCGATGGTGATCATCAACTTCACCTGCGCGGTGCGACCCGATTTCTCAGCTTCTGCGGGGTATTGCGCCGCCACGAAGGTGACCAGCGTGGGGGCCTTGGTGAGCACCGGAATGTGAACGCCGGCATCGACCTCCTGGCGGCGCACCGTCTCTTCGAAGGCAAACGCAGGGGCAGAGACGAGCCCGACCAACACCCAGAAGACGTGGAAGCGACTCACTGGGTTCGGGGAATAGCCGAGCGTGGGTCGAAAACAAACCATGGGGATGAGTCTCAAGTGCGCGGAAGTTCGCCGCGGGGGGAGTGGCACGGGCGGTGCTCTGTAACGGGTCTCACCGGAGGGAACACCATGAAGAACAGCAAAATGCAGGGCCGTCGACCGATGCCGAAGATCCGCACCAAGATGAAGGTCACCGTGGAGGCGAAGACGTTGACCGTCGGAGACCTCATCACCGCCGCGTTCGACGCGCTGGGAGACACGGGGCAAGTCATGCGCGTGCTCGGTTCTGCGCGCCTGTCGGAGCGGGTGGGCCGCAAGCTCGTCTTCATCTGAAGTGACGTGTGGTAGGCCTCAGGCCATGGCGCTCGACCCCAGGCTGCTCGAGATTCTTGCGTGCCCTGAAGACAAGGGCTCGTTGCTGTTCTTCGCGACCGAACAGGTGCTCTACAACCCGCGCCTGAAGCGGAAGTATCGCGTCGAGAACGACGTCCCCCAGATGCTCATCGAAGAAGCCAAACCCGCCGACGCGTCGGAGCATGAGCGCTTGCTCGCGCTCGCCCAGCGTGACGGCGTGAAGCCCAACTTCTGATCCGTTCCCCCCGAGAGCAGTCGAGGGGGCACTTGCCTTGATCGACACCCACTGCCACCTCGACGTGCCCCGCTTCGATGCGGACCGCGAGGGCGTGCTCGAACGCGCGTGGGCCGCCGGCGTGACCGGCATGGTCATTCCCGCCATTGGACCGACCGCCTGGGAGCCCCTGCTCGCCTGGCCCCAGCGTGACGCGCGCGTGCAGGTCGGGCTGGGCATTCACCCTCAGCTGCTCCCGTCGCTGCCTGAGGCCGACGACGAGAAGCACCTCGCTACGCTGGACTCACTTCTCCCCGGATCCGCCATTGCTGTCGGCGAATGTGGGCTCGATGGACCCAGCGAAGCGGGTGCGCCGATCGACCGCCAACTGCGGGTTCTGCACGCGCACTTCGAGCTCGCGAAGAAGCACGGGCTGCCTTTGCTGGTGCATTGCTACCGCGCTCATCCCCATCTCCAGCGTTACCTGAAGGAGCACTCGATCCCGGAGGCAGGATTGCTGATGCATTCCTACTCAGGGTCGGCCGATCTGACGCCGTTCTACGTGAAGGCGGGCTGTCATTTCTCCTTCGCGGGGCCGGTGAGTTTTCCGGAAGCGAGGAGGCCGCTGGAGGCGCTCAAGAAGATCCCGCTGGACCGGTTGATGGGCGAGACCGACGCGCCTGATCAGGCGCCGCATCCGCATCGCGGGGAGCGCTCCGAGCCGCAGTACCTGCCGTTCATCATCGACTCGATGGCCACGTACCTGGGCGTCGAACTGCGAGAACGGACTGCGGAGAATGCGCGCCGCTTCTTCCGGTGCACCTTCGAGTCGCGCTAGAGGGGCGGCATGCAGCCCGCCTTGGAAGTTCCCCCGCCCGTCGAAGTGCAGCAGCCCCCCGTCGAGAAGCCGTTTCGCCTGCACCGAAGGTTCGATCGCACCGGGCGGTTGATTGGTGATCAGGGCATGCGCCGGCTTCAAGACGCGCACGTGGTGGTGTTCGGCCTGGGCGGCGTGGGCAGCTACACAGTCGAGGGCCTGGTGCGCAGCGGCGTGGGCAAGCTGACGCTGGTCGACTTCGACGTGGTGTGCGTGACGAACTCGAATCGGCAGCTGCACGCGACGGTGAGCACGGTCGGCAAGGGCAAGGCCGAGCTGATGGCGCAGCGTTGCAAGAGCATCAACCCGGAATGCGATGTGACGGCGGTCAAAGAGTTCTACCGGGAAGAGTGCTCGGAGCAGATGCTCGAGGGGAAGATCGACTACGTCGTCGACGCGATCGACAACATCAAGGCGAAGCTGCACCTGCTCAATGAGTGCGTGAAGCGCGGCATCCCGGTGGTGAGCTCGATGGGCGCAGCCGGCCGGCTCGACCCGACGTACATCCGGGTGGACGATCTGTGCGAGACGCACATGGATCCGTTCGCGAAGGACGTGCGGAAGCTGCTCAAACGCAAGCACGGCATCGATACGAACAAGCCGACGGGTATCACGGCGGTGTTCTCGATCGAGCCGCGGCGAGATCCGTTCGACCTCAAGTACGACGAGGCGTCGGGCGGGTTCATGTGCGTGTGCCCGCACGGAGAGAACGAGTTCCACTCGTGTGAGCACCGCAATCAGATCGACGGCTCGGTCGCGTACGTGACCTCGATCTTCGGCATGCACATCGCGGGAGTCGCCATCCGCCGAATCGCGCAAGGCCGGTAAAGAAGAAAACGGAGTCCCCTCTCCCTCTGGGAGAGGGTCAGGGTGAGGGCACTAGGTCAGCTTCGCCAAAGCAGTTCCAAGATCAGTTTTCATCGTCAGCACCGAAACCATCGGGTCGCCGCGCTGCTCGAGCCGGGCGATCGCGTTCTCGAGCGTGAAAGTTCGCGCAGTGAGCCCAGGCACGACCTCACTCCAGTCGAGCGGCATCGACACCGGAGCCCCATCCTGCGCCCGCACACAGAACGGACTCGCGACGAGCTTCCCCTGCCCGTTCTGAAGCGCATCGACGTACACCCGCCCCTGCCGCTTCGGAATCGCCCGCTCGAGCGTGGAGATCTTCGGAAAGTCCGCGACGAGCAACTGCGACAACAACTCCGCCAGCTGCCGAGCCCCCGCGTGATCCAGCTGCCCCGCGAGCGGAATGAGCACGTGCATGCCGTTGGCCCCGCTGGTCTTCACGAAGGTCGGCAGCCCTGCCCGCTCACACCGCTCATGAAGCGCGCGGGCCAGCGTCATCACGTCTTCGAACGGAGCCCCTTTGGGATCGAAGTCGATCACCGCCCAGTCGGCCTTGTCGAGTGACCCCACTCTGC
>JANODF010000057.1:0-117083 GCA_031412555.1 Archangium sp. | reverse complement strand
GCGGCTTTCGCCGAGCGTAGACCTGGCGACCATCAAGGTCAGCAAAGAGGGAAGCGGTGAGTCGGTGGATTTCGCGGAGATCTTTTTCACCTCGTACATCCTCAACATCATGCTGATGGTACTGGTGTTGACGACGGGTGGGACACTGGTGCGAAGTCTTATCGAGGAGAAGTCGAATCGGATTATGGAGATCCTCGTGTCGAGCTCGATGGGAATGCGCAGCGGCGCTTCGACCTGCACCGGCACCCGCGCGTCGACGTCGACTGCGATGGGCAGTTGGCGGTTGAGCAGGAGCCGTTCGATGCCCGACCGGGTCTTCGCGACGTCGGCGCCACTCCTGCGCGCCTGCAGCCACGCGGAGATGGCCACGATGGGCAGACCCCAGATGACCAACACGGGGACGAGCGCCAACCACCGCCAGTCGACGCCCTCGAGCGTGCGCAGGAACTCATGCACCCGGCCGTCGCCGATCACCCACGGCCCCGAGACGAACAGGAGAACCATCGCCAGCGGGCCGGTGACGATGTGAACGATCGCCCCGACGCGAAGCACGTGCCGCAGTCGTTTCATGCACTGCGTCTAGCTGCGCAGGGCGAGGGAGACACGTGTTCGATTCAGGAACGTGACGAAGTCGGGACACAGACGTCATCCACGCGACGAGAGGCGATCCTAGAGAGTCCTCGCGATGTTCCACGCCTTCGAGCTCCAGCCTGACGTCAGCGCCATCCGGAAGCGGGTGACCGTCTCCTTCGTCGCCGCCACGTTCGTGCTCGGCGCCGCGGTCGTTCTCGTCAGCGCGATCGCCTCGTCTCGGCCGCTGGAAGAGCTCAAGCCGAAGCAGGTCGACGTGAGCTTCCGCCCACCGCCGCCGCCACCGGAGCCGGTGAAGATCGAACGGCAGCCTCCGAAGGTCACCAAGCCCAGGCCTCCACCGCAGGCCGTGGTGGCCGAGGTCGCGCCGCCCCCACAAGCCGCCCCTGCTGCGGCCGCCGCGATGGTCGCTCCGAAAGAAGTGCCGAAGCAGGCCGCCCCCGAAGCAGACGTCGCCGTCGCGGCCACCGAAGTCGCGGTCGGTGGAACCGGCGATGGCAGCGGCACCGCGGTGGGCACCTCGAACGACGCAGATGAATCAGCGGCGCCCGTCGTGGCGAGCGCGGGCACTTCGGGCCCGGTGAATCTTCCGGAAGACGCCGAGCCGCCGGAACCTGCCGAAGGCAACGCCCAGCCCGAATATCCCGAGAGCGCTCGCACCACGGGTCAGGAAGCGCGCGTGGTGCTGAAGATCGTGGTCGAGCTCGACGGCACCGTCGGCCGCGTGCAGGTGCTCAAGGGTGAAGAGCCCTTCGTCTCGGCCGCGCTCGCGGTGGTGAAGACCTGGAAATACGAGCCCGCCACGCTCGAAGGCTCGCCACTCGCCGTCTTCAAGATCGTCAACATCACCTTCTCTCTGAGGGACTGAACCGCCATGGACTCCATTTCTCAAATCATCAACCACATGGGCCCGCCGGCCATCGCAGTCGCCAGCACCTTGATCCTCATGGCGTTGGCCTCACTCGCCATCTTCTTCGAGCGCCTCTTCGCGTACTGGCGCAGCCGCGCTGCCTCCCGGGTGTTCGCTGCCGAAGCGCGCGCGCTGCTCGAGGCCGACGACACCGAAGGCCTGGTGAAGCGCGCGGAGTCGAACAACGGTCACCTCGCCAAGCTGCTCGCCGCGGGCGCGAAGACGTATCTGGCCTCGAAGGAGAAGCCCTCGTCGCTCTCGCCAGTCGAGGCCACCCGCCGCGAGCTGAACCGGAAGACCGAAGCCCTGGCCGCCGACGTGCGCCGCGGCATGAACGTGATCGCCTCGGTGGGCTCCATCGCGCCCTTCGTCGGGCTGCTCGGCACCGTGTTCGGCATCATCACCGCCTTCCAGGGCATCGCGAAGGAAGGCTCCGGCGGGCTGGGCAGCGTGTCGTTGGGCATCTCCGAGGCGCTCTACGAGACGGCGCTGGGCCTGGTGGTCGCCATCCCCGCGGTGCTCGCGTTCAACTGGCTCTCGTCACAGGCCGACGCCATCCTCCTCGCGCTCGAGCAGGCGCGCGGTGAGTTCCTCGACTTCCTCGAAGCCCGTCACGGCAAGGCCCATGGGAGCTGAGCTCGAAACGTCCTCGCGCAAGCGGGGCGGCCTCAAGCCGGAGATCAACATCACGCCGCTGGTCGACGTGGTGCTGGTGCTGCTCATCATCTTCATGGTCGTCGCGCCGCAGATGGAAGCCGGTGCGTCGGTGGTGTTGCCGTCGATCGCCAATCCTGATCAAGGCAACGGCGCGCTCGAGCCCACCACCGTCACGCTGACCAAAGACGGCAAGTTGTTCTTCGAGAAGGAAGAGCTTCCCGAAGAGGTGTTGGTGGCGCGGCTCAAGGTGTTGCACGAAACGAAGCCCGACGCGCGCGTGGTGCTCAAGGCCGACACCGGCCTCGCCTACGGGAAGGTGAGGGCGATGTTCAAGCGCTGCCAGGAGCTGGGTTTTCCCGGGGCGTCACTGCAGGTCATCGATCGCGCGAACAAGCAGGGGTGACGCATGGGCATGGATCTCGAGAGTGGTGGTGGAAGTAAGCGGATCAAACCGCAGATGAACATCACGCCGCTGGTCGACGTGGTGCTCGTGTTGTTGATCATCTTCATGGTGGTGACGCCGCTGCTGACCAAGCAGCTGTGGCTCAACGTGCCTCCGAAGGTCGAAGAGGAAGCACCGCCGCCTCCACCGGGTGCGTTGCCTGCGCTCGTGCTCACGGTGGATCGAGAGGGCGTGACGAAGGTGAATGGCGAGGCCATCGATCGGGCGGAACTCGCTCAGCGTCTGGTGAGAATGGTGAACGCTCGGCCTGACAAGGTCGTGTTCTTCGATGCGCATTCAGAGCTGCCCTACGGCGCGGCGCTCGAAGTGATGGATCTCGTTCGTGGTGGTGGGGTCGGCACGCTCGCGGTGCTCGCTGATGAGACGATGACCAACGCTTCGCTGGAGGCTGGCGGGGCTTCGGCTGGGAGCCCTTGAGGCCCCTCACCCCGACCCTCTCCCCGCTCGCGCAGGGAGAGGGAGTTCTTCGTCACCCGTGATGGACGCGAAGATCTTCGGCTCACCCGCTTCGAAGTGCAGCAGGTACGTCACGTCGAACTCGATGCGCTCGTCGGTGCCGTCCTTCTTCCGGGAGCGCGAATCCCAATGCACCCGGGCGATCGCGTGCAAGGCGTCGAGTGATTCCACCGTCACGCCAGACACCAGCATCTTCAGGGTGCCCCGCCTGCGGTGGTGCGCGAACCCCCGCGGAATCATCCAGCGGAAGAAGAGGCCGTTCTTCCCCCCGCTCACCCCGAACGGGCTCGCTTCGACGAAGTGACGCGCGAAGCTGTTGGCCACGTCACGCGCCTCGACCTGCTCGCCCGCGAGCGAACGGTTGAAGCGCTCGGCGTAGCGCGCGAAGAACACCTTGATGCGATCGGCCACCGCGGAAGGCGGAGGCGAGGCGGTCACCGCTCCGAGCGTCTGCATCATCGACAGCGTGTCCGCCACCGACCAGTGCTCGACGATGCGCCCCTCGGCGAACCGCACGATCACCATCTCGTCGTAGGTGACCGTCTTCCCCGTCGGCAGCAGCCCCAGGAACACGCCGCTGTGCACACCGCTGACCGTGAAGTGCCCGACTACTTTTTCACCGCACGCCACCAGCTCGCGGATGGTCACGTTCAGCGTGGGGAACGCGCTGCGAAACATCGCGAAGGCGTCTTTGAAGCCCTGCCGGCCGGGCGCTTGTCCGGGAAACGGTGAATGCGTCAGCACGTCTTCGGCGATGAAGTCGTCCATCGCCTCGAGGTCACCGGCCATCAGGACGCGCTGGCAGAATCGCTCGTACGCAGCCCGGTTCTCCTCGGCAGACATGAAGGAGGGCGGTGCATTGCGTATGCCACGCAGGTCTTTCGTTCACTCGATGCGCGCGGCCTCCTCGAAGTCGAGGCGGGGCAGCCGAGGGTGCAGCTTCGAGGCCTCGCCGTAACCGAGGTTGAGCAGGAAGTTGCTGCGCCAGTTGCTGCCGGCGAAGAACGTCTCGTCGACTTTTGCGTTGTTGAAGCCGGCCATCGGTCCGCAATCGAGCCCGAGCGCGCGCGCGGCGATGATCAGGTAGGCGCCCTGCAAGGTGCCGTTCAGGAAGGCCATGCGCTCGCGCTTTTCAGCGGGCCAGGTGTCGAGCTTCAGGTCTCGCATCGGGAAGAGCCTGGGCATGTGTTCTCCGAACCCGAGGTCGAAGGCGACGATGGCCGTGACTGGCGCGTTCATCGTCTTGTCCACGTTGCCCGGGGCCAGCGCAGGCTTGAGCTTCTCCTTGGCGGCTGCGCTCTTCACGAACACCACGCGGAACGGCGTCGAGTTGTTGGCCGTCGGCCCCATGCGCACGAGGTCGTAGAGCCGGCGCAACGTCTCGTCGCTCACCGGGCGGTCTTGCCAGGCGGAGTGCGTGCGGGCGTCGAGGAACAACTGGCGGAGCGCGGCTTCATCGAGGGCGGACATGCGCGCCTTATGCACCAGATTCGATGGAACGGCGCGTTGCGGGCTCGTGACGCGACCGTGTTCGACAAGTGACGCAGAAGACCGATGGAAGACACGGCCCGGGCGCACATAGCGCCGCGTGAAGACGATTCTCCTGCCCGCGATGCTGTTCTCGCTCACTGCGTGGGCTCAGGACGTCGATGCCGGTGAGGTCGATGCGGGTGAGGTGGACGCGGGCGTGGAGTTGGATGCTGGTAGCCCTCTCCCCGACCCTCTCCCCCTCGGGGAGAGGGAGGCACTTGTCGAGCCGGTGGTTGAGAAGGTTGTTGAGCCGGTGGTCGAGAAGAAGGTCGAGAAAGCGTTCGTCGGCGTTCGTGGCCGGGTGACTGACTCGCGCACCGGCGAAGGGTTGATCGAAGCCACCATCAAGGTCGTCGCTGGCGGCAAGAAGAGCGCGCTCACCGACGTCGACGGCAACTACAAACTCAAGCTGCCCCCCGGCACCTACGACCTCCGCGTCTTCTACGAACTCTACGAAGGCCGCCGCATCGGCAACGTCGAGGTGAAGGCGGGTCAGACCGTGACGCTCGACGTCGCCCTCGACCGTGACAGCCGCGCGATTCAAGAGGTGGTGGTCGAAGCGAAGGTCGACAAGCGCAACGAGTCGGCCCTGCTGCAGGAGCGCAAGAAGTCCGCCGTCGCGCAGGACTCCGTGGGTGCGCAGGAGATGGCGCGCACCCCCGACGCCAACGCAGGTGACGCGGTCAAACGCGTGGTGAGCGCCACGGTGGTCGACGGCAAGTACGTCTTCTTGCGCGGGCTCGGAGGCCGCTACGCGCAGACCCTGCTCAACGGCACCCTGATGCCCAGCCCCGAGCCCGATGAGCCCTCGGTGCCGCTCGATCTCTTCCCGGTCGCGTTGCTCTCGAACCTGAACGTGCTCAAGACCTACAGCAGCGAACTGCCCGCGACGTTCGGCGGCGGCTCGCTCACCATCGACACCAACTCCTTCCCCACGCAGCTCGAGGTGAAGCTGCGCGCGCAGGTGGCGGGTGACACGCTCACCACCGGCCAGCTGCGCCCGAATGAGACGACGAACTTTCTCGAGAGCTTCGGGCTCGCGGGTGATGCGTCTCGCCAGCTACCCGCGGCGATTCCGCGCGACGTGCCGGTGGTGCCCGCGCGCATCGGTTCACCCGGCGTCACCCCCGCGCAGCAGGAGGCGGCCGGTGAGGCGTTCTCTCAGCGGTGGACTCCGGCGACGGTCGCGGGTCTGCCCTCGGGCAGCTTCGGCGCAACCCTGGGCAATACGCACCGCCTGGGGAAAGAGGCCCGTCTCGGCTACCTCGTCGGTGCGCAGATCTCGCGCAAGGAGCGCCACCAACGCATCAACCTCGAGACCCTGCGCCTCGATGACGGTGTGCCCACCAGCATCGAGTCGAGCGTCACCGACATCGGCACCGTGAGCGGGGCGACCAGCGTGCTGGCCAACCTCGGGTTGCAGGTCAACCGCGACAACGAGATCAACGCGCTCGGCCTCTACCTCTGGAACGCGGACACCTCGGCCACCACCAGCGCTGGCTACGACCAGCAGCAGATGAACGACGTCACCAGCAGTCGACTGCAGTTCACGCAGCGGCAGCTGTTCTTCAACCAGCTCAAAGGCTTTCACCGTTTGAGCGGGCTGCTCGATGCCGAGCTGGAGTGGCAGGGCAACTACTCGCGGGTCAACCGCGACGAGCCCGACATTCGCGACCTGCGCCGCATCGTGAACGACGACGGCTCGCAGCAGGTTCGGTTTCAGCCGAACTCGGTCGAGCGGTTCTTCCTCACGCTCAACGAAGATTCGGGTGGCGGCACGCTCAGCCTCACCGTGCCCTGGCGCACCCTGCGCTTGCGACTGGGTGGGCTTGGTCAATACTCGGCTCGCGCATTCGATGGCCGCCGCTTCCGCTACCTGGCGCGGCTCAGCGGGGAAGAAGAGCGCTTCTCACCCGAAGAGCTGCTCGTGCCAGAGCGCATCGGGCCCCCCCTCAGCGGGATGCAGCAGATCTCGCTCGAGGAGACCACCCTCACCTACGACCGCTACAGCGCCTCTCTGGCTGTCTACGGTGGCTACGTCTCGGCCGATTGGCGAGTGACCGAGTGGTTTCGCGCGATTGCTGGCGTGCGCGTGGAAGGCTCGACGCTCAAGCTCGAGGCGGGATCGCCGCTCGCCACCGGTGGTGCACCGTTGGGTGCGCCGATCGACCGGACGGTGGCGGATGTGGTTCCGAACGCCAACTTGCTGATCTCGCCCCGCAGCGATCTCAACGTTCGCCTGGCCTACTCCTACACGCTCGCCCGGCCCACCTTCCGCGAGCTGGCTCCGTTTCTCTTCTTCGACATGGTTCGCCGCCGCAACGTGAGCGGCAATCCGGGCCTGCTCAATACGCGCATTCACAATGCTGACGCGCGCGTGGAGTGGTTCCCCGGCGCCGACGAGGTCTTCGCAGCCAGCGCCTTCGGGAAGCAGTTCGAGCGCCCCATTGAGCGCGTCATCGTGGGCGCGAACAATGGCGTCGGCGACCTCGGCTTCGAGAATACGCCCGGAGCCACGCTGCTGGGCCTCGAGCTCGAAGCGCGCACGTCGTTGGGGCGCCTCGCCAAGGTTCTCAGCCCCGTGCGCGTGGGCGCCAACGTCTCGCTCATCTACTCACGCATTCAGCTCTCGCCCGACTCGGCGCAGACCAACAGAGAGCGCCCGCTTCAGGGCCAGTCGCCCTACGTGGCGAACGCTTTCATCACCTGGTCGCGGCCTGAGTGGGGCACCGAGGCCGGCGTCTTCTACAACGTGTACGGACCGCGCATCTCCGACGTGGGCATTCAGGGCCTCCCGGACATCGTGGAACAACCTTTTCACCGGCTCGATCTGACGGTGACCCAACAGCTGGGGGCCGGATTCCAGCTCAAGCTCGCAGCCAGCAACGTCCTCAATCAGGCGGTGCGGCTGCAACAAGGGGGGATCGACGTGCTCGTCAATCCTCCCGGCGTGCAGGTGATGGGCACGCTGTCGTGGACCTTCAACCCCGAGAGGAAATGAACATGCGTTTGAAACTCGCTGCTGTGTCGTTGTGTGTCGTGATGATGGCTTGTCCTGTGACCCCTGCCCCCGATGGAGGAACTGGTGGTGGCACGGGTACCGATGCGGGAACCGGCGGTGGTGGTGGCCAGATGGAGGTCGTCAACGTCACTGCAGACATCGCTGGGGACACCACGTGGACCAAAGACAAACTCTACGTGCTCAAGCAGTTGACCTACGTCAACTCGGGAACGCTCACGATCGAGCCAGGCACCGTGGTTGCCGGAGACGGGCCCTCTGCCCTGATCGTCACGCGTGACGCGCGCCTCGTGGCCGCGGGCACCGCGACCGAGCCCATCGTGTTCACCAGCAGCCTCCCTGCTGGGCAGCGCGGTTCGCAGAGCGGAGATTGGGGTGGGCTCGTGTTCCTGGGCCGCGCGACCATCAACACCATGGGTGGCGAGAACAACGCTGAAGGCCTCGTGAACGATCCGCGCAACAAGTACGGCGGCACCGACAATGCCCACGACTGCGGCACCCTCAAGTACGTGCGCGTCGAGTTTGCTGGCCGCTCCCTGACGCCCAACAACGAACTCAATGGCATCACGCTCAACGGCTGCGGCACGAATACGGTGGTCGACTTCGTTCAGGTTCACCGCGGTATCGACGATGGTGTCGAGCTGTTCGGCGGGACGGTGAACGTGAAGCATCTCGTGATCAGCGCCAGCGACGACGATGGCCTCGACTGGGACAAGGGTTGGACCGGCAAGGGCCAGTTCATCGTCATCGCCCAGATTCCCGGCCGCGGAAATCACGGCATCGAAGCCGACAACGACGCCAGCAACGCCGACCTGATGCCGCGCAGCTCACCTACGCTCTACAACCTGACCCTGGTCGGCCGACGGCCGGACACGGCTGGCTCTGAAGGCGACTCGCGTGGCGTCATTCTGCGCGCCGGCACCGCTGGCAAGATCTTCAACATGCTCGTCACCAACTTCACCTCACAAGGCCTGCTGGTCGACGGCAATCCCTCGAAGGCGCAGTGGACCTCGGGCGCGCTCGCGGTGAGCAACAGCCTCTTCTTCCAGAACCCGATGTCGGGCGTGAGCGACTACGTCAGCGCGCTGCGCGCCGATGGTGGCATCACTGACAACATGTTCAACGAGCCGACCGAGCTGGCTGCGCCTTCGCTGAACAACCGCTTCGACCTCGACCCCAAGCTCGCCGCGGCCACCAGCCTGACGGCGCCTTCGTTCAAGCCGCTGTCCGATTCGCCTGCGCTGATGGGCGGCGCGACGCCGCCTGCCGATGGGTTCTTCGACGCGACCGCGAACTTCGTGGGCGCGGTCGGCACGGTCGACTGGACCGCCGGTTGGACCGCGTACCCCGAGAACTGAGCGTCCCGAGTCTTTGAGAAACGAAGGGGTCACCTCACGCCGAGGTGGCCCCTTTTGTTTCTTCCGCGCCGGAGCGTGTAACCGACACGCCGAGGTGCGCGTAGGGCTGTCCGTGAAGGTCCTGGCCTGCCTGACGACCCTGTGTGTCGGCCTCGTGGCCTCACGAGCCCATGCGCAGGCCTGCGTCACGTGCAGCCCGTTGTCGATGCCGGCCACCAGCACCTCGGCCGCGGGTGGGGCGCCCGAAGACCGCGAGTTCTCGGCCTCGGCGCGCTTGAATGCGGGCTGGCTCAGCTTCCCTTCCCAGACGGTGCTCGGTGAGCGCTTCGACGACCCCAACCGCGCCCGGGTCGACGTGGGCCTGCTCGCCCTGGAGGCAGGTCTCGAGCACCAGTCCGGTTTCGGTGGCACGGTCGTCCTCCCCGCTGCGCTGTTGAGCGGTGTCGACGTGAGCGGCGCGCGGGTCGACCCGGGGTTGGGCGACCTCGAGGCGCGCGGGAGTTGTCAGCTTCTCCTGGGGCCGACGCTGGGGGCCTCGTTCCTGGCCGGCGCGGCGTTGCCCACAGGCCGCTACGCCCCTCGCAGCGGAGCGCTCGCGCTCACCTCGGCAGCGTCTGCGCTCACACCGGGACGCGGCGCGGTCTGGGGGCTCGCAGATGCGAACCTTCGATGGCAGCCCACCGCTCGCCTCGTGTTGTTGGCTTCGGTCGGCGGGCGGCTGCCGGTGACGGACGCGCCCGATGGTTTTCGCTGGGCCGGTGAAGTGCGGGGTCTCGTCGACGCGCAGGTCGCGCTCGCGCCCGACCGATTCTTCGCGGGCGCCACGCTCGAGGCACAGTGGCGCGGCGTCAGCTCGGTCATCGACCCTTTTCAGAATCAACGCATCGCCTCCGAGAACACCGGGGGCGTGGTGTTGGCGGTCTCGCCCACCGTGAGCGCCCGATTGCCGCACGGCGTCTTCGTGCAGGCCAGTCTGCGGGTGCCGCTCTTTCAACGGCTCGAGGGGCTGCAGTTCAACCAGGGGCTCGGCGCCTTCGTCGCGGTGGGGGTCGCCCTGCCGTGGGGCCGCACCCGCGCCGAGGTGAGCCGCGCCGGCCGGTGGACAGTCACCGACTACGACGCGAGCTGGTGCGTGGCCTGTCAGGAGCTCCGCCCGCTGCTCGCGCAAGCCGAAGCACGGCACGGCGCGGTGCGCTTCGAGCGGGTCGATGTCACCGCGTGGAGCCAGGAAGAGCTCGAGCGCGCCGTGCCGGGTGCGACCGCGCTGCCCGTCATCGAGATCCGCCGGCCCGATGGCACCCTCGCCGCTCGCCTCGAAGGTGAAGTGGCGGCTCACTTCGAAACCCGGCTCCAGGAGCTCAACCGATGAAGAACCTCGTGCTCGTCTGCTTCGCAGTCTCGACCCTCGCGTGCGGCCTCGAAGCGCCAGCAGGTGCGGGGCCCCAGCAGGCCGAACTTCCTCCGCAACAGGTGCTCGCGACCGAAGACGCTGGCACTCCCCAGGCGTCAGACGCGGGAACCACCGATGCCGGGCCCGTCGCCGTGAGCTACGCCTACCCCGCGTGGCAGCGCGAAGACGTGCAGCCCCAGAGCGCGCGTTCGGGGCAGACCTACGGGCTCGAGACCTTTCGTGGTGCCGCGTTGGTCGTGGTGTTGCTCGAGGGCTACTGCACGTTCTGTCGCAGCAACGTGGTGGTGGCCGAGCAGCTCCGTCAGTCGTTGCGCGCAGAGGGCCGCGACGTCGAGGTGGTGGTGCTCAGCGACGCGAACGCGACCGACTTCGTCAGCCGCACTTCTTTGATTCTCTTCCGCGACGGGACCGCGGGCCGGCAAGCCTGGCAGGCGATGCGCCCGGGTGCGGGCAAGCACGACACCTTCGTCTTCTCCGCCAGCGGCGAGCGCACCTTCTTCTGGCAGGGCAGCTACACCGGTGATGCGACCCGGTGGACCGCCGAGGTCGGTGCCGCCGTTCGCGCGATCGCCCCCGTCGAGTAGCGCGCTTCGCATTTTCTGCACCCGCGCCCACTGCGAAGCCCCGCGATCGACGGGGAGTTGGGGAGCGGCGCGGGGAATGCAAACCGTCACGGGGTGAACAACGCGAAAAAGATGCTGCTGCTCTCAGGGTTCGTCGCCACCACGATGGCGTGTTCTCCGCCGGTGCCGCCCGCGCTGCCCGACTCGGGTGAGGAGGACAGTGGGGTGGTGACCTTCGATGGCGGCGGTGATGCGGGGCTCTTCGAGATCCACCGCCGCGATGCGGGTGAGCTGATTCTCGACAGCGGCCTGCCCTGGACCTGGGCCGCGGTGGAAGCGGTCATCTCGGCGCCTCCGACGAGCGCCAGCGTGACGGGCCGCTGGATGCCGGTGAGCCCGATGTCGGTGGATCGCGCGTGGGCGGGCGGGGTGTTGCTGCTCGACGGCCGCGTGGTGGGCATTCCGTTCAACGAGAGCAGCGTGCTGGTGATCAACCCGGCCACCAACACCAGCGAACGTTGGCCCATCACGGGCGGGGCGGTGGAGGAGGGCTGGCAAGGCGGCGTGCTGCTGCCTGACGGCAAGGTCATCGCGTTTCCGCGCAACGCGCATCGTTTCCTGCGCATCGACCCGGTGGCGCGCACGGCCACTCAGTTCGGCGACGACCTGTCGGATACGGGGCTCGCGGGCGGCGTCGACAAGTTCCGCGGCGGCGTGCTGGGTCTCAACGGCCAGGTCTATGCGGCGCCTTCCATGGCCACCTTCATCGCGCGGCTCAACCCCACCACCGGCACCGTCACGCGCGTGCCGATTCCTCCGACCGTCGATCGCGGCCGCACGCAGGGCGCGGTGCTCTTTCCCACCGGCGACATCGTGATGTGGCCTTCGTTCGACATGCCCGGTCTGCTGGTCATCCCCGGCCGTCACGGCGCGGCCGACGAGGTGTGGTTGATGCCTCGCCCGCCGGTGGTGGGTGCACCCGCCTTCAACGCGGGCGGCGTGGTCACTGGCATCGAGAAGGCCGTCGCGCCGCCGCATCAGAACGCGATGCCGCTGCGCTACGAGGCTGGCGTGTTGACCTGGGACGCGCCGTTGCCCGGGGTCAGCCCTCAGGCGGCGAACGCCTGGTTCTTCGCGGCGTGGTCCACCAACGGGCACTTCTACGCGGCGCCCTTCGGGCAGGAAGAGGCGATCGGCTTCTCGCTGACGGGGCCGCCCTCGTTGCTCTCCTTCGACCCCGGCGCCTCGATGTTCCGCTCGGTGCTGGGCGTGGTGGCCCTGCCCGACGGCCGGGTGATCGGCATCCCACACGACCGCTCGGCCTGGCTGGAGCTCTCTCCTTCGGGCCGCCGCACGCTGCCCATCGAGGCCTTCACCTCGCCCTGGCTCAACAAGCTCTGACCGCTGGTGCGTGGCGGTGTAAGCACGCCGCATGAAGCCGCTGCGCACCATCGAGTCGGTCGAGACGAAAGAGGGCACCCTGGCCCTCAAGCAGCGCGATGCCCACGACTTCCTCATCACGGTGGCAGGCCGGGTGTTGATGACGAGCACCGCGCATCGTTCGGAGGTCGCGCTCGGTGCGGTCGCCTGCAAACGCCTGACGACCTTCGCTTCACCCCGGGTGCTCGTGGGAGGCCTGGGCATGGGCTACACGCTGCGCGCCGTGCTCGATCGCCTGCCCAAAGGCGCCAAGGTGGTGGTCGCCGAGCTGAACCCGGCGGTGGAGCAATGGTGCCGCGGGCCGCTCGCGCACCTCACCGATCGCGCCGTGGAAGATCCGCGCGTGACGGTGGCCATCGAAGACGTGAACAAGTCGATCACCCGCGCCGCGAACAGCGGGATCGAGGAGAAGTTCGACGCGATCGTGATCGATCTCTACGTCGGGCCCGACGCCGGCACGGACAAGAAGGATCCGCTCTATGGCTCGAAGGCCGTCGACGGCGCGCGGCGGGCGCTCAAGAGCGGCGGCATCTTCGCCATCTGGGGTGAGGCGTTCGATCCCGCGTTCGCCAAGCGGCTGGAGAAGGTGGGCTTCGAGGTGCGGCATGAGCGGCCCGGCAAGGGTGGGCTCAAGCACGTCATCTACATCGCCCAGCGCACCGGCAACTGATCAGTCAGCGCTCGACAGATCCGCATCATCCTCCGCGCCGCCCTTCACACCATCGGCGCCGAGTGAAGTGACGATCGCTTCGCCCTCACGCAGCTCCCAGATCAACGCGTTTCCCCACGCATCTTTGGGCTCCTTCTTCAAAGCCCTGATCTTGATCACCGGAGCGAAGCCCTCGCCGGGATCCGGATATGTCCCCTTCGCCGCCAGGTACATGTCGAGCGCGTTCAGCGCGCTCTGCACGTCCATCTTCGACGACTTGATGCGCGCCTCCCTGAGCGACCCCAGCGCGTACACACCCACCGCGCTCATCAACATCGCCGTGATGGTGATCACCACCACCACCTCGATGAGCGTCAACCCTCTGCGGCTTCGTTTGTTTTTCATTCCCGCCGCGATTGCGAGCGTCGTGCCCGCTGCAGAGCCGCGAACTCACGTGCGTTCACCACCGCACATCGGCGTGTTTGTCAGCACCGGGCCGCAGTGGTCTGCCACCCTGTCACTGGCTCGTTGCGCCCGTGCTCGCCCCGGCAGAGACTGACGGCCATGAGTGATGTGCAGGACCTGGTGCTCCTGGTCGATGACGAGAAGACGATTCTCGACGTGCTCTCGATGGGCTTCAAACGCGCCGGGGTGCCCACCAAGACCGCGCTCACCGCCGAAGACGCCATCGTGCTTCTGGAGCAGCACACGTTCGGCGCGGTGGTCACCGACAAGAACCTGCCGGGCAAGAGCGGTCTCGATCTGCTCAAGCTGATCAACGAGAAGTACGAGAACACCGCGCGCGTGGTCATCACCGGCTTCGTGAACACCGAGTCGGTGCTCGAGGCGATGCGCCTGGGCGCCGACGATTACCTGCTCAAACCCTTCGAGAGCATCATGCTGGTGGTCGAGCGGGTGAAGCAGGCCATGAAACACCGCACGGTGCAGATGGAGCGCTCCGCCCTCGCCAAGGCCCTGCGCGAGATGGAGAAGAGCCTGCGCCGCAGCGAGTCGACCGCCTTTCAGAAAGGCACCGAGCTCGATCTCTTCCAGAACGTGGTGGAGCTGCGCATCGAGGACGCCACCGCCGAACTGACCGCGCGGGTCAGCACGCTCGAAGCGGCGCTCGAGGTCGAGAAGGAGCGGCGGGTGACGCTCAAGCGCCTGCTCACCGAGTTGTCAGAGAAGACCGAGGGTGACCTCGCCCGGCGTCTGCTCGCGGAGGCCGAGATCCTCGGCTGATGGTGTAGAGAACTGAGCGATAGTGGTGGGCATGCTCCGGTTCGCGGTACTCGCGTCCACGATGTTCAGCAGTCTCGCTTTGGCCGCTGCCACCGACGTTCAGACCAGGGCAGGCGGCAGCAGTTGCTGCTCCCTCGTGATCAGCGGCCTGTTCATCTTCATCTATCGCGCGGGCGGCACCGACTGGCTGCGTTCGATTGGCGCGGCGCTCTTCCCCATGCTCTTTGGTTGGTTCATCTGGAGAGATCGCGAACTGGGGACAGGCGCCCGCTGGACCTCGCTCATCTTCGCTTCGCTGCAGCTCTTCGTCTTCCTGGCCGCCCTGGTGCTCGCGCTCGCCGCCCCGGCCCTGTTGCGCAACATGAACCCGGTGGCGGTGGCCGAACCCACTCCCATCGACGTCAGCAACCTGCCTGAAGACCCCTCGCTGGGCCTGCACCCGGTGGCCACCATCAGCAGTGATCCCGCGGGCGCCAAGGTGTTCATCAACGGCGAGGAGAAGGGCAAGACGCCGCTCCAGGCGCCGCTGAACGCGGGTGAGCGCAACAAGGTGAAGGTCGAGCTGGCCGGCTATTTCACCGACGAGCAGGTCGGCAGCCCGAACGCGCGTGAGCAGCTGTTGATGCACTTCACCCTCAAGTCGGCAGCGACCGTCAGCGTGACCAGCGAGCCGCCCGGGGCCCGGGTGATGGCGGCCCGGCAAGAGGTGCTCTCCCGAACGCCCGGCACCACGCCGCCGCTCGAGGTCGGTGACACCGAGCTGCTGGTCTTGCTCCCCGGGCACCAGGCGGTGCGTCAGCAGCACGTGCTCGCCGCGGGTGATTCGAAGCTCCACTTCGTGCTCGAGCCCGGCGTGAAGATCGCAGTCACCTCGGAGCCTGCGCAGGCCGACCTCTTCCTCAACGGGCAGTGGTTGGGGCTGACCCCGGCCGACGTCTACGTGGCGCCGAAGGGCAAGCAGACGCTCGAGGTGAAGAAGGAGGGGTGGGCCATCGCGAAGAAGGTGTTCGCTTCGGTCAGCAAGCCCACCGTCTTCAAGGTGAAGCTGGTCGACACCGAGCGGGTGGCCGCCGTCGGTGCGGTGAGCCGGGCGCGTTCGCGCTACGACAAGATCGACGCCGAGCTGGAGAAGGTGCAGGCGCGGCTGGCCAAGAGCACCAATCCGCTCCCGGCGCTCGAGCAGAAGCGCCTCGCGCTGGATCGCGAGATGGTGAAGGCCGCCACCGCGCTGGAGCAGGCCGACGCGAAGCTGCGGGCGGTCGACGAGTTGCGGGGCAGGCCCCCGCCGCCGCGCGAGACCGAGCCCGAGCCGACGGACGATTGAGGGTTTGATGAACCACTGACGGCGACTTCGCTCTGTGCTGAAGAGCCGGGCATGGCCACGCTGAAGAAGCCGGTTCCGCCCCCTGTCGTCACCCGGTCGACTGCTGCCACGGCGAGGCCGGCCGCACCCGTACGGACCAGCCGCCCGCCCCAGCTCGATCCGCACGACGGCCCGGAGCACCGCCAGTTTCCCCGCGCGAAGATGACCGTGCCTTTCCGCCTCTGGGTGGGTGAAGGCGATGACCTGCGTTTCGAGGCCACCCTGCGTTCAGGCAACGTGTCGGTCAGCGGCGCTTTCCTCGAGTCGACCTTCTTCCTGCCGGTGGGCACCGAAGTGCGCGCCAGCTTCGCGCTCGACCCCGAAGAAGATCCGGTGCTCGCGCGGGCAGAGATCATCCGCACCGAGAGTGCCGGCCGTGATGGCCAGGGCCGCACCGGCTTCGCCCTGCGTTTCGTGGAGTTCTTCGAACAGAGCGAAGTGACCCTGGCCCGCCTCTTCCTCGGCGCCCGCCTGAAGGACTTCGCGCAGGTCTACCTCGCTTCGAAACGCGCGCGTTCGCTCACCAGCGAGCTCGATCGCTGCGTCGATGCACTGGCCGCGTGGGAGCTCCAGAAGGTCACCACCACCGCCAGCCCCTGGGGCGAGAGCACCGACTGAGGCGGGTGACGGAAATCTGCGGATCGCCGCTCACGGCTCTCTGAGGATCCACCCGCTGTCGCTCGCCAGGTATGCGAGAGCCTTGGGATTTCACCTCGGCATCCCACCTGCACAGGGGGGCGGTATGCGACAGACCCTCATGTTGGCGACGATGGCGATCTTCACGGCGTGCGGTGCGACGGGCGACGTTCCCTGGGATGAGAACCGCGACGGGTTGATCACCGCGTGCGAAGGCCTCAACCCCCGCGCCTGCGATGCCACCGTGGGCTGTGAGCCGGCCCCCATCGTGTGTACGGCCATCTGTATCGACGACGGTCACGGCGGCTGTCGGCCCTGCGTCGGTGAAGAGACCTGCCGGCCCACCCCGACGCCTCTTCCGTTCGATTGCGGCCAGCTCTCCCTCGTCGCTTGTGCCGCCGATGCCCGCTGCGTGGTCGCCGCCCAGGCCGACGACCTCGCCACCGGAGGCGCCGGGTTCTCCCTCCCCGCGCCCCGCCGCGCAGGCATCTGCGTGAACCGCCCGCCGACGCCGTGTGAACAGCTGACCCCCGACGTGTGCCTCGCGCGGCCGGGCTGCGCGCTGGAGACCCTCGCCACCACCGACGCCGCCTGCTTCGCCGAGTGTGATTCGGCCGGCAACTGCCGCTGCGCCACGCCGCCGATGCCTTCGACCCGCTGCGTGACGTTGCCTCCCCCCGACGTGTGCGCCCACCGCGACCCGAACGTGTGCAGCATCGATGGCCGCTGCGTGCTCGAGCCGGGCGTCGGCGTGTGCGAGACGTTCTGTGCCCCCGGTGGCAATTGCTCGCCCTGCGCGCCCCCGTCGGCGCCCCGCTGTGTGCCCGTGACGCCGGTCGACGAGTGCGGCGCCCGTGACGCGAACGTGTGCAGCATCGACGGCCGTTGCGTGCTCGAGGCCGGCCCGGTCTGCGACGTGGCCTGCGCGCCCGACGGCAGCTGCCCTCCGTGCGCCAACCCGACCGTGCGTTGCGTGCCGGTGACGCCCATCGATCACTGCGGCAGCCGCGACCTCAACGCGTGCGAAGTCGACGGCCGCTGCGTGGTGCAGGCGTGGGCGTGCCCGGCGATCTGCAAGCCCGACGGCAATGGCGGGTGCGAGCCGTGCGACGCGCCCCCGATTGCGTGCGTGCCCGCGCCGGTCCCTGATGAGTGCGGCAGCCGTGACCTCGCCAGCTGCAGCCTCGACGGCCGGTGCCAGGTGGAGAGCTGGGCCTGCCCCGCGGTGTGCATCGACGACGGCAACGGTGGTTGCCTGCCCTGCAACGCGCCGCCCGATGCGTGCGTGCCCGTACAGCCGGTCGACCGCTGCGAAGGTCTCGACCGCTTCACCTGCGGCGCGGTGGGTTGCACCGTCATCGAGTTGGCCTGCACGCTGGAGTGCCGCGACGACGGCCAGGGTGGTTGCCTGCCTTGCGACGCGTTCGTGTGCAGCAGCGGCGGCGACTCCGGCTCGGGCGGCGGCAGCGTTCCCCCGCGCCCGTAACCTGAACTCCCTCTCCTTGCGAAGCGGGGAGAGGGTCGGGGTGAGGGGCGTTCAGGGCAACGCAGCCCACCCTGCCGGGCATTCGCGTGTAGAGAGGGTCGCATGTTGATGAATCGACCCCCGTGGCGTTGAGTTCATCTGACTCACCCGAGACGGCTCGGGACCTGCTCGACTTCGACGAACTGACCGCGGTCGAGCGCTGGCAGATCAAGTTCGTGCGTCGGACCTTCGCGTCGGCTCCGGTCGACCGGGTCATTCGCGTGCTCCAGCGGCGCATCTCCGCCAACTGGATCGATCTCTCGACCCGCAACCTGCTCAGCGTTCACGGGGTCGATCGGCTGCCCGTCTTCGGTCGCGAGACCAGCACCATCCTCGTCTCGAACCACCGCAGCTTCTTCGATCTCTTCGTGGTCTCGTCGGTGATCGTCAAGCGCGGGCTCGAGCAGCGCCTGATGTTCCCGGTGCGCTCGCAGTTCTTCTACGACTCCCCGTTGGGCCTGGCGGTGAACGGGGCGATGAGCTTCTTCGCGATGTACCCACCGCTGTTTCGCGATCGCGACAAGACAGCCTTGAACCGGGCGAGCGTCGACGAACTCGTCCGGCTGCTGCGCGCTGGCGGCGCCCTGGTCGGGCTTCACCCCGAGGGCACGCGGAACAAGTCGAACGACCCGTACACGCTGCTTCCCGCGCGCCCCGGCGTGGGCCGGATCATCCGGGCCACCCGCGGCCGGGCGGTGGTCATTCCCGTCTTCATCAACGGCCTGGGCAACGGTCTGGTGGGCCAGGTCGCAGGCAACTATCTGAAGACGGGCGGCGCGGTGACGGTCGTGTTCGGGCACCCGGTCGAGTTCGACGGCCTGCTCGAGGGCCCCGAGGCGGATCAGCGGATCTCCGATCGCGCTCTCGACGCGGTGCGCGCCCTGGGCGAAGAAGAGCGGATCATCCGCGGCCAGCTGCCTCCATCGCCCCCTCGGGCGTGAACCTCACCTGAGCGGGTCGCAGGCGCTGGTCGTACCGGTGAGCGGCGACCTGCAGCGCCGCGCCTCGAAGCTGCCCTTCACTTCGTCTCCGCTGCCGAAGACCAGCTCGAAGGTGCCGATGGCCGTGGTCTCCGGGTCGAAGCTCTCCAACCTGATGAGCCCGTCCACGCCGACGGAGTCGTTTCTCGGGAGCGTGCGCTGGCAGCTCGGGTCGAAGTTCGAGAAGAAGGCCGCCCCATACACGCCCTCCCGCTGGGGTACGACCGCCACCACCGGCATGTCCCCGGGCGTGACCGCCACGAAGCTGCCATCACCGCCCAGCCGGAAGAACCCCAGCTGCAGCTCGTTCGCGCCACCGACGAGCATCCTGGTCTCCAGGCGTTCGCAGACGTCGGGTGCGTCAGAGAGAAACACGTTCACGAACGGTTCTTGTCCCGCGACCAGGTGCTGGAGCACGAAGCCGGCTGCAGCGACGCGCAACGTGTGGCCGCGCACCGAGCCCTCGACCGAGCCTCCGCACCCTGCTGCCAGGAGAAGCCACCCCACCATCGCCGCGCGCGCCATGCCCCGTTCCTAGCCCGAAGCAGTGCGCTGCGGCTCCGCGATCATCCGCGCTAGGCTGGCCTCTCCCCCGATGTGGCAATTCAACCCCTACGCTCCGTTCATCGCGCTGGCCGGCCTGCTGACTCTGGGCATCGGTGCCTGGGTTCGGGCGAGGGGCCGTTCACCGGTCACCCAGGCGCTGTTGGTGTTGGTGGTCTTCCTGCTGATCGACGCCGTGGGCCTGGTGTGGGATCTCTCGGCGGCCACCATGCCGCTCAAGCGGGTCGGCGTCTTCCTGCAGTACGTGGGGTTCTCCTTCATCCCCATCGCCGGGCTGAACTTCGCGTTCATCTGGTCGGGTCGCGAGCCGCTCCGAGGGGCGCGCGCGTGGTTGATGGTGGCGCCCAGCCTGCTGCTCATCATCGGTTGGCTCACCAACGGCTCGCACCACGCGGTCGAGGTGAGCAACGAGCTGTCGGCGCGCGACGGCTTCGTGATGCGCGCGACGGTGGCCGGCTGGGGCTTCTGGCTCTGGGCCGCCTTCGCCTACGTCTGCGTGGGCTGGTGCACGGTGGTCTACCTGCGCGAGCTCTGGTCGGGCAGCGCGCTCAGCAAGAGGCAGGCGCGCATGCTCCTGCTGGGCAACGTGGCGCCCTGGCTGAGCAACTTCGTCTTCCTCGCGGGCTGGGCCCCTGACCCGGCGCTCGACCTGACCATGTTCGGTCACGTGGGCATGGTGGGCATGTGGTCCGTCGCGTTGGCGCGCGGGCAGATGCTCGAGCTCATTCCCGCGGCGCGCAACCTGGTGTTCGAGAAGCTCGGCGATCCGGTGCTGGTGCTCGACGGCCGCGGGCGGGTGCTCGACTCGAACGAAGCGTTCCGTTCTCTGGTGCAGGTCGAGGCCGAAAAGCTCTTCGGGGTCTCGCTCGAGTCGTTGGGCCTCGTTGCGTTGCGCGGCACGGAGTGGACGCACGCCGGTCGCACCTTCGCGGTCCTGCACTCGCGCGTGGAGCTGCACCGGGGCGCGGCGGCAGGCGAGGTGTTGTCGCTGCGTGACGTGAGTGAACGCGCCGCGGCCGCCGAAGAAGCGCAGCGGCTGGCGCGCGCCCGGGCCGACTTCCTCGCGCGCATGAGTCACGAGGTGCGCACGCCGCTCTACGGCATCCTCGGCTCCACCGAGCTCGCGCTGGAGCACCCGCTCCCCGATGAAGCGCGCGCGTTGCTGCAAGCGGTGCAGCGCAGCGGTGATGCGTTGGTGGAGATCGTCGACGAGGTGCTCGACTTCTCCCGCGTCGATGCGGGGCGCATGCGAGCGGAGCTGCGCGCGGTCGACCTGGCCGCGCTGGTCGATGATCTCGAGGCCGTCTTCGAGGCCACCGCGCGCATGAAGGGCAACAGCCTCGAGGTCGAGCGCGAGCCGGGCCCCTGCGTGGTGCGTACCGACGCGCGTCTGCGGCAGGTGTTGAGCAACCTCGTGTCGAACGCGCTCAAGTTCACCGACAAGGGCCGGGTGGTGATCAGCCTGAAGGTCGCGCCGCTGGAAGGAAAGAGGAAGGCGCTGCAGCTCACCGTCTCGGACACGGGCATCGGCATTCCCCCCGAAGTGCACGAGCAGATCTTCGAGCCCTTCGCGCAGGCCGACGCCAGCATCTCGCGGCGCTACGGCGGCTCGGGCCTGGGGTTGTCCATCGCGCGTAAGCTGCTTCGCCTGGTCGGTGGTGAGCTCACGTTGATCAGCACCCCGGGTCAGGGTTCACGCTTCACGGTGACGCTCACGGCCGAAGCGGCCGACGCACCCGAGGTCATCGCCGTGCAACCGCGCGCGAGCTCGCGGGAGGGCCAGGTGCTGGTGGTGGATGATCACCAGGTCAGCCGTCAGCTCTCCCGCTCGCTGCTCGAGCGCGAAGGCTGTCACGTGCACACCGTCTCATCGGGTGAAGACGCGCTGGCCGCTGCGCTGGAGCATCGGTTCGCGCTCATTCTGCTCGACGTGCGCATGCCGGATCTCGAAGGGCCCGAGGTGTTGCAGCGGCTGCGTGCGTCGGGTGTGCAGACCCCGGTGGTCTGGTTCACCGCCGACGCGGTCGACGTGGAGAAGCTGGTCAGCAGCGCGCAAGGCGTTCTGCGCAAGCCCTTCCGGGCAGAAGAGTTGAGAGCCGTGCTCGATCGGTTCGTGGTGCGCAGCACGCCGGTCGTCCGCACTGACGAGAACCTCGCCCAGGCCTTCGATGAGAGCAGCCAGCGAGAGCTCGCCGCCGTCGCCCAGGCGCTGGAGCGTCAAGCGGTGGAGGAAGCCCGCGCGTTGTTGCATGGCCTGCAAGGAAGCGCGGCGCTCATCGGCGCGCATGAACTGTCGGTGTTGTGCGCGTTGCCCATCGACCAGGTGAGCGCTGCGTTGCCGCGGTTGCACGAGGCGCGTGCCCAGGCGTTGATCCGGCTCAAGGAGATGAAGACGTGAGCTACCGCGTGGTGTTGGCAGATGATCACCCCGTCACCCGGCTGGGCCTGCGCGCGATGATCTCCGCGACGCCGGGGCTGACCATCGTGGCCGAAGCGCACGACGGTCCCAGCGCGATGGCCTCGTGCCTCGAGCTGACCCCCGACGTGGCGTTGCTCGACTTCTGGTTGCCCGGGCTCAACGCGTTGCAGGTGCTGGAGCAGCTGCGCGCGCAGAGTTGTCCTGCCCGGGTGCTGGTGGTCAGTGGGCAGGGCACGCTGGAGTCGGCGCGTCAGTCGAAGCTCGCGGGCGCGTTCGGCTTTCTGTCCAAGGACACCGAACCCGGCGCGTTGATGCGCAGCGTGTACGAGGTGGCCGCCGGTCGCATGGTGTGGACCACCTCCCAGCGGCGCTCCTTCACCGAGCTGGAGCAACGCCCGGTGTTGTCTTCGCGCGAGTTCGAGGTGCTGCGCGCGTTGTCCACCGGTGCGTCGAACAAGGAGATCGCCCAGGCGCTCGGCGTGGCCGACGGCACGGTGCGCATTCACCTGAGCAACATCTTCGGGAAGCTCGACGTCGACGATCGCACCTCGGCGGTGACCCTGGCGCTGCGGCAAGGGCTGATCTCGCTCGACTGACCGTTCGCATCGAGCGCAGTCGAGATGCCACCTCTGTTCGCACGGCAAGTGCCCGGGGAGACCGGTGATTGAGGCGGATTCCCATTCCCGCTCGATGCGAACGATGCACCGTCGGCTACGCTGCGCCGACATGGACGACCCCCACGAACGCCCCTTCAGCACCGGCTGGACGCTGCTGAGCCTGGTCCTCTTCCTCGCGGTCGAGCTGATCATCGGCACCTGGCTGGGCCCGTTGATCGCCGGGGCGTACGTCTCGCCCATGTTCCACTACCAGGTGCAGATGCTGCTCCACCTCGGCGCGCTCTACCTGGGCGGCCTGGCGGTGGGCGTGCTCAGCCCCGGTCGCCGGCTGATGGAGCCCGCGGTCGGCGCGTTCCTCTCGGTGCTCATCGTGTTCCTGATGGGCTTCTTCATGCCCAGCTGGTTCTTCACCTTCGATCTCACCAAGGTGCTGGTGGGCGGCGGCATCGGCTTCTTCGTGGCGCTGCTCGGCGCGTGGCAGGGCGAGAAGATGATGGGCAACCTGGGCGACGCACCGCAACGCACGGCCCGCGGCAAGCTGCGTTCGGCGATGTGGGAAGAAGAGCTCTCTCAGCTCCCCCGCATCGATCGCGACCGTATCGAGTGAGTCCCTCCGTGTCGTCGCGGAGCCACTTGCACTCGCAGTTCATCTCGACGTGGGGCATCTTCAGCGCGTGACGAACGACGGGCCTCAAGACATCGCACGCGCCATTCTCGCGGGGTTCGACAAGCACTACCGCTTGTTCCGGGCCATCAGCGCGGGTGCGAAGGAGCGTTTCGAAGCCAGTGACTGGGCGGCGGTGCGCTCGGCCAATCGTGAACGCATCGACATGTACGATTTGCGCGTGCGCGAAGGCGTCGCCACGCTCCAGCAATTTCCGCGCGTGAATGAAGAGTCGTTGTGGCCGGCCATCAAGCACGCCTACGTCGGCTTGCTGCTCGAGCATCAGCAACCCGAGCTGGCGGAGACCTTCTTCAACTCGGTCGCCTCCCGAGTGCTGGTGCGCACCTATTACACGAACCAACACATCTTCTGGCGGCGCGCGGTCTCCACCGAACACATCGAGAGCCTGCGCCCCACCTACAACGTCTACTACCCCGCTGAGCTCGGGCTGCGCGCGACGCTCAAGGCCATCTTCCTCGACGCGCAGTTGGTGTGCCCCTGGGAAGACCTCGAGCGTGACCTGCACGCCTTGTTGCGCGTGGTCAGCGAGCTGCTGCCCAAGCCGCGAGAGGTGACGCAGTCATTGCAGGTGCACGTGCTCAGCTCTCTGTTCTATCGAAACCGCTCCGCCTATCTGGTGGGCCGGCTCGACACCGGCACCGTCGAAATTCCATTCGCGGTGCCCATTCGCAAGAACTCGAAAGGCGAGCTGTATCTCGACGGCGCGCTGGCGGGGCAGGAGCAGCTGGGCACGCTCTTCTCGCTCGCGCGCGCCTACTTCATGGTCGACATGGAAGTGCCCTCGGGCTTCATCGCGTTCCTGAAGACGCTCTTTCCCAGCAAGCCCGCAGCCGAGCTGTACATCGCGCTGGGCCTGCAGAAGCAGGGCAAGACCGAGTTCTACCGCGATCTCTTCGAGCACCTGCGGCACTCCAGCGATCGTTTCGTCGTCGCGCCGGGCGTCAAGGGCATGGTGATGGTCGTCTTCACGCTCCCCTCGTTCCCGTACGTGTTCAAGGTCATCCGCGATCACTTCGAGCCGCCCAAGGACGTCGATCGCCAGAAGGTGATGGAGCAGTACCTGGTGGTGAAATACCACGACCGCGTCGGCCGCCTCGCAGACGCGCTGGAGTACTCGCAGGTCGCGTTGCCCACCACCCGCCTCAATCCCGCGCTGCTCGCGGAGTTGAAGCAGTTGGCGCCCTCACAGCTGGAGCTGGACGGAGACAAGCTGGTGCTGAAGCACGTGTACATCGAGCGGCGCATGGTGCCCCTCGACGTCTGGCTGCAAGGGGCCGACGACGCGAAGCTCAAACACGGGCTGTTCGAGTTCGGCCAGGCGGTGCGTGAGCTCGCGGGCGCGAACATCTTTCCAGGCGACCTGCTGCTCAAGAACTTCGGCGTGACGCGCGCGGGGCGCGTGGTGTTCTACGACTACGACGAGCTGGCGAAGGTGACCGACTGCACCTTTCGCAAGCTGCCCACCGCCCGCGATGACGAAGAAGACTGGTCAGGCGAGCCGTGGTTCTTCGTGGGCGCGCACGACATCTTCCCGGAAGAGCTGCCGAAGTTTCTCTTCAACACCGACAAGGCGCGCGAGCTGTTCCTCTCCATGCATGGAGACCTGGCCACCGCGGAGTTCTGGCAGCAGAAACAGGAACAGCTCGGGCGCGGCGTGGAAGACGACGTGATGCCGTACCCGGAAGCACGTCGTTTTCCCCACCAGCACCCGTGACGGTCAGACCGCTTCGGTCGGCTTCTCGGCGTGCGTGCGCCAGATGAACGACGCGACGTCGAGCAGGTCACGCGGCTTCTGGCCCGCTTCGATGAGCTTGGCCTGGGTCAGCGTCACGATCTCGTGGAACTGGGTGTAGCCGCGCGCGGTGACCGGCTGGCTCTTCTCGACCACGAGGCCCAGCGTGGCCGCCTGGCTGGCGAACGGGGTGGGCTTCACGCAGCTGAACGTGGTGGGGTTGAACAGCGCGCCGAACACGGTGGCGAAGGGCCAGCCGACGATCTTCGCCGTGCCCTTCTTGTCCTTCAGCGCGACGCTGCCGGTGAAACGCTCGACGCGCAGGGCGTAGTCGCCTTCGCCGTGCAGCAGCTGCTTGAGGCCGGCCACCGCGGTGGTGCGGGCCTTCTCATCCATCCCGATGAAGGGAATCGAGCCTTCGATGGGGAAGACGATGTTGGTGCCCTTGAGCAGCTTGGTGGCGCTCTCGAAGATCTCCGCGGGCGTGGCGCTGGCGAACTTCGCGGCCGACAGCTCTTCACGCGCGATGGTGATCGCGTCGGTCTTGTTGCCGCTCTTGCTCACCACACCGGCCACGCCGCGCTCTTCCTTGGTGAACTTCTCGCCCTCGAAGCCGCCGGGGAAGAGCTTCTCGAAGAAGAGGATCTGCTGCGCCAGGCTCTCGAAACGAGCCACGGCCTTCTTGGGCAGCCCGACCTTCTTGGGCTTGGGGTTCTTGCCTGCGCGTGCGGCACGCGAGTGCGACTTGGTCTCGAGCGACGCGAGCGCCTTGGCGTCGAGGGTCACCGGAACCAGACCCTTGGTCTTGCTCTTGATGAACTTCTTGCGACCGCCGTGTTCGAAGTAGAGCACCCAATGATCAGCGCCATCTTCGACTACGAGGCCCATGCCCCAGTCCGGCTGACTCTCGCTCTTGAACACAGTCGTCGTCATTGCCTTGTTCTGTGTCACCCATGGCAGTCCCTGACCACCCCTATCGTCCCTCTCCGGGCCTAAGGGGCACCAATCACGTGCTACGTGTGGAGAGGTCATGCACGTCGGTCGCTCCTTCAAGCAGTACCCCCCGAATGGGGTCTTCGATGCCATCGTCATCGGTAGCGGTATCGGTGGCCTCATCACGGCCGCGGCGCTCGCGAAGTACGGGCAAAAGCGCGTGTTGGTGTTGGAGCGCCACTACCGGATCGGCGGCTACACCCACGTGTTCACCCGGCCCGGTTACGAGTGGGACGTCGGGGTGCACTACGTCGGTTCAGTGGGCGAGAAGGGCACGCTGCGGCCGCTGTTCGATGGGCTGACCGGGGGGCAGTTGCGCTGGGCTCCGTTGCCTGAGGCCTACGACGCCATCGAGCTGGGCGCGCGAAGGTACGAGCTGGTGGCGGGCGCGAAGAACTTCATCGCGAAGCTGGCTGAATCATTTCCGCAAGAGCGCGCGGCCATCGAAGCGTACGTCAAGCTGATCAGCAGGACCGCGCGCCGGGGTGAGGTCGCGTTCATGATGACTTCATCCAACAGGGATGAGCGCATCACGCGCGACGTGTTGCTCACGCTGACGCAGAACGAAGAGCTGATCGCCGTGCTCACCGGCCAGTACGGCGACTACGGCGTGGCGCCGGCACAGTCGAGCTTCTCCGTTCACGCCACGGTGGTGGAGCACTACCTCGAGGGCGCGTTCTACCCCGTGGGTGGTTCGTCGCAGATCGCGCGCACGCTCGCGCCGGCCATCGAAGCGGCCGGTGGGCACCTGGCGATTTCGGCCGAGGTGCAGCAGGTGATTCTCGAAGACGGAGTCGCGGTCGGCGTGAAGCTCACCACCGGCGAAGAGTTCCGTGCGCCGGTGATCATCAGCGATGCGGGTGTGCCCAACACCTTCGGCCGCCTGGTGCCCGGTGACTTCGTTCAGCCGCCGCCGTCCTCTGCGTATCTCTGTTTGTATTTGGGTTTCAAACACACCGACGCCGAGCTGGGGCTGACCGGCACCAATCTGTGGGTCTACCCAGACGAACGTCACGACGAGAACGTGGCCCGCTTCGCCGCGGATCCCGAAGCGCCGTTTCCGATGCTCTATTTCTCGTTTCCTTCCGCGAAGGATCCCGACTTCCAACGGCGTCATCCCGGGCGTGCCACGGCGGAAGTGATCACCATGGCGAAGTGGGAGTGGTTCTCGAAGTGGGAAGGCAGCCAGTGGCAGAAGCGGGGGCCTGAGTACGAGGCGTTCAAGAATCGCTTCAAGGATCGCCTGCTCGAAGCCGTGTATCGGCGCCTGCCCCAGTTGAGAGGCAAGGTCGATCACGCCGAGCTCTCCACGCCGTTGTCGACCGCTCACTTCTCGGGTCACCGGCGCGGCGAAATCTACGGGCTCGACAGCTCGCCGCAGCGTTTCTCTCTCGGCCTCAGAGCGAAGACCAGCGTGCCCGGCCTCTACCTCACGGGAGCAGACATCGCGTCGTGCGGCGTGGGCGGAGCGGCGTTCGGGGGGGCCCTCTGCGCCGGCGCCATCCTCGGCCAGAACACGCTGTGGGAACTGCTCAAGCGCTGATCGCTCCATCAAACTGAACCGGGCAGCGCACCAAAGTGACCGGGTGCAACGAGCCAAGCCCCCGCAACCGCACTGATCGCAGCGCGGCCTGGATGCTGCTGCGCATCGGCTCCATGAAGACCTCAAAACCGAAGAAGTGGACCGCTGTCTCCCTCGTGGTCGCCGCGGTCGCCTCGACCATCGCACTTGCCGTCAACGCCTGGAGCCGCGCCCGCACGCGTGCACTGGCCAGCGTCAAGCCGCGCCTGAGCCTCGAAGACAAGTCCGACATCAAGCGCATGGAGAACGAGGGTGGGCCCACGCTCGCTCCGGTTCCCGTCGCGAAGTGAAGTCTCCTCTCTGAAAGGAACACGCGGACTCACTCGAGAGGCGCCCCTCGACGACTGAGGCCCCGCTCGGAAAAGACTCGTGTAGCCTCCGGTCCTTCCTTCGACCGGGGGCTGTATGGATCGACGTGACGTCCTGAAGTTGGGTGCCGTGGCCAGCCTGAGCGGTTCCGGCTGTGCCACCCTGCTGAGCAATCCGGCCTCCGTTGGCGCAGGAGAGATGGATGGTTTCCTCTCGTCGCTCGACACCGCGCTGAGCTCCATCGGCAACGGGAACTTCTTCGACAAGTTCCTCCCCGCCACCCAGGACACCGAAGTGGCCGCGCGTGCCAAACACGGTGAAGAGCTCACCAAGAAGACGCTGCGCTCGTTGCTGCTGGTCGGCACGCTGCAGGAGCTGCCCCGTGATCAGCTCGCGCACGAAGGCGTTCAGCAGCGCCTGCGCGATTCGATGGGTGAGTTCGACGACGCGATGTTCGGCATGACCGCGATGCTCGAGGGGCTCTCCCCCACCGAGCGCGCCGAAGTCTCGAAGGCCCTGCGCGACGACCCTCAGCTCGGCATGCGCGTGATGGGCGCGGTCGACGAAGAGGCAGCCTCTTTCGGAGTCTCCCTCAAGCAGCGGACCCGGCTGCGTTCGCTCTCCAGTCACACCTGCGCGCGGCTGCGTCAGTCTCCCGAGCTCACGCTCACCGAGTACACCGGCAAGATGCACAAGGTGGCCGCGCGCCACGGCGCTCGCTCGCAAGCCGAACGCAACGCCGCCGCCGTCATCGGCAACGCGCTCATCTGGCAGGGCCAGCCCACTGAAGGTGCCGCCGTGGGCGGTTCGGGTGAGCTGAGTCCTCCTCCGCCGCCACCGCCCCTGGTTCCCGAGCAGGAGTCACGCGGTACCGACGTCGCGCCGTTCAAGCCGAACGAGCCGCCCGCGAAGAAGGGCACCAAAGCCAGCACCGTGGTGCTCACCGCGGGGGGCATTGCGCTGGGGCTGGGCGTCTCGCTGGTGGGCATCGGGTTTGCGACCTCCACCGCGACGCAGGGCGTGGGCCTCGCGCTCGGCCTCACCTTCGGCGCGTTGCTGGGCATCGCTGGCATCATCACGTTGATCATCGGGTTGGTGTTGTTGGCCGCGGGGAAATGAGCCGGGTTCCCATTGCCATCACCGGCCAGGGCGCCGTCTGTGCGCTCGGTCAGGGCGTCGAGGCCATCTGGGCAGAGCTCGCCGCCGGGCGTGATGGCATTCGTGTCATCGAGCGGTTCGCCACCGACACCTTCAGTACGCACCTGGGCGGCATGGTGGCCGTGCCCGGTACGGTGGAGGTCGACGACGCGATGGCCACCCGCACGTTGTGTGTGCGGTTCGCGACGCTGGCGGGGCGTGAGGCGCTCACCATGGCGTCGGTTTCTTTCGAGCGGCCAGAGCGTGTGGCCCTCGTGCTCGGCACCAGCATGGGCAGTCATCTGGGTGGACTGCACGAAGCGAGCGCCGACGTCGCCGCTGCGTTGGGCATCAAGGGGCCGGTGCTCACCGTCTCCACCGCGTGTTCGTCTTCCACCAATGCGTTGGGTGTGGGCCGCGACTTGCTCGACCAAGGCCTGGCCGACGTGGTGCTCGCGGGTGGAGCCGATGTGTTGTGCCCGGAGATCTTCGCGGGCTTTCACGCGCTGGGTTTGTTGAGCAAGGAGAAGTGTTCGCCGTTCAGCGAGTCGGTGGGCACCACGTTGGGCGAAGGCGCCGGTTTCCTGGTGCTCGAGCGTGCGCCTGAAGCCGAAGCGCGTGGAGCACCGTTCATCGCGTGCCTCTCGGGCTACGCGCTCTCGGGTGATGGGTACCACGCGACTTCTCCCGAGCCGTCGGGCGCGGGTGTCGCGCGCGCGCTGCAGGGCACGCTCGAGGATGCGGGGCTCGGCGCTGACGACATTGGTTACGTGAACGCGCACGGCACGGGCACGGCCGCGAATGATCCCGCGGAGTGGCAGGCCATCGCGCAGGTCTTCGGAGCGCGGGCTGATCAGCTCCCGGTGAGCTCGACCAAGAGTTACCTCGCGCACGCGCAAGGTGCCGCGGGCGTGCTCGAGCTGATCGCCACGTTGTTGGGCATGCAGCACGGCCAGGTGTTGCCCACGTTGCACTTCACCAGGCCGCGCCGGCGTGGACCTGTGGATCCGATCGCGCAGTCTGTGCCCAGGCCGTTGGTGTTCGAACACGCGCTCTGTACGAACTCGGCGTTTGGTGGTGCGAACGCGGTGGTGTCGGTCTCGCGCAAGTTGAGGCCGCGCCGCGAGGTGACTTCACGCCCGGTGTTCATCTCGGGAATCAGCGCGATCGCTCCGCCGGAAGGCTCGAAGCGCCTCGCGCCATTCCGCCTCGAGACGCTGGTGCCCACCGCCGACACGCGCGGAATGGATCCGTCTTCGCACTCACTGACGGCGGCCGTGGCGCTCGCGCTCGCCGACGCCGAGTTGGTGCTCACCGGCAGCGCGAGAGAACGCACCGGGTTGTTCGTGGGCACCACCAACGCCTCACCGCGTTCGTGGCATGAGTTCCGCATCAGCGTGAAAGATCGGGGGTTGGTGAAGTGTTCGGCGCCCGCCTTCACGAGGCTCGTGCTCAACAGCGCGGCCGGCACCGCGGCACGTCTGCTCGGGCTCCGGGGGCCGACCACCGCGGTGACCTGTGGATCCGGCAGCGGCTTGCTGGCGCTCATTCTGGGAGCGATTCACCTCGAGTCACGCACCGACGCCGATCGCATGGTGATCGCAGCGGTCGACGAAGTGGATCTCGCCAGAGACACCGGTCGAAGCGACGCCGCCGCCGCAATCGTCCTGGACTCCCTCTCCCTTCGGGAGAGGGTCGGGGTGAGGGTCAAGAGTTGGTCAATCAAAGGACCCAACCAACTGAACGAAGCCATCGAGGAGGTCTCAGGGAGCGACGCCCTGGCCTCAGGCTCGCTCATCGCGGCCGTGAACGCCGTTCACACCCTCCGACTCGGCCCCGGCCGAATCTTGATCACCGATGTCTCGACCGCGGCCTCCTGCGCCGTGGTCCTCGAACGGAGCACCGCATGAACCCCGCCTTGTCGACCTACCTCGAGACGCGAGCGCAGCAGCTCGCGCGGGTGCGCCGGATCCTCATCGAAAATCTCCACGTGCAGCGAGCGCCGGAAGAGATCGATCCCGACGCGCCGCTCTTCGGCACCGGTCTCGGCCTCGATTCAGTCGACGCGGTCGAGCTGGTGGTGAGTCTCGAGACCGAATTCTCCTTCCATCTCGAAGACGGGGCCGTCGCACGTTCCTCCATGCGCACGGTGAACGGCCTGGTCGACCTGGTGCTGAAGAAGCAGGGAGTCGCCCATGTCGCTGCCTGACGAACTCCGCGCGATCCGCACCACCACTGCGCTGTGTGAATCCGCGCATGTGGTCACGTTGCGAGTCAGTGGCTCCTCCGCCTTCGCGACGCTCGATCGCATCTGTCCTGCCGCGCTCTCGCTGCAAGATACCCAGCTGCGCCCCACGGTGCTGCTGCGTGAAGACGGCACGGTGTTCGCCGATGCGTACGTCGCGCGAGACGACGAGCGCTACTTTCTGATCTGCGAAGGCCCCAGCGCCGAAGAACTCGAAGCCTGGGTGCGCACGCACGCCGTCGGAACCGACCTGCAACTCGAGCGGCTCGACCAGACGCACCGCATGCTCTCGCTGCACGGCCCGTGGGCGTGGGATCTGCTCGCCGCGTGTCTGGGCGCCGACGTCATCGGCATGCCGTACCTCTCCTTCATGCGCGCTGACGAAGGCACCATCTGCTTTCGAGCGGGGAAGACGGGTGAGTACGGCTACGAGTTGCTGATCCCCAACGCGGCGTTCGAATCGCTGCGCACCGAGCTGCTCGCTCGAGGCCGCACGTGGGAATTGGCGACGGTCAGCCTCGAAGCCCTCGATCAATGCGCGTTGGAGAACTGGTTCTTCAACATCCGCAAAGAAGGCAGCGCGCAGCTGGGGCCGGTCGAGCTGGGCCTGCAGTGGCGGCTCGCTCCGGGGAAGAACTACGTCGGCTCTTCGGCAGTGAAGGCCACGCGAACGAAGGCACGCCTCACCTGCGTCGTCGCTCGAGGGCCCATCGCGGCCGGCGACGCCGTGCTGTTGGACGGCCAGCAGATCGGAAAGCTGCTCACCGCGGGCGAGTCGCACACCTTGAAGACCTGGGTCGGTGCGGCGCTGATCGATCTGCCGTTCGCCGTGCCCGGAATCGGTGGATTGTTCATCGCAGGTCAGCCGGCCCGCACCACGTCACCGCCGGTGATCAACAACCGCAGCCTCTACGTGAGTCCGCAGCGGCACACCTGGGCCGATCGCAACTCCGCCGAGTTTCCCGGGCTCGGGCTGCAGTGATGCGCTTTCGTGATGTGACGGTGCTGGTGACGGGCGCTTCCCGTGGCCTCGGCCGCGCGATCGCCGTCGCCTTCGGTGCGGAAGGTGCGTTCGTCTTCATCGGTCATCGGGTGGGAACCGCCGCTGCAGCGCAGACCCTCGAGCTCGTGCGCGCCGCGGGTGGTGATGGCTCCACGGTCGCTTTCGACGTGACCGACGCGACGAAGGTCGAAGAAGCGGTCGCGTGGATGTTGATCTCCCGGCCGCGACTCGACGTGGTGGTGAACAACGCTGGCGTCGCGCGTGACGAACTCTTTCCGGTGATGCAGCGCGAGAGCTGGAAGCAGGTCATCGCGACCAACCTCGACGGCACCTTCAACGTCTGCCGCGCGGTGGTCAGGCCCATGATGGGCAAGAAGCACGGCGTCATCGTGAACGTGGCTTCCATCGCGGGTCAGCGAGCGAGCGTGGGTCAGGTGAACTACGCGGCCTCGAAGGGTGGGGTGATCGCGCTCACGCAGAGCCTCGCGGCCGAGCTCGCGCCCCGTGGAATCCGGGTGAACGCGGTGGTGCCGGGCGTGTGCACCACGGGCATGGCGGAGGCGTTGGATCGCCGCGTGGTCGATGCGCGCAAGGCGCAGATTCCCCTCGGACGCCTGGGCACGGGTGAGGAGATCGCGAAGGCGGTGCTCTTTCTCGCGTCCGATGACTCGGCGTACGTGGTCGGTCAGGCGTTGGTGGTCGATGGTGGCCTGACGCTGTGATCGCCTATCTCTTCCCCGGGCAAGGCGCGCGCAACGTGCTGTCCGGCGTGAGGTTGGCGCGAACCCTGCCGGGAGGCCGGGAACTGCTCGAGCTCGCGACCACGATCGATCTCGAAGCGAACGCCGGTCGTGCGCTCGAAAGAACCGAAGTCCTCCAGCCCGTGCTGGCCGCAATCTGCATGGCGATATCTCCCTCGCCCCAACGGGGAGAGGGTCGGGGTGAGGGGCCAATGATGCTCGGCCATTCACTCGGAGCACTCATCGCGTTCGGAGCCTCCGGAGTCATGTCACCCGAGGCCACCGTCAACCTCGCCGCCCTACGCGGATCCCTGATGGCAAGAGAAGCCGCGCGAAACCCAGGAGGCCTCCTCGCCCTGGACTCGCTCGAAGCGGCGAACGCGCTGCTCCGCCCCGGAATCCAGATCGCCGCCATCAACGCACCCGACGAAGTGGTGATCAGCGGCACTGAAGCCGCGCTGCGCGGAATCACCGGCCGCCGAATCCCCGTCTCCGGTCCCTGGCACCACGCCGCGATGTCCGGAGCCGTCGAAGAGTTCCGCACCGCGCTGAAGCAAGTCGACGGTCGCCTCGAATCGCTCGCTGATCACCTCACCCAACCCGTGCACTTCAGCGCCGCGCTGAAGTCCGCGGCAGAGCAGGGCGTCGACACCTTCGTCACCATCGGCCCCGGCCTGGTGCTGCGCGGCCTCGTGCGAAAGAACCTGGGCAACTCGGTGCGCGTGCTCACCACCGAAGACGCGAGCGACTTGGAGCGAACGCTCTCCGCGCTTCGTGAGCTACAAACCAGGCCGTGAAGACGATCCTCGACCTCGGTCCCGACGTGGTGCAGCGGTTGATCCCGCACCGGCGGCCGCTCTTGATGGTGGACCGCGTCGAGGCGTACGAAGACGGTGAGCAGCCGTCGTTGTGGGCCACGCGGTTGATCTCGTCGAACGAGCCGGTGTTCGACGGGCACTTCCCCGGGCTGCATCTGTGGCCGGGCGTCTACACGATCGAAGGTCTGCTTCAGTCGACCAATCTGCTGCACATTCTGTGGGCTGCGCGGCAGCAGGTGCCTGCGCCCGACACCGTCTTCGCAGCGCTGCAGAACCTGGAGCTCGGCTACCGCCTGCACCCCGGGTATCAGCCCGCGTTGACCGAACAGTTTGCGGCGCTGCTCGGGGCTGATCCTGATCCGGTGTCACGTGGTGGGCTGGCTGGCGCGATCGAGGTGAAGTTGTTGGCGCCGGTGTTTGCCGGGCAACGCCTCGACTACCGCGTGAAGTTGATGCGCGTGGTCGAGGATCTCCAACGCTACGAAGTCGAAGCGACGGTTGCGGGGCGTACGGTGGCGAAAGGCATGGTGACGAGCTCGCGAGGGCTCCTGACGCTGCCGGTGCGCGCAAAATGACCTCCCTCGCCCTGCGAAGCGGGGAGTGGGTCGGGGTGAGGGGCCCGCCTCGGTCTCCCAGCAAAGCCCCTCACCCCAACCCTCTCCCCGCTCTCGCAGGGAGAGGGAGCCTCCTGTTTCTTCTCCTCAGCAGCTGCACGCACCTGGTCTGGTACGGCCGCAGCGACGATCGCCGCCACATCGTCTCGGTCATCGAAGAAGGCAACACACAACACGTCCGCCTCGACACACGCGACGGCCCGAAAGTCCGCGGCATCGGAGTCGACGCACTCGTCCTCACCGACGACGGGCACCTCGCCTATCCCGCTGAGTTCGCCGACGGCTGGTCGGTCATCCACGACGGCAGAGAAGGCCCGCGTTTCGACGCGATCGGCGAGCTGCAGCTCAAAGACAACCACCTCGCGTACACCGCGGAGAAGGCGGGCAAGTGGTTGGCCGTTCACGACGGCAATCCGACTGAGCCCTTCGACACCATTCTCCCGGGCTCACTCACGCTCACCGGCTCACACGTCGCCTTCGCCGCGCAGCAGGGCCCCAGCGTCTTCGCGATCCTCGACGGCAAACGCAGCACGCCGATGGATGCAGTGGGCCAGCTTCGCCTCGGTACACGAAGCGGCTTCGTCGGTCGCCGGCAAGGCGCGAGCTACGCGGTCATCGACGGCATCGAGCAGGGCCCGTTCGAGAGCGTGGCCGAACTCCACGTCGGCACGCCCGACGTCATCGTCGCCCGAACGGAAGGCGCGTGGCGCGTGGTGGTCGACGGGAAACCAGGCGAACCGTTCGATCGAATCGCGGGTCTGCTCACCACGAGCGGCACCGCCTACGCCGGCCGCCGCGGCAAGCAGGAATGGATCATCGACGGCACGCAACAGCGCGGTCCGTTCGAGTCGATCAAGTCGAAGCTGACGCGGACTGCATCAGGCCGACTCGTCTTCGTCGCGCAGCGTGAAGCGGATCAATTCCTCTTCATCGGCGAGCATGAACTCGGTCCCTTCGATGAAGTCGAAGCGCCTGTCGTCGGCGGCGACCACGTCGCTTTCATCGCCACCGCACGTGCCCCCTCGACTTCGCTCGGGGAGAACAGGGTGGCGGTGATCGTCGACGGCCAGACGCGCTCCAACTGGGAGTGGGCCAGCTCACTCGTGCTCAGCCCCGACGGAACCCGCTTCGCCCATCTCGCCCGCCGCGACGGACGCACGCTGCTGGTGATCGATGGAGACGAGCGCACCATCGACGTGGTGGTCGCCGGTACGCTCACCTTCTCGAAAGACGGCCGCCGCTTCGGCTGCGTGACGGGCGATCCGAAGACGCGCCGCCTCTACCTCACGCGTGACGACGGCAAACGCACGCAGGTCGACATGGAAGAGGTGGTGGCCGCGCTCTCCCGCGGCAATCCCGATGCGCTGCTCAGCTCGCCCGACGTGACGCTGCTGCGCCGTTGGGTCGAGGCCGAGCTGGAGTTCTGATCAGAACGAGAAGCCCAGGCCTGCGCTCAGCGAGACGGCAATGCCCAGCGGAGAGATGCGGACCGTGGGCATCACCGCGAGGGCCAGGTGATTCGCGACCACCAGGACGCCCCGGATCAACGCGGTGAGGCTGGGGATCGTGATGACGTCGGCCTCATGCGCGGCACCGTAGTCTCAATTCAGCGCGAGCCACTCTCTGGAAGAAGCGCTCACTCGAATTGCAGCGTGGTCTCCACCAACGCCCCGGGGGCGAAACTCTGGAACTCCTGGGTGAGCGTGGCGCCACTGGTACTGGTCAGCTCGAGCGTGAACGCGCCGCTGCCGAAACCGGAGTCGTCATTCCAGGTGCCATCACTCTCCCGGCGCAGGGCGGTCAGCGAAGCGTGTCGGCTGCTCTTGACCCGTACGCGCTCGAGCGGCAGGCGGGCGTTGCGCACCCACAGGCTGGTCCAGTCGGTGTTCGCCTGGGTCTGGTACTGCAGGTGAATGCGGCTGCCAGGCGCGCACTTCGCCAACTGCCAGGTCATCGGCCGCGGGTTGGCAGAGGTGCCCATCGGATCCTCCTCGTGGATCGCCTGCCAGGCCTCGGGGCTCAGGTCCATGTCGCCGGGCGCGTTGGAGGAGCCCGTGGTGACGATTCGCACCAGCACCGATTTTCCCAGCCTCGTGGTGACGAGCGCGCAGGCGTCACACAGCTGGCCGTTGTCATTGAGCGAGTTGTCGACGCCGGCGAGGTACTGGCCTTCGAGCACCTGCACCGCGCGCGGATACGGCGAGCACGAGTTGTTCCACTGCGTGCCCTCCCAGTCCACCGGGCCCAGGTGGTAGCTGCCCACGTGCTCGGCACCGAAGGCTTCGCCGCTGGTGACGGGTGGGGTGACGGGGCTGCAGGCGAGGAACGTGAGCAGGAGTGCGCGTTTCATTCTTCGGGCCGTTCTAACCGCTCACACCGGTCATCCCGAGAGGGTTGGCTGAAATAAGAATCGGGCTCCGTCACCGGTCTGCGTACCAATCAAATGAAAGGGCGGCCGACGTTGCTCCGTCGACCGCCCCGAAAATGGAACCATCAGCTCCGACTTACCGCGAGCCGCCCTTGGCGCCTTCCGCGTCTTTCTTGCGGTCGAACACCGGCGCCGCCGAAGCAGGGCTGGTCAGGTACGTCACGATGTCGCGCAAATCACTGTCCGGCAGGCGCGCGATCGTCCAGTTCGGCATCTGCTTGTTCGAGTGACCCTCGAGGCGGCGCACGCGGCGCACGACCCAGTCAGGCTCGTACAGACCCGGCGCCCAGACCGGCCCGACGCGGCCGTCGAGGTGGCAGGTCATGCAGAACTGATCAGCGAGCTTCTTGCCCTTGACCGCGTCGCCACCGGTGGGATCGCGCAGCAGCGTCTCCATCGAGCGGTACGTGGTGGTGTAGTCGAGCGCCGGCGCACCATCGGGGCTGATCGCATCGATGAAGGCCTGCAGTTGCTCTTCCTGCTCCGAGCTCAGACCTTCGCCCAACATGTACTGCTTCTGGCAGATGTTGGCGGCCTTGCCCGCCGTCGCCGCGAAGCCGCCCCAGAACTTCGGGCGCTGGCCAGCGTTGTACATGCTGTTCGCCGCACGCGTGTGGCCGTCCTTCAGCAGGAGGCCCGAGCGTTCGTCGCTCTTCGCGTGACAGTGGAAGCACGTCATCTTGTTGCCTTCGCCACCGGTGGTGGGCGCGTGGAACAACTTCTCGCCCAGCGCCTTCGCGTCGGTTCCCTTGAACTGGTACGTGAACACGAGCGCGGGCTTCGGCTTGCGAGGCGGCCTGGGCTTCGCAGGCTTGGCGGCGGCGGGCTGAACCTGGGCCACCGTCGGAGCAACCACCACGACCGCGACCGGTGCAGGCGCACCCGCGGCGACCGGCTTCTCTTCACGCTTCTCGAAGCCCATGTCGAAGTTGACCTGTGCGACGTCACCGAGCTTGAGGAACAGCCGCTGCGGGCGCTGCACGTTGTAGTCGGCGAAGGGCACGTCGAACTTGCCGCTGATGCGCGCCTTGCCCTCTGCGTCGAGCTTGAGCGTCACGGGGAACTTCACCGCGCGCCGCACGCCGTGCAGCTCGAACGAGCCTGCCACCGTGCCGGTCACCGTCGAGCCCGCGGCCACCGAAGGCGCCGAAGCCTTCTCGATGCTGTCGATGGTGAGCACCGCGCGGGGGAACCGGCTGGTCTCGAGGAACTCGACCCGCATGTCCTTGTCGCGTTGATCGATGCCCGTGCGAATCGAAGCGAGGTCGACGGCGATGGCGCCGGTGCCCTTGCTCCAGGTCTCCGGAGAGAAGGTCAACACGCCGCTCGACTGCCGGGTCTCGCCGATGACGTCATCGAGCGGACCTTCGACCATGAAGCGTACGGTGCCGCGCGTCTTCACCCACTGCGCGTCGGCGGCCAGGGCCGTGCCCGACAACACCATCATCGAAACCAGCAACTGCTTGAGGGGGCTTTTCACGGTTCCTCCACGATCGAGCTGCGCATGGGGCCGAGCAGACCGAGCAGCTCGCCCTTTTCACCTGCGGGCACCTTGAACTTGTCGAGCGTGGCCACCAGGTGGCCGACCAGCGAGTCGAACTGCGCGCCGGTGATCTTCATGCCCGCGTGCACGGTGGTCATGTCGCGGCCCGAGTAGGTGCACGGCCCGCCCGAAGCGGCGCACACCAGCTCGACCAGGCGTTGGCGAAGACGGGGCACATGCCCGACCGCGAAGCCCGAGTTGATCGTCTCGTCACCGGCCACCCGGCCGAGGAAGTCGTCGATGACCGCCTCGATGGCGCCTTTGCCTCCGAGTCGATCGAAGAGCTTCTTGGGCACCTCGGTGGTGGCCGGGGCCTTGGTTTCGCCGGCCGGGGGTTTCGCAGCGGCTTCGCCTGTGGAGGCGCTCGTGGTGGCGCAACCCACGAAGAGAAAGAGGGAGAGAAGCGTAAGACGCATGACGACTCCTGAAGCTTGAGGAGGGGGAAAGAAAAGCGCGACGCGCGAAGGAGTGTGATCCCTCACGCGTCGCGCACGAAGCGAAACAATTTCAGAATTTGCCGAGCACGGTCACACCACCACCGGCGCCGGGAACCACGGCGACGTCTTGCCCGAGGATGACCATGATCAACCCGGTCACACCCAGCGCACCACCGGCAGCCCACAAGACATTGGCGATGGCGCCATTGCTGATGGCCGTCTGATCCCGGTTGTACAAGTCGACCTGACTCGTGCCGCCGGCTGCCTGGTCAGCTCGCACGCTGGCCCGCTGACTGGCCGAGGTGACGCCGAAGTACGTGCCCACGCCCGCGGCAGCGACGCCGAGGCCGAGCAGCACGAAACCCACCGGGCGAAGAGGAGAGCTCTTCATGGTGACCGCTTCGAGCCGCTCATCCGGCTTCTCCGCGGGGGTCAGGCTCTTCTCCGGCTGTGCCACCGGCGCGTCGGCCTTCTTCTCTTCGACCTTCGCCACGGCCACCGGCGCCGGGGCGGTCTGCTTGATGGGCTTGCCCGCCGAGCCGAGGAACATCAGCTGATCCTTGCGCTCCGAGAGCAGCTCAGCCCACCACTCGACCACTTCAGCGTCGACGTCGGTGGCGGCAGCGCCGTTGGCCATCGCGGCCTCCACCGGCTTCCACGCGCCGCCGTCCTTGCGCACGTAGAACTTCGCCTGGGTGATCAGCTTGAGCGGATCGTTCTTCACGAAGAGCGAGATCTGCTTCACGCGCCCCGCTTCGACGCCGGGATCCAGGGGACCCAGCTCGATGCCTCCGTTGGTCTTGAACCACTCCTTGGCGGCCGCGATGACGGGCACGACCTTACCGGTGTACTTGCCGGTCAGATCGCGCCGCGGCTCGAGCTGGAGGACAGACCGGAAGCTCTCTTCTGCTTTCTCGGTCTGGCCCAACGAGGCCTGTGCGAGGCCCCGGCTCTCCAGCAGCGTCAGCAGGCTCTCGCGTTCGAGCCCACCCTTCTTCGCCGCAGCCTCGATGCTCTTGAGGGCTTCGGCGTACTTTTTCTGCGCGAGGAGCTGCTGGGCCTTTTCCAGATCAGGGTTGCGCTGGGCAAACGAGGTGAGCGAAGCCAGCGCAACCAGTATCAGGACCACTCGATTCAATTCGTACCCCCGTCGAAGAAGCCCTGAGAGTACGTGATGGGGGCATCGTCAGGGAGCGCCTGGAAATCAGCCGGGGGCGCCGCCTGCGTGGTGCCGTTGGTGCCCGTGACGATGAGGTTGCGCACGTACTCCGTGAACTGCACCGGAGTCGAACCGCCGCCACCACCCGTCGCGCCACCACCACCGCCCGTGGCTCCACCGCCGCCACCCATCGCGCCGCCGCCGCCGCCCGTGGCTCCACCGCCACCACCGGTTGCGCCGCCGCCGCCGCCCGTGGCTCCACCGCCACCGCCGACTGCACCACCACCGGTGCCGCCGCCCGTGGCGCCACCACCACCGCCAGAGCCTCCACCCATTCCACCATCGGGGTTCGGCACCAGCGGCTCACAGGAGCAGCCGGTACCCATCATTGCGCCGAGCGCGAGCACGGCGATCGCATGTCTGAACTTCATCATGTGATGCCTCTCTCTCTTACGGCGTGCCCGGGTTGGGCGTCTTCAAGTAGGGGAAGGTGGCGTCGAAGTCCGAGTCGTCCTGCAACACGGCGTCGTGGAAGTCGATGTCACCCGAGGGTGCGTCATTGTCTGAGAGCAGGATGCCCATGCTGACGCGCAGCGCGATGTCGACCACGTCATCACCAGGGCGGCGGCCGTTGGGGAAACCAGCGGGGTCGCAACCCACCGCTCCCGTGTTGAGCACCGGGCCCATGGTGGCGCTGCGGCCCGTGAAGCAGCCGAGTGCACCCAGGTTGTTCTGCGAACCGTTCGCCGTCGCAGGCAACGCCGTGTTGAGGCGCAGCATTTCGCCGAGCGCGGGCGCCATGTTGGTGCCGTTGAAGCGGTTCACCATGGGCACGCCGGTGGCGAACGCCTGCACCAGGTCGCCGCGGGGGAAGACGCGGGGGGCAGGCGTGCTGAAGAGGAGCTCGAGGATCGCGGGGAGCGTCGGGTTGGTGACGTACTTGGCGAAGTTGGCGCCGTCGTCCTTCGGCTCGCTGGAGTTGAAGCGGTCCTTGTCGGGCAGGCCGATGACCACTTCGTTGACGAGCGGCGAACCGAGACGGCTCACCTGGGCCCACGCGCCGCCTTCACGCGTCGGCACCTGGTAGTTGCCCTGGGGGTTGATCACGCGGGCCTGGCGCACGCTCGCGCTCGACCAACCACCGATGACGGTACCGCCCGCCGCGTTCAGCAGGCAGCTCCTGTCGATCTCGATGGCGATGGTGCTGACGTTCTTGTTGCGAATGGGGTTCATCAGGGCGCCACGATTGGCGTTGTTGGTGATGACCGTGGGGTCAGCGTTGACGAGGTCGAAGATGGTGCCGAGGTTGACGGCGAAGCCTTCTGCGCGCTGGCCGACGAAGATCTTTCCGGGGACTGCACAGCCCGGGATGTTGAAATTCACGTCGTAGATGAAGCTCGCCGCGTAGTTGGCGTAGCTGTTGGCGGGGAAAGTCTTGGAGCCGATGTTGTCGACCGGCTTCTCGAAGGTGGTGCCGCCGGCCATCTTGCTGACCGCCACGGGGGCCGCGCTGCGACGGGGGCCACGCACCACGCCGACGGTGAAGGTCTCGAGCTGCACCTGGGCTGCCCCGATGCGTGAAAAGCCGCCGTCGGCCTGGCCGATCGCACCGGCGTTGATCAACGGGATGGACACGTTCTGAAGGGCGCCGCCGTCGGGCTGCGCGATGCCCAACTCGAAACCCCGGCCGTTGGCGATCAGCGTGTTCTGGAAGCGGAACTGGAAGGTGATGTCTTCGACCGCGTCGCCGGTGTTGTCGACGTGGATCTCGTAGAGCGCTTCAGGATCGAACGAGAAGTAGTTGGGGCCGCCATACGCATCTTGCAGCGGCTGGAAGTTCGAGATCAGCGTGACGAAGTTTGCGCGGGTCGTCTGGTAGCTGTTGAAGAGGTAGAAGTCGGTGTTGTCGACTTTCGGGTTCTTGGTAATGAATGGCGCTTCACGGTGACTCGAAGCGAGCGCCGAGGATGAAAGCAGAGCGATCGTGGCTACGGGGACCAACCAACGCATGATGAACCTCCCAATGAGTCGAAAAGACGTCGGCCGCTATGCGAAGCAGGGGGTCGGTTTGGTTTTCATCTTTCTTCTGGGAGTCACGCTGGCCGGTTGTAAGTGCTCAGATCCAAAGGAGAAGGCTGAAGAGCAGCGTCAAGAAGATCTGGCCCGGTTGCCCAGCGGCGGCGGCACGCTCGAGGATCAGCTCTTCGCGGAAGCCAAAGCGCGCACCGGCGACACCGGCTCGCTCGACTCGCTGATCACTTCGCTGACGAAAGAAGGTGTGACCTTCACCGCGCCCAAACAGGGCTTCGGCAAGAAGCTCCTGGCGATCTACTGCGCCACCGCCGACTCGACTGACGGAATGATCATCACCGTGTGCGAGTACCCCTCACCCGAGCAGGCCAAACGCGGCGAGGCCGTGGCGGGGCTGATTGGCACCAAGACGGCTGGGTTCCAATCCAGGGTGAGCAAGAAGTCCGTACTCCTGGTCGTGGCCCGCTCGGATACGCCCCCGGAGCACGTGGCGAAGGTGCTGAGCACCTTTGATGGTTTGTGAACCGCGCGACGCTCTTCGTTCTGTTGGGTGGCTTCGCGCTCACCGCGGCGTTCATCCTCGCGCCCGGTGCTGATCAATCGGGCCCGTTCGTCCCGAAGTCAGATGATCAGGTGCTGGATGAAGTGCCGAAGAGCACGCCCCGGCCCAGCGCGCCGCTGACGGTGGATGAAGCGGCCGCTCGTGCACGTCAACTCATCGACGAAGCGCGCAAGGCCGGTGGAGATCCGCGCCTGCTCGGCCGCGCGCAAGCGACCCTGGCCCCGTGGTGGTCAGAAGCGTCACCCCCGCCGCAGATCCGCATTCTGCGCGCGACGCTCAAGCAGAGCTTTCACGACTTCGAAGGGGCGTTGGTCGATCTCGAAGCGCAGGTCGCGGCGGATCCGTCCGATGCGCAGGCGTGGTTGACGCGCGCAACGGTGCTCTCGGTGCTGGCGCGGTACCCCGAAGCGCAGGCATCGTGCGAGAAGTTGGACGGCCTGAGCAACGTGGTGGTGGTGGCCGTGTGCCGCGCGCAGGTGATGGGTGTGACGGGCCGCGCAAAAGAAGCGATGACGCTGCTCGAGTCACTCACGCCTGCCGCGGAAGAACGCGGCTGGGTGCTCTCGGTGCGGGGTGAACTGGCGCACTGGAGCGGTGATGACGCGCGCGCTGAAGCGGCGCTCACCCAGGCGTTGGCGGTCGATCCGTCGGACACCTATTCGCGGCTGCTGCTCGCACAAGTGCTGCTCGATGGGGGGCAACCCGCCCGTGCGGCGAAGTTGTTCGAGGGGCGCGTGGTGAACGACGGCGAGTTGTTGATGCAGGTGCTCGCGCTCTCCGCGGCGAAGTCGCCCGAGTCCGAAACGAAGCGCGCTGAGCTCGATGAACGGGTGGCCGCCAATCGGCAACGTGGTGAGACGCTGCATCAGCGAGAAGAGTCCCGCTACGCGCTGGTGCTCGAAGGCGACGTGAACAAGGCGCTGGAGCTCGCGGTGAAGAACTGGGCGGTGCAGAAGGAACCCGCTGACGCGAGGGTCTTGTTGGAAGCGGCCGCTGCAGCCAAAAACGAGAAGGCCGCTGAACCCGTCGTGAAGTGGCTGGCACAAACCAACTTCACCCAACCGAAATTGAACCAACTGTCTCCCTCTCCCCGAGGGGGAGAGGGTCGGGGTGAGGGGCCGTGAAACACCTCCTCCTGCTCATCCTCCTCGCCACCCCGGCGCTCGCGCACAAAGGCAGCGACGCCTACTGGACCCTCACCGCCAGCAACACCGCACTCGCCGGCCGCCTCGACGTCGCGCTCAAAGACCTCGACCTGCTCATCGGGCTTGACGGCAACGGAGACGGCAAGCTCACCTGGGGCGAGGTGAAGTCCAAAGAATCACCGCTCCGGCAAATTCTCACCAAATCCCTCGCCATCACCCAGGGCGCAAACCCCTGTCCGCTCGAGCTCGGAGCGCTGAGCGTGATCACCCACTCCGACGGCATGTACCTGGCGACGCCGCTGACCGCGCGTTGCCCCGCGGCCATCACCGAGCTCGAGCTGAAATACGAGCTGCTCTTCGACGTCGACGCGCAGCACCGCGGGCTGCTCTCGGTCTCCGGATCCGCGGGTGGCAACTGGTCGGCCTTCACCAACAACCGGCGCACGCAGACCGCCACCTTCACCTCCATCGGCGCAGGCGAGCAGACCGGCCTCGCGTTCCTCGAAGGCGTGCATCACATCGCCATCGGGTGGGACCACCTCTGCTTCCTCTTCGCGCTGCTGCTGCCCTCGGTGCTGCGCCGGGCGGGCACCGACTGGGTCCCGCGCCCTGCGTTCAAGCCGACGCTGCTCGACGTGGCGAAGGTGGTGACCGCCTTCACGGTGGCGCACTCCATCACGTTGGGTCTGGCCGCCTTCGGGGTGATCAACCCGAACGCGAAGTGGGTCGAGGTGGCCATCGCGGTGTCCGTGGCGTTGGCGGCGTTCAACAACCTGGTGCCCTTCGTGCCCGAGACGCGCTGGTCGCTCGCCTTCTCGTTGGGGCTGATGCACGGCTTCGGGTTCGTCTCGGCGATCCGCGATCTCGGCGCGGCGGGCCCGTCGATGTGGCTCTCGGTGTTCGGCTTCAACCTCGGCGTGGAAGCAGGTCAGCTGGCGATCGTCGCGGCCTTCGTGCCCCTCGCGTGGTTGCTGCGCACGCGGCCGGTCTATCGAGCGGTGGTGATGCCGCTGGGCTCAGCGGTGATTCTGGGCATCGCGCTCTTCTGGACGTGGCAGCGGATCTGAATCGGAAGTGCGCGGGGCAGAAGTGGCATCTCGACTGGGCTCGATGCGAACGGTGTGCTGTTCCTTCGACTACCCACGCCCCGGCAAGGTGACCGCGTCTGCCGGAGTCGCCTGCACCGCCGGCTTCAAGTTCGCCGAGCTGGGCACCGTCGTTCGAATGGTGGTCTCGATGGCCGAGGCCAACGACCGCGCGCCACTGCCCACCGGACCGCTGTCCATCGCGCGCAGTGACTGCAGGGCCACCCGGGCCGAAGGGGTGCGCCGGCTCACCTCGCGCTGCAGCAGCTGCATCACGAAGGCCTCCAGCGCCGGCGGTACTTCCGGGCGCGTGCGGCGCAACGAAGGCACCTGCTTCTCGAACACGTTGGTGAGCGTGACGGCCGCATCGGGCGAAGAGAACAACGGCTCCCCCGCGAGGCACTCCCACAACGTCACGCCGAGCGCGAACAGGTCGACGCGCGCATCGAAGCTCTCGCCGATCGCCTGCTCCGGAGCCAGATAGCCGGGCTTGCCTTTCACCAGGCCCACCTCGGTGTGCTGAATGTGACTGGTCGAGCGCGCGATGCCGAAGTCGGTGAGCTTCACTTCACCCAGCCGCGAGAGCAGCACGTTGGGCGGGTTCAGATCGCGGTGCACCAGCGCGAGCTCTTTCCCGTCGGGCCCGCGCCGTTCGTGCACGTACTGCAGCGCCTCGCACAACGAGATGGCCAGGTGCAGCACCGCGGGGATGGGCAGGCCGACACCCTTGTGCGCGCGGAGCACCCGGCCCAGCGGCGGGCCGTCGAGGTACTCCATCGCCAGGAAGTAGCTGTCACCGAAGCGGCCGAAGTCGAACACCTGCACCACGCCGGGGTGGCTGAACTGGCTGCACAACGCGGCCTCCTCGCGGAACATGCCGATGAAGCCTTCGTCTTCCGCGTACTGCGGCAGTACGCGCTTCAACGCGACCACCTTCTGAAACCCGCCTTCCGGGTTGTAGGTCGCGCGGAAGACCTCGGCCATGCCGCCCATGCCCAGCCGCTCGTGCAGCAGGTACTTGCCGAACACGTCACGCGCGCGCACCGCGGAGAGCGCCTCTTCAGCGCGGCGGTTCAGGTGATCCACGAAGATGGCGGTGAACACCGCGCTCGAGAAGAGCAGCAGCACGCGCACGGCCATCAGCGGCGGGCGCAGGGTCACCAGCATCACCGTGTCGAGCTTGGGCATCGCCACCAGCGCGTAGAGCAGCGCGTACTCGATCGCGGCCAGGGCCCCCGCGCCCACCGTGAGCCACCTGTTCCCCCGCAGGCCCGACAACGCAATGAGCGTGCCCCAGATGATGATGGGCGGAGCGGTGAGCGCGTACTCCACGCCGCCCTGGCCCAGGTCGATGAGGAAGATGATCGAAGGCGCAGAGACTTCGATGGCCACGTTCACCCACGAGACCGCCGGGTGAAACCAGCCGCGGCCAATCAGGCGAATCAGCCCGAAGTAGTAGCCGGTGAGCACCAGCAGCAACACCGCCAGGGGAATCGCCAGCTGCGCGCCGATGATGGGCAGGAGCAACAAGGCGAGCACCGCGCTGAGGCCTGCGACGCCCGCCATGAAGCGCGCGACCGAGGCTTCCCGCGCAGGCGCGTCACGTGCGACGTGTTCGCGCAGGAGCTGTGCTGCGACGTTGGGGGAAGCCGACACGCGCGCCCGATACACCCGCAAGGGGGGGCCACGTCAACGAGCCCCAGCGCAATCAGCTCAACAGATCAGCAAGCTTCATCATCGCAATCCGCATGCGGGTCTTGACCGTACCTAGCGGCGTACCGGTGAGCTCCGCAATTTCGCTCTGAGACATGCCTGCGTCGTAGGCCTGCTCGAGCACTGTCCTCTGTTCGGTGGGCAGGGTCGCCAGCGCCTCTCGCAGCCGTTTCGCTTCGCGGCTCGACGAGACCTGCGCGTCGGGTGACTGCGCGCCTTCAGAACGCGGCTGCACCTGGAGGTTCTCGCGCAGCCGGCCGCGGGCCCCGTTCTGCCGCAGGCGATCGATCGCCCGGGTGCGAATCATGGTGAGGATCCACCGCTCGGGCGCGGCGCGGCGTGGGTCGTAGCGGGTGGCGCTGCGCCACACTTCGACGAAGGTGTCCTGCACCAGCTCCTCTGCTTCGGCGTCGTTGCGCAGCACGCGGCGCGCGACTCCGAAGGCGCGGGGGGCGAAGCGCTCGTAGAGCTCCGCGAGCGCACGCTCATCACCGCGAACGATGCGGTCGAGGAGGGTCTGATCATCCAGTTCGCGCAGGCCAGGCTCCAGAGACGCTTCAGGGCGAACCGGGATGGGTTCAGCCCGGTATGAGTGCATTGACTGACGCACACACGCAACCGATTCCATCGAATGCGACGAAGTCGTGCTCGCTCCCCGGTTCCATGTCCTGCACTTCCCCTCTCCAGACCTCGACTCCCGTGGAATCCCGGTAGCCGCCTTCGAGCACCAGCACCCGCTCGGGCCCGAAGTGGGGGTGCATCGGAAAGGTCGCGCCGCCGGTCAGCTTCACCAGCGCGGTCATCGCTTCGGGCACTTTGGGGCCGGCGTTGACCGTCATGATGCTCACGCCCGGGGCCGGACCTTCTTCCCAACCCTCGTTGCGTTCGGCGCGCGCCAACAAGGTCGACGCCTCTTCGGTGGAGATGTCGAACAACGCCGCCACCTGGCTGACGAAATACGAGAGCCGGCCGCTGCGCGCGCGGGCGAGCAGCTTCTCCACGCCTCCGCCCGGCGGCTCTTCGGCGACGCGACCCACGGTGGCTCCTTCGAGCGCGTCGATGGCCACGCCCAGCTGCGGTGCACCGGCCCGGCACTGCGCACAGGTGCGAGCGTGCTCGAGCGCGGCTGCAGACTCCTCCTTGATGCCCGAGGCGGTCATCAGCAACAGCAGCTCGTCGTGCGGTTCGGTCACTTGCGGCAACTCCTGAAAAGCATACGGAACGATGTTCGGCGTGGATTTCGTTCCGCGTGGAGCACCGTAGAACATTCTGGGAGGGTGTGAGGTGCGTCAAAGTGCGCACCTCGGGTTTCACGTCTCTTCACATGCCGCCCCGGCACCGTTGGCGTACACGGAGCGGGTTCGCTCGTGATCTCTTCAGGGGAGTGCCGTGAAGCTCTTTCGCCTCATCAGCCTCACCGAAGGCGTGTCGTGGTTGTTGCTCTTCTTCGTGGCCATGCCGCTCAAGTACGGCGCGGGCTGGGCCGACGGCGTGCGGGTGATGGGCCGGGTGCACGGCGGCTTGTTCGTGCTCTTCGTGCTGACGCTGACGCGCGCGGCCATCGAAGCCGGCTGGGGCCCTCGGTTGATCGCCCGGGCCTTCGTCTCGTCGTTGGTGCCCTTCGGGGCGTTCTGGCTGGAGCGGCGCCTTCGAGAAGAAGAGCGCGCGCTCCCTGCCAGGTCTTGAATCAGCTCACGCCCAGAGCACGGGCTTCTTGTTCGCGTACCAACCCTCGAGCTTGTCGGCGACCGAGGCTTCGATCTTCGCGCGCTTGAGCTTCATGGTCGGCGTGAGCAGGCCGTTCTCGATGGTCCACGGCTCGTTGACGATCACGAACATCTGCAGCTGCTCGTAGCCCGAGAGGCCCTTGTTCACCTCCGCCAACCAGGCGGCGAGCTCTTTCTCCACGCGCTCTTTGGTGGCGGCGTCGAGGCCCTGCTTGCGGATGCTCTCCGCCAGGATGATCAACGCGTAGGCCGCCGGCTGACCGACGCCGGAGACGCACGACAGCTCGATCAACGGCTGCTCGTTGAGCTTGTTCTCGATGGGTGCGGGCGAGACGTACTTGCCCTTGGCCGTCTTGAAGAGCTCCTTCACGCGGCCGGTGATCTTCAGCAGGCCGCTGGGCTTGCGCTCGCCCTTGTCTCCGGTGCGGAAGAAGCCGTCTTCGGTGAAGCTCTCCGCGTCGAGATCAGGGCGCTTGTAGTAGCCGACCATGCAGCCGGGCGACTTGATCAACACTTCGCCTTCTTCGCTGAGCTTCACCTCGACACCCTTGTACGGCACGCCCACGTAGCCCGGCTCGTTGTGCTCGTCGGACGAGAGGTGTGAGAACGCGAAGTCTTCCGTCATCGCGTACCCCTCGAGCAGCCGCAGGCCGAGGCGGCGGTACCAGCTGATCAACTCTCCGGGGATGGGCGCCGAGCCCGAGCCCGCCAGACGAACGGCGTCGAGGCCCAGGCCGGTGAGCACCTTCTTGCCCACGCGCTTGCCGAGGATGGGAATCTTGAGGAGGAACTCCAGGCGCGCCGGCGGCATCTTGGAGAACACGCCCTGCTGGAACTTGAGCCAGAGGCGCGGCACCGAGATGAACAGGGTGGGGCGCGCGCGCTTCAAGTCGGCGAGGAAGGTGTCGAGCGACTCGGCGAAGAAGATCTGCCCGCCACCGACCAGCATCGAGACGCACTCGATGTAGGCGCGCTCGAACACGTGCGCGAGGGGCAGGTAGGAGAGCGCCCGATCGCCTGCCTTGAATTCGATGCGGTCGCGCATGCCTTCAGCCGCGCGGGTGATGCGCTCGAAGCTGTGCATCACGCCCTTGGGCTGACCGGTGGAGCCCGAGGTGTAGATGATCATCGCCAGGTCGGTGGGGGCGCGCTCGACCTTGCCCTCGATGGGCGCGGTCTTCGCGACGATGTCGTCCCAGCTCTCGCCCACGCCCTTGGGGCCCATGGGCATGGAGATCAGCTTCACGCCCGCGGGCACGCCCGGCGCCTGCGCGGCGAAGTTGTCGAGCTTACCCACCAGCAGCACCTTCGCTTCGCTGTGCTCCATCACGAAGCGGATGGTCGCCTCGCCTTCGGTGGGGAAGATGGCGACCGTGGTGAAGCCGCCGAGCCAGATGGCGAGCTCACCGATGAAGAAGTGAGCGCAGTTCTTCGAGAGCATGCCGACGCGATCGCCGGGCGAGAGCCCCATGCTCTTGAGGTGCGCAGCCACGCGGCGCGCTTCGTTCATGATCTGCGCCCAGGTGTAGTCGCGCGCGGCGCCGCCGCCGGTGGGCTGCGTCAGGTAGACGTGCTGGGGGATCTTCGCTTCGTGCTCGAAGACGTAGTCGAGGATCAGCTTTTGAGCGGTCATGCCGGGGAAGTTCGCCCCGCTCCGCCTCGATGTCCACGGACTTCGTCTTCACCCCGGTTTTCGCCGCGAACGCGGGTGACGCCGCACTGCGTCGAAGATTTCTACGCGGGCACGGCGGCCGCGATGGGCGCGGGCTTGATGCCGAAACGGTAGATGCCGCCGACGATGCCCAGCGTGGCAGGCAGGTGCATCAGCTCGAGCATGATCACCGTCTTCATGTCGGAGAAGGCCCAGAACGGCGCGTAGATCTCACCGATGAACACCAGCACTGCGAGCACCAGGAAGATGTTCCACGCCCTGGTGGGGGCGAGCTTCTTGAGCAGGGCCAGCACGCCGAGCGCGGCGAGCGCCGACATGAAGCAGCTGATCACCGGCTGGAAGAAGGGCATGACCGTCATGCCCATCGCCACCGGATCTCGCGGCGCGTAGGTCGCTCCGATCGCCGAACCCACGAAGTACATGCCGACGCAGAACACGCCCGCGCCCAGGCCACCGATGATCGCGCCCTTCGCAGCACCCTTGAGGTCGATTTCAAAGCTCATGCTGCGGGCGCTTAGCCCCTCACATCTGGAGCAGCAACGCCTGGTACACGTGCCAGTCGACGCGCTCGACGGAAGCGGCCTGCTCACGGCCACCCAGCGCGAGCGCGGGCACGAAGCCGAAACACTCGTGCTGATCCCAGTCACCCACGCGCGCTTTGGCTGCGAGGTAGAGCGGTTTGCGCAGGAACGCCTTCTGCCACTCGGCGTCGTCGAGCAGCGCCACGAACTCCTCGGCCGAGGTGGCGAGGATCTTCATGCGCTTGAAGTGAATGTCGATCGCCGCCACGTCGCAGGCGGTCTCGGCGTCTTCCATGCCCAACGAGGTGGCGTGATCACGGAGATCGCGGAAGACCAGGAGCTCTCCGAAAGCGGTGCGGCCGATCGAGGTGCGCCCATCGGTGCGCCCCATCAACCACGGCCCCAGCTCGTTCGCGTGCGTGCCCGGAGGCGAGAACTGCAGCAGGCCACCGGCGTAGCGGCCGGGCTTCAGGTGGGCGATGAGCCAGGTGAGCTTGGGGTGCATTCTCCCTCGCCCCGCGCGCGGGGAGAGGGTCGGGGTGAGGGGCTTCTTCGCCGAAGACCTCTTCACTGAAGGCTTCTTCGCCGCGACCCTCTTCTTCGCTGGCTTCTTCACACTCTTCACGACGGTCTTCTTCATGGGCGGTCCCTCCCGCGCAGATAGCGCACTTTCAGAGCTCGTCCTTCCCCTCGTAGAACAGGTACCCCTCCACGTTCGGAGTGACCGCGCTCGATACCACCAGTCGAAGTTCCCTCTCCCTTCGGGAGAGGGTCAGGGTGAGGGCCTCACTTCATTCCTCGAAGTCCCACGTGCTCCATGAAGCACCGAGTGAATCTCCGACACGATGGAGAGCGCCACCGAAGCCGGCCCTTCCCCTCCGAGCGCCAACCCCACAGGCGCATGAAGCCGCGAGAGGTCTGCGCCGGGCGTCATCATCGCCAGCAGATCCTGAGTGCGCTTCGCCGGCCCGAGCACGCCGATGTACGACGGCAGCGGAGACCGCAGCACCGCCTCGAGCACGCGAGCGTCATAGATGAGGTGGTGCGACATCACGACCACGGCACACCCTGCCTCGAGTGGCAGCTCGTGGAGAGCTTCCGGAGCGAGCACTTGAGTCGCAGCCCCGGGAAACCGAGCGCGAGTCACCTGCGCCGGCCGCCAATCGACCACGTGCACATCCCACCCCAGCGCGTTCGCCATGCTGTGCACCGGCAAGGCATCGTGCCCGGCGCCACACACCACCAGCCGCACCGAAGGGCGCAGCGTCTCGGTGCGCCCCTCCATCACCGTGAGCTCGACGGGCTGGCGCGTCTCGATCACCTGCACCATCGCGCGAGCCGTGGGCCCGTCAGCCCGAAACGGCTCGAGCAGCACATCGACCTCACCACCACAGCCGAGCGCCACCTCACCATCAGCCGAGGTGTCGTAGGTGCGCACGATGGGCTTCCCCTGGTCGACCAACCACGCCGCGCGGCGCACCACGTCGGCCTCGAGGCACCCGCCGCTGATGCTGCCGGCCTGCCAGCCTTGCGAGGTGACGAGCATGCGTGCGCCGGGTTTCCGGTACGAGGAGCCGCGGGTGGCGATGACGGTGGCGAGCACGGGCGTCTCGCCATTCGCCCAGGCCTTTCGTGCCGCCAGGAGGATGGAGTTCAGCTCACTCATGCGGCGCGAGTCTAACGCCGGCTGTAAGGTCGCGCGCCGTGAGTGGTCCATTCAAGATCGTCGCGCTCTGGTGCTGGTATCGCGGCGCCGAGTTCTACGGCTACCAGCAGCAGCAGAACCGTCGCACGGTGCAGCTCGAGCTGCTCAAGGCCTTTTCCCTCGCGGGCCTGACGCGCAACCCGGTGGTGGCGGGGCGAACCGACAAGTTCGTGAGCGCGCGCATGCAGGTGCTCAGCGGGCGGCTGGAACGCGAAATCGCGGCGGAAGACCTGGTGCCGCGGCTCAACGCGGTGTTGCCCTCGGACATCGGCATTCACCTCTCGCGAGAAGCAAAGACCGGCTTTCACGCAGCGTGGAGCGCGAACTCGAAGGAGTACCGCTACGTGCTTCGCGCAGATCAGCTGGGTGACGAGGCCCTGCTGCGTGAAGCGGCCGCGCTGATTCCCGGTACGCGCAGCTTCAAGGCGTTTCACTTCAAGACGAGCGAAGACAAACCGCGCACGGTGAACTCGATCGAGTTCATGCCGACCCCTGTGGGCCTCACGCTGCGTTTCATCGGCGAGGGTTTCGCGCGGCACATGGTGCGCATGTTGGTGGGCGGAATGACGGCGGTCTCGACGGGCGCGGTGACGATGGATCAGTTCAAAGCGGGCTTGTTGGAGCAGAAAAACTTCTACTGCCCGACTGCGCCGCCCGAGCCGTTGACGTTGTGGAGCGTGGGTTACCCGGCCGAGGTCGATCCGTTCACGCCCGAAGAGCGCGCCGCCTTCACCTGGTGACTTCTTTCCCTCTCCCTTCGGGAGAGGGTCAGGGTGAGGGGCTAGATGGCCAACGCGATCACACGCACACCAATCTGCTCATCGATCTCGATGAAGGCTCCAGTGCCGAGGAGTTCCTCACGCCACCCAATGATCAATTGATCAGTGGGTACGGTGTTGAGCGCGAGAGTCGCCCCGGGTCGGATGTCGGGAGATTCCCAGCGCCAACGCACCGCCGATGGCGTAGTCGACCCCGGCGCCTTCGACCGCCTGCCCGACCCGCTTGGCGGCTTCCGCGATGTCAGCGTCCACCGGCGCGGCCTCGGTAGGCCTTGCGGAGCCGCGAGAGGGCCGCGAGCGAGCTTGGTGGGAGCGGGTCGCGCCACAGCAGTGCCTTTTTCTGCTCGTCGGGAGGCAAGGCCTTCAGCACCCGGAAAGCGCTGGCGCACAGAGACGCAAGCAACTCCGCGCGTTCGTCCGCCGAGAGAGCCGCGAGACGCCGGGCCTCCTGCTCGTCTTCGCGGGCGTGAGATGCGCGTTGCCGCTCAACCCATGTCCGAACGTCCATCATGAACGCAGTATGCGCTCGGCAGCGCGCCATCGCCACCGTGAGCGCTCGGCGACGATCCTCAGAAAGCGCAGGGCCCCATCACGGTGGGCTTCAGTGCATGGTGACTCCAGACACTGACGCGACGCCTCGTGTTGCGGAACTCAGGTGCGGAAGTGAAGGCGCAGCCAATCGCCTGACTCGATCAGGTCACCGTCACGCAGCGGCTGCCAACTCGAAGGGGTTCTGCCGTTGAGGGTGAGCTGCTGCCGCGCGTCGTCGAGCGAGGGGCTGAACAGACACCAACCATCGTTCCAGTACACCGAGCCCACCAGCACTCGAGGCGACTCGGAGAGCTGCACGCTCTCCCCGGGCTGGAGTGGTCCTCGCGCTTCGAGCCCGCGGTCGATCTCCAGCCAGGCGTAGTTCTTCAACATCAGAAAGCCATACGGCCCCGGTGGCGGCAGGCGCGGCGCCCGTGTTGGCCGCACCACGTTCACCAGCGCAGGATCGACGGGTACGAAGATGGGGCCGAGCACCAGCCGCTCCAGCGCCGGCAGGGGTGCGTTCTGGAGCACGCGCTGCGCTTGCTGCAGCACCACCTCGTGCCGCTCTTCGGTGCCTTCACGCGTGATGAACGAGCGCAGCTCGATCTCGAGTGAGCGGAGGAAACGGGCCGCCGGCAACTCGAGCAACCACACCAGCAGGTCGTCGACTTGAACCGAGCCCCACGCGCGCAGCAAGGCCGAGCGGATGAAGCCGTGATTCCACTCGAGAGTGAGCGCGCCGTGTTCGGTGACCAGCGGCGCGAGGTGACCCAGCAGAACGGCTTCGCTGGTGCGCTCGCCGAGTGGATCGCCCACGCTCATCAACCAGTCTCCGTAGACCTGCCAGAGCGCTTCATCGTCGGGGGCGGCGATGAGCGCGGCCTCGAGGCGAGGCTCCCGGTGTTCGAGCACCTCGTGTTCCTCGAAGCGCAAGGTGACGTCGCCCCAGGTGAGCACGTCGCCGTGTTTCAGAATCGCCTCGTGCACCGGCGCTTCGTTGAGCGTGACGTCGTGATGAATCGCGGTGAGTAGGAAGCCCTCGACCGTTTGCCGCACGCGCGCGTAGCCGAAGGCCACCGTCTCGTAGTTCGGCGCGAGCCGGGGGAAGGGCGATGCGAGCTCGAGATGGCCTTGCAGCGGGATGCGCGTGGGCGCGCACCCGACGTCCTCCACCCACCCGGAGACGATCTCGAAAGCGGCACGGCGCGGCACGGGCGCGAGGCTACTCCCCTCGTGGCTTCAGAAGCTCCAGGAGTTGCCTGACGGCGCCTGCAAGGTCGGTCCGGTAATCGACTTCGTCTTGCCGCCATGAAGAGCGCGATCCTCACTCACCTCGCTGGCGTGAAGCTCTACCGCTTCGGCCGCATCTCGATCTCCACGTTCATGGTCGGCCGTTGCCTGCTCACCGGTCGGGTCGAGACCTGATCAGTACGGCCCCTCACCCCGACCCTCTCCCCGCTTCGCAGGGCGAGGGGGACTCAGTCCCAGCTGAATTCGAGCTCGAAGCGTTCGGGTTCGCTCACCAACACCCTGGCCCTGCCCTCGATGGAGAACACGTCGAGGATGCCCAGCATGCAGCCCGCGATGAACTCCGGGTTCGGGTGTGGATCGCTCGCGGTCAGCCGGTAGTGGTTGAGCCCCACGGCGTGCATCTCGAGATCCATCTTGCGCCGCACCGCGTGCAGGTAGCGGGGCACGCTGAGGAAGGTGCGGTCGACTCCGAAGAGCGGCGCCACGCTGCGGAACACCTTGCCCACGATGGTCTTGCCGAAACCATCGGCGAAGCGGCGGCCGAGCGCGCGGAAGCCTTCGGCCTCGGGGCGCATCGGGTAGACGTGCTGCCGTGCGACCTCGAGGGCGGCCCGCCACACCCGCGCTGAGTACGACTTGCGGGGCGCATCGGGGTCGTAGCCGATGCCCTTGAGCGCAGCAGCGAGCTGCACATCGGGGAGCAGCTCGCCCCCGACGAACATCCCCTCGAAGACGCGGGCGGGCACGTCATCGTCTTCGAGTTCATCCACCACGCTTCCTCCGTCAGAGAGCTCGCCTGAGAATTGGCCCGCCACCCGCCCGCCGTCAACGGTCGCGGCGTTGGAGAACTCGTTCGCGCCACCGTTGTCGCGCGGCACCAGGTGGCTCACACTCCTTCACATGGCGACCTTCGACGTGGGCAGCATCACGCGCGAGGCCTTATCGCTGTTGCCACCCGCGCTGAGGCGCACCCTCGAGCAGGCGAAGTCGACCTGGGCCGAGTTTCTCCCGCGCGCGCGCATCACCCTGACCATCAGCAGCGCCAACGAAGGTGCGCCGACGCTCACCCTGGTGCCGCCCGGTTTTGATCCCGCGAAGCCCATGACCGTGCAGACGCACTTTCACGGTGACGCGACCTCCATCGCCGCCGCGGCCGGCCCGCATACCGGCAACATCAAGGAGCAGCTGATCAGAGATCCGCAGCGCGTCTGGGTGTTGCCGGAAGCGAAGGGCAACGTGGGCCTGGGCAACACCAACTGGAACAACGTGAAGGATCAAGCGGCCACCACTCGCGATGCGCTCGCCGGAGCGGGCGTCATCGAGACGAGCGCCACCACGCACGTGGTCTCCGCGCATTCGTCAGGCGGCCGGGCGATCGCCGCGGCGATGACGAGTGGAACCCTGAAGGCGGATCAGCTCGTGCTGCTCGACTGTCTCTTCGAGCGCGAGCAGGGCCCCGGTGCGCACACCGCCATCTTGAATGCCGTGAGGAAGGGTGGCCTCGCGCAGGTGAAGGACGTCGTCATCGTGGCCACCGGCAGTTATCCCGGCGAGCGTGATGATCAGCTGATCGCGGCGGGCGGTGGAAGGGTTCGCAAGGAAGAGTTGATCCCCAGGCAAGGCAGCTCCGATCACGAAGCTGCCGTTCGCAATCACCTCGTTCCGACTTGATCAGTCGACCGCGTTCACACCGGTCTTCCCGGGAGGGTTGGCTGAAAGAGGAATCGAGCTCCGTCACCGATCCCCCCGAGCCCAGTCGAGGGCGCACTTGCCGCGCGAGGCGGAGGTGGCATCTCGCCCGCGCTCGATGCGAACACTGGCGAGGCGCAGAATTGGCGCTGCCGAAAGCGGGGACCCATGCACCCCGGGATTCGCGGTGCCGCGCCGCGGCATGTTCATTAGTCACCCAGCGCAATCCAGCTTTGAACCGGGGGGCCGATGGGGACTCGACATTGCCGCTGCGCACTCTTCGTCTGCCTGATCATCGCGCAGGCCGCGTGGAGCGCGGAGTTCGGCCTCGATCAGGTGGCCGCGAAAGCGAAGGGCCTCTCGATGAGGCCCTATGCCGCACCGCCTGCGGTCCCCGACTTCATGCGGAAGCTCTCGTACGACGAGTTCCGCAGCATCCGCTTCGATCCCGCGCGCAGCCTGTGGCACGGCACCGGCTCCCGTTTCGAGGTGATGATGATGGTGCCGGGTCTCTTCTTCACGCACCCGGTGAAGCTGAACATCATCAACGGGAAGAGCGTGGCCCCGCTGCCGTTCAAGCGCGACGCCTTCACCAGCGACGACGCAGAGTTGATGCGCAAGGTGCCCGCTGATCTGGGCTTCGCTGGTTTCAAGCTCACCTTTCCCCTCAACACGCCTGCCGTGCATGATCAGTTTCTCGTCTTCGCCGGTGCCAGCTACTTCCGCGCCGTCGGCAAGGGCGACAACTGGGGGCTGTCGGGGCGGGGCGCGGCGATCGACACCGCGCTGCCTTCAGGTGAAGAGTTCCCCGCGTTCATCGAGTTCTGGCTGGAGAAGCCCGCCAATGACGCGAAGTCGATGCGCATCTACGGCCTGCTCGACAGCAAGCGGCTCACCGGCGCCTACCAGTTCACCGTCTTCCCCGGAGACGTCACGCGCATCGAAGTGAAGGCGCTGCTCTTCGCGCGCGAACGCATGGAGTTGCTCGGCGTGGCCCCGCTCACCAGCATGTTCTTCTACGGCGAGCCCTCCTTGCGGCCGCTCGGTCACTGGCGGCCCGAGGTGCACGACTCCGATGGGCTGCTGGTGCAAGACGGCAACGGCGAGTGGTTGTGGAACCCGTTGATGAACCCGCGCACGCTCAACGTGCAGTCGTTCATCGTGCGCGACGTGAAGGGCTTCGGCCTGATGCAGCGCGATCAACGCTTCGCCTCCTACGAAGATCCCGAAGCGAGCTACGAGCGCAGGCCCAGCATGTGGATCACGCCCGTGGGCAGCTGGGGTCCGGGCCGCGTGGTGCTGGTGGAGATCCCCACCAAAGAAGAGACCAACGACAACATCGTCGCCTTCTGGTCGCCCCCCGCGGCCGTCGCGGCAGGCAGCGCGTCGACCTTCGAGTACCGCATCGACGTGGGTGATGCGCCGGTGCTGCAGGCGGCCAACACCGAAACGCGCAGTGTGCTCGGCCGCAGCGTGCAGACCTTCGTGGGGCGCGGTGAGTTTGATGGGCCGGGTGACTCCAAGGGGCGGTACCGCGTGCTGGTCGACTTCAAAGGGGGCGCGCTCGATGCGCGTGCTCCGTCGGCCCCCCTGCGCGCCGAGGTGAGCGCGATGGAAGGTGGCCAGGTGCTGGAGCACTCGGTGTCGTGGGTCGAAGCGAGCCAGGTGTGGCGCCTGGCGATCCTCGCGCGGCCCGCGGAGAACAAGCCGTTGGCGCTGCGGGGCGCGTTGCTGCACGAGAACCAGACGCTCACCGAGACGTGGACGTACACCCTGCAGCAGGAGAACCCCATTCCGGAGCTGGGCCGATGACGCCCGGCTCCGAGCTCAACCTGCAACTGCTCCATCGTGCGTACTGCTACCTGCGCTTGAGCGGCGTCGACGGGCCCAGCGCGCTGCAGGGCATGCGCACCTCGATGAACGCCCTGGCCGACGCGGGTGAGGGTGAAGGCGGCGCGGCCATCTGGCGGCAGCTCGAGTCGCTCACCTCGTGGATTCCGCCGATTGAACCGAGTGCCCCGCCCCTGCTGCGAGGCCACATCGCCTACGCCAGCGATGGTCGCTGAGGCGCACGTGGAGACCCTGGTCCACTCCGGTGCACCGGCCCAGACGAGCGCTCCACCGCGATGGCAGAACGCCGGGCGACGAAGGCGCGTGCTGGTCTTCATCGGCGTCTTCGGCCAATCCATCGCGGCCACCTGGGCGCTCAGGAGCGTGTTGCCGTACCGCGGCGACCTCTGGCTGGAGCGCGCGATTCTCGCGGTGTTCTTCGTGCTCTTCTCGTGGATCTCCTCGGGCTTCTGGGTGGCCCTGTTCGGCTTCGTGATCCGCCGGCTCGGTGGAGATCGCTTCAGCCCCAGCACGCGCCTCGCCGAGATCAGCCGATCGCTTCCCCTCGCACGCACGGCCCTCCTGGTGCCCATCTTTCACGAAGACGTGGAGCGCACCTTCGCGGGCATTCGCAGCACCTGGCGCGATCTGCAACGCAGCGGCGGCGTCGATTCGTTCGAGCTCTTCATCTTGTCGGACAGCCGCAACCCGCAGCACTGGCTGCGTGAACGCGAGGCATGGCACGCGCTGCGCGTCGAGCTGGGCATGCCCCCGATTCACTACCGCCGCAGGACGGTGAACCTCAACCGCAAGACGGGGAACATCGGCGACTTCCTCCGGCGCTGGGGCCGCAGCTTTCGCTACGCCATCGTGATGGACGCCGACAGCGTGATGAGCGGTGAGACCCTGGTGCAGCTCGTGAGATTGATGGAGGCCTCGCCGCGCACCGGCATCCTCCAGACCCGGCCGCGGTTGATCAACGCCGCCTCACCTCACGCGCGCGTGCAGCAGTTCTCCAGCAGCCTCTACGGCCCGTTGTTCACCGATGGGCTCGCGGCGCTGCAGCTGGGCGACGCCTCGTTCTGGGGCCACAACGGCATCATCCGGGTCGACGCGTTCATGAAGCACTGCGGGCTGCGCCGGTTGCGAGGCCGCGGCTTCTTGAGTGGCTCGGTGCTCAGTCACGACTTCGTCGAGGCCGCGTACATGCGCAAGGCGGGCTACGAGGTCTGGCTCGATCCCGAGCTGGGTGGAAGTTACGAAGAGCCGCCGCCCACGCTCGACGATGAGCTGGCGCGCGACCGGCGCTGGGCGCACGGCAACCTGCAGCATCTCTGGTTTTTCTTCCGCCGCGGCTTCGCGTTCGCGCATCGCCTCGCGTTCATCAACGGCATCATGTCGTACCTCTCGGCCGCGCTCTGGTTCACCTACCTGGTGCTGCTCACCGTCGAGCTGGCGCGCTTCACGCTGTTTCCCATCGAGTACTTCCCCGAGCCGCACAACCCATTCCCGGTCTGGCCGCAGTGGCACCCGCAGTGGGCGATTCGCCTCGCGGTGAGCACGGTCTTTCTCTTGTTCACCCCCAAGCTCCTGGCGTTGATCGATCTCGCGCTGGATCGGGCCCGCACCCGGGCGATGGGTGGGTTGCCGCGCGTGTTCCTGGGCGTGATCATCGAGTCGCTGGTCTCGGTGCTACTCGCCCCGGTGCGAATGATCAGTCACACCGTCAGCGTGTTGATCACCTTGTTCAACGTCGAGGTGCGCTGGGCGGGGCAGAACCGCACGCAGGAATCGGGTTGGCGCAAGGCGTTGCGCCAACATCTTCCCGGCGCGTTGCTCGCGGTGACCTGGAGCGCGTTCGCGTACTGGCTGCGGCCTTCGTTCATGCTCTGGGCCTTGCCGGTGGCGATTCCGCTGCTGCTCGCGGGGCCCGTCTCCGTCTGGCTCGGGCGTTTTCGCACCGGGCGGCGGTGGCGTGAGTGGGGCCTGCTCAACACGCCCGAAGAGCAAGAGGCGCCGGTGGTGGTCGCCGAGTTGAACGCGGCGCCTGCCGCGGCCCACACCAGCGTCGATGCATTCACCGACGCCGTGCTGCACCCCCGGAAGAACCGGTTGCACGTGGCGCTCGCGCGGCATCGCGGCAACACGGCGCCCCGGCGCGCGCGGCGAGCTGAGTTGGTGGAGCGTTGCCTGACGCAGGGGCCGCAGGGGCTCACGCGGGCGGATCAGGTCTGGTTGCTCGAAGATGGAGAAGGGCTGGCTACGCTGCATCGCAAGGCGTGGTTGTGTGAAGCCGACTCGCCCTGGGCGCCGTTGTTGAGCGCGCTTTGCCAGGGGCCGAGCGAGTCGCGTGATAAGAATTGAGCCATGGCGCCGTACCTCGCATCGAGCGTGCACATCGTCGGCTTCGTGAATGCCGCGCAGCAGCTCGAGCTGATGGAGAAGGTACTGCCCCTGCTCACCGACGAGACGCGCCATACGCTCGAGAACCCGTACGAGGCGAAGTGGGTGCCTGCGCGGATCATTCAAGACCTCACCTTGCGCATCGCCCAGGTGCACGGGCCGGAGATCCTCGACCCGCTCAACTTCCTGATGACGAAGGACTCGATGGGCAAGATGGTGTTGCCCATGCTGCGGGTCGCGCTGGCCATCACCGGCCGCTCACCCGCCAGCGTTTTCGCGCGCGTCGGTGAATCCGTGAAGGTGGCGATGCAGGGCGTCGACGCGACGTGGGCTGCGAAGAACGACACCTCGGGGCGAATCACGCTGCGCTACGTCGAGGCGCCGCCGCAGGTGGTGCACCACGCGTGGAAGGGTGTGTTCCGGTTCGCCTTCGAGCTGACCGATCGTGAAGGCCAGCTCGATTCCCACCGCTATCTCGATGCCGGCCTCACGCTCGAGCTCGACGTCTCATGGCTCTGACTACGGCCCAAAACGAAGCGTCGAGCCGCGCTCTTCCACGGCCCACACGTTCGTCGCCGAACTCCCCCACACGCCCCACAAACCAAAGCTGGTGCCACTCGGCGTGCTGACCCACAGGGTCCCGCTGCGCCGCAGAATCGTCCCGCCGCCACCGACCGCGAAGACCTCGGCGCCGCTGCTCCACACGCCATAAAGCGAGCTGTTGGTGCCGCTGAACGAGTTGAGCCACGCCGTGCCATTCCAATGGAGGATCGACCCTGAGCCACCGACGGCCCACACGTCATCGGCTGCGCTGCCCCACACCGCGAACAGATTGCTCACCCCCGCCGCGACCGGAGCCCACGCGCTGCCTGTCCAATGCAGCATGGTGCCCGCGACCCCGACCGCCCACACGTCGTTGCTCGCGCTGCCCCACACGCCGTGCAGGGTCTCGGTGACGCCGCTGGTCGACGCCGACCACGCCGTGCCGTTCCAATGCACGATGGTGCCTGACAAGCCGACCGCCCAGACGTCGTTCGCCGCGCTGCCCCACACGTCGTAGAGCACCAGGCCCGTGCCACTGGTGACGGAAGACCAGCTCGTGCCGTCCCACTTGATGATGTTGCCCGCGCCGCCGACCGCCCACACCTCGTCGGCCGAGCTGCCCCAGACGTCCTGCAGGTTCTCCGTGAGGCCGCTCGACTCGGCGGCCCAGTTGGCGCCGTTCCAATGAAGCACGGTGCCGTCATCGCCCACGGCCCACACGTCATCGGCCGCGCTGCCCCAGACCGAGTTGAGCCACACGGTGTTGCCGCTGGGCACGGTGCGCCAGGTGGGCACCGGAGGGCCGGCATCCACTCCGGCATCAACGCCCGCATCGCTCCCGGCGTCGGCACCCGCGTCGAGGCCCGCATCACCCCCACCCGAACCACCACCGGTGTTGGTGCTGAAGCAGGCGCCCGCGTTGCACGTCTGCCCGAGCAGGCACACGCTGCACAGGGCGCCGCCCAGCCCGCACGACTGTGGCGACGACGCGGAGATGATCTCCGAGACGCACGCGCCGTTCGACACACAGCCCTTGCACGCCGGCGTGGGCGCACTGCACGCCGAGCCGAGAGCCACCACCGCCAGGAACCACGTCGCACGAAGAGAGGGCGCCATGGACAGGCGGTGTAGCTCAGCCACTGACCAGCAGCCCGAAGTGTTCGGCGATCAACACCGCCGTCTCGGTGGCCACCCGGGTCTTCTTCACCTTGTTGCGCGAAGGCTCGAAGAACACGCCGGTCGCGCCGCTGAAGTCGGTGGCGGTCAGCGTGCAACCCTGAATGTTGCTGCCGGTGAGATCGCTGCCGGTGAAGGCCGCATCACTCAAGTCGGTGTCGATGAAGTTCGCCTCGCGCACCACGCACTGCTTGAACGAGAGCTTGCGCAGGTTGACCCGCACGAACGACGCGTAGCGCAGGTTGCACTCGGTGAACTTCAGCTCGGGGTGAGGGGAGACGCTCGACCAGTCGATGCCCATCAACTTGGAGTTCTCGAACGTCACTCCCCGCAAGGCCGTGTGAAGCAATTGCGCGCGGGTGAGGTCGCAGCCGCGAAATACGCACGACTCGAGCTTGGCGGTCTTCCAGTTCGTCTCTTGCAGCAGGCAGCTCTCGAACACGCACTTGTAGAACTCTTTGCCCGCGAGCACGCCGCGCTGCAGGTCGAGCCCGGTGAAGGTTTCGTTCTCGAATTCTTCGGCTTCCAGCAATCGATTCGGTGCGGTCACGGCGAGCACTCTTGGCACCCTGAATGCACGGCGTCACGTCATGGAAACTCAAGAACTCGAGACCCAGGCCCAGCAGCTCGAACGCCGCACCGTCGGCGAGGTGATGCAGTTCTGGCCGCTGGCCCCGGTGATTCCGGTCGCGGCCGCGGTGGCCCACCTGCTGGCGAAGCCTGACAGCTGGAGCCGCGGTCAGAAGCGGCTGCTCGCGGCGGCGGGTGCGGTGGTGGGGCTCAACCTGGTGCGGTGGCAGCTGCAGCGTTTCTTCACGCCGCGGCCCCGGTACGAGGTGCTCCAGCACGACGGCCCGTTCGAGATTCGCCGCTATCCCGCGATGGTGGTCGCGCAGACGCGCGTCAATTCGGGGTTCGAGCTCGCGCTCAACGAGGGGTTTCAGCGCCTCGCGGGGTTCATCTTCGGCAAGAACACCGGGCAGGAGCTCGTCGCGATGACCACGCCGGTGGTGGCTCAGCACGAATCGCTCGTCTTCAATTCGGTCACCTCGGAAGAGCAGGGTGACGGCGGATACACGGTGTCGTTCGTGATGCCGGCCCAGCGCACGGTGAAGGACCTGCCCCTGCCGGAAGACGATCGGGTCACGTTGCGAGAGCTGCAGCCGCGAACGGTGGCCGCGCTCAAGTTCAGCGGGCGCATCGACGGCGAGCGGGTGCGCCGTGCTTCGGAGCGGCTGAGGAACGAGGCGCGCAGCCACGGCATCGAGGTGCTCGGAGAGCCGGCCTTCGCGGGTTACGACTCGCCTTCCACCTTGCCGCTGCTGCGCCGCAACGAGGTCTGGGTGCAGGTCGCCGACTAGCCCGAAGGGCTGGCGGGCTCTCCTTCGTCTTCGACCACGATGACGGGGACCATGCGTCGCCTCCCTTCCACCCTGATCAGTCGTCACGAACCGGTGACATTCCCTCCATTGCCCAAGTGACTTGAACCGGACGGCCGGGTAACCGAGGCTGCGCACCTTCTCCCTCCTCAAGGATCGCCCATGCCCCGTATCGCCAAAGCCGAAGTGAACCGTGCCCTCGAACTCGCCGCCATGCGCATCAAAGACGCCGGTGGTTCTGACGGCCGCGTCAGCCGCGCCGAGATGACCAAGGCGCTCAAGGGTTTGACGGGCACCGAGAAGACGCTGACCGACGTGTTCTTCAAGTTCATCGATCACCGCGACTTCAAGAAGGGCGCGACGGTGACCTCGGCCGACATCACCCGCGCGGTGACGTACGCGAAGAGCACGATGATCGCGAAATACGACCTGAACGAGAACGGCCTGTCGGCGACCGAAGTGAAGAAGATGAGCCTGACCGGCAAGCTCGCCGTGTCGCTGGCCAAGGAGCTCAAGGCCGCCGCGGCCGCCAAGAGCCCGCTCGACGAAGGCACCTTTCACGAGTTCCTCGAGAAGGTGACGCTGAGCTCACGCACCAAGGTGACCGAGGCCGGCCAGGTCGACGCGCTGCTCAGCCAGCAGCTCATTTCGGCGTGCCACCAGTCGTCGTACACCGACGTCACCAACCTGGCCGAAGCCTTCGAGGCGGTCGACCAGGGTGAGTTCGTGGTCTCGCAGGTGAAAGACAAGAAGACCGGCGAGCTCTACACGGCGATCGACTACGGAGCGGGCGACAACACCTACGGCGCGATCTTCAAGAAGGGCAGCGCCACGCCCCTCGTGTCGATCCACGACGGCGATCTCGAGCGCATCTAAAAGCGGCTCAGGGCGCCCCGAGCCGCCTGCGCAGCTCGGGCGCAGTCGAAGTTTTGCTCAATCCACACACCGCATCGGCCCGCTTGAACTTGATGGAAGTCATGGTTCGGCCGGTGCGGAGATCACCAGGAGAACGAGCGCGGTGTTCATTGCCATCGCTGCCGTGGGTCACTGAGGCGCAAATTCAAGACGCGGATTCCCAAAGTTGAGAAGCTATGCTCCATGAATCTGCTCTGGGACGACCTGCGTTACCTCGAAGCGCTCGATCGCACCGGCAAGGTGGGCAACGCGGCGCGTGAGCTGGGCATCTCGGTCTCCACCTTCTACCGGCGGCTGGCCGAGCTGGAGCAGGGGGCAGGTCAGCTCTGCTTGAAGCGGGCCCCGAGTGGCGCGACGTTGACGGAGTTCGGGCGTTCGTTGGCTCAGGTGGGGCGGCGCACGCGTACGGGGCTCAACGAGGTGGTCAGTCAGCTGCGCACGCGCGAGACCGAGGTGGAAGGTGAGGTGAGCCTGACCACCGTGGTGGCCTTGTTGCCGCTCCTGCAGGGGCCGCTCGGCGCGTTGACGCGCCGCCACCCGAAGCTGCATGTGACCCTCCACCTGGGCGACGACGGGCCTTCGGTGCGTTTGCGTGAGGTCGACGTGGCGCTGGGGGTGATGAAGCGGCCGCCGCAAGGGTGTTGGGGCCGGAAGCTGGGCGCGTTGCCCTCTGGCGTCTTCGCCACGAAAGCGGCTGCGGCGCAGAAGCCGAGGCGGTGGGTGCTGCGGTCGTTGGCCGAAGTCACCTCGCCCGATTCAGCGTGGGAACGGGCGCACGCGGGTGAGCCCGTCGTTCGAGCGCCGTTTCATGCGCTCGTCGAGCTCTGCGCAGCGGGTCTGGGGCTGGGTTTGATGCCGAGACGACTGGCGGCGCTGCACCCGTCGTTGGTCGAGCTGACCGAGTTCGCACCGCTCACGGCCAAGCTCGAGCGCACGGCGTGGTTGCTCGCACACCCTGATCAACGCCGCACGCCGAGAGTGGTGGCGTTGATGGATGCCCTCGCAGGAGTCCCCTCTCCCTCTGGGAGAGGTTCAGGGTGAGGGTGATTCTGCGCGGCTATTCCCTGCGCAAAATTCCCACTGCGCACGCGGCCTCATCGAACCCGGTCAACCCGCCGGCGTTCTGCCACAGCGCCACCTGCACGCGCCCACCTTGCCGCGCCCCAGCTTCACCGCGCAGCTGCGTGACGAGCTCATGCACCATGGCCAGTCCACTCGCAGCCACCGGATGCCCCTTCGACACCAACCCACCCGACAGATTGATCGGCCGCTCCCCGCCCCGTGAACACGCACCACTGGCGACGTACGCACCGCCCTGCCCCGTCGCACAAAACCCGAGCGCCTCGACGGTGCTGATCTCCGCAAAGCTGGTCGCGTCATGCAGCTCAGCCAACTGCACCTCGCGAGGGCTCACGCCGCTGCGCCGATACAGCCGCTCGGCACATCGTTGCGCCACCGGCGCTTCCTGAATCGATCGATACCGCCCCGACGCCAGCTCGACCCCCACCACCTTCACGGCTCTCGCCTGCACCGCCGCCGGAAGTGAACGAAGCGCTTCGCCGGAGCACACCATCACCGCCGCCGCGCCATCCGAAATCGGTGCGCACATCGAGCGGGTGAGCGGCGCCAGCACCGCCTTGTCACCCAGCACCTCGGCCACGCTTCTCGCCTTCTGGTACTGCGCCGACGGGTTGAGCGCGCCGTGCGTGTGGTTCTTCGAAGCCGACGCGGCGAGCTGCTCGACCGTCGTGCCATACGTCTTCATGTGCCACTGCGCCTGCAGCGCACAGACATCGAGCAACGCGATGCGATCCGGCCGCGGAACGAACTCCAGGCCCACCGCTGCCGCCTGGTCTGCATAGAACTTCGCAGGCACTTCCGGGGTGAGGCGATCCATCGCGCCGTCGAACAGCTCCTTGGTCTTCTCGAGCGCATGGGGAAGGAACGTCTTCTCCGCGCCGACCGCGAGGGCGAACTTCATCTGCCCCGAAGCGACCGCCTGATACGCGCCGTGAAACGCGAAGCTGCCCGTCGCACAGCCCGCTTCGACGTTGATCACCGGTGTCGACGGCTCGAGCTGCCCCGACCCGAGCGCACCTGACAAGACGACCTGCCCGCGGGCGATGGCCTGACCGAACACGTGCAGGGCACAGCTGCCGAACCACACCCCCTCCGTTCGGGCGAGCTCGAGCCCCGCATCCTTCTGCACGGCCTCCAGCGCCCACTGCGCGAGTTCCCGGTGCGTGGTCTCTGGCCAGCGTTTGAAGGCGGTGGTGCCGACCCCGATGACGTACGCGTCGCTCATGCGCGTCAGCTAGCACAAGCTTCGATTGACGCTGGCGCTGAGCGCTCGCACAGTCACAGTCCATGGACACCGCTGCTTCCGCGTACCCGTACCTGCAGGCTGAGCACACGCCGGTTCTCAATGAGTCCGAGGCTGCGCCGTGCATCGTCGAGGGTGAGCTGCCCAAAGACCTCTTCGGCACCTTCGCGCGCAACAGCCCCAACCCGCGCTTCGAGCCGCTGGGCCGCTACCACTGGTTCGATGGCGACGGCATGGTGCATGCGGTCTCGGTGAAAGACGGCCAGGCGACCTACCGCGCGCGTTGGCTTCGCACCGAGGGGCTGCGCGCCGAAGAAGAAGCAGGCAAGGCGCTCTTCACCGGCATCCTCGAGAAGCCGCGCCCCGGAGCGCCGGGCCCCTTGAAGGACACCGCCAACACCGACCTCGTCTGGCACAACGGCAAGTTGCTGGGGTTGTGGTGGCTGTCGGGGACTCCTTGTGCGGTGTCGTTGCCTGGTCTCGAGCCGCTGGGACCCGAACGGTTCGGCAACAAACTCCCCCGCGGCATGGCGGCGCACGCGAAGGTCGACGCGGCGAGTGGCGAGTTGATGTTCTTCGAGTTCTCGCTCTTCAAGCCGCCGTTCTACCGGTACGGCGTGGTGTCGAAGACGGGCGAGCTGGTCTCGTGTGAGCCGATCGACGTGGTGGGCCCGCGCATTCCGCACGACATCGCCATCACGCCGCGCTTTACGGTGCTGCTCGATCTCCCGCTCGGTTGGGACGTCGCGGCGCTCGCGGCCGGCAAGCGGAAGATTGGTTTCGATCGCGAATCACCCGCGCGCATCGGGGTCATTCCCCGTCACGGCAAGGGCACCGAGGTGCGCTGGTTTCAGATCGAGCCCTGCTACGCGTACCACACGGTCAATGCGTACGAAGACGGGCCCCATGTCTGCCTGGTGGGCTGCGCGATCGATGATCCGATTCCGCAGGTGCCAAAGGAGAACACCAACGGTCCGATGCTCGACAACATCGCGTTGGTGCCCACGCTGCGGAAGTGGACGATGAACATGGAGACGGGCGCGGTGAAGCAGGAGACGCTCGACGACACCCCGAGTGAGTTCCCGCGCACGAACGAAGCGATCCAGGGGCAGAAGGTGCGCTTCAGCTACCACGGGCGGTTGGCGCGCAAGCCGACGCTGATGTTCGACGCGGTGCTCAAGTACGACCTGGCGAAGTCGAGGCACGACACGATTCCGGTGCCGGCGGGTTGGTACGCGGGAGAGCCGTCGTTCGCGCCGCGCGTGAACGCGAAGGATGAGGATGATGGGTACATCGTGACGGTGATCACCAACGCGCCGCAGGATCAGAGCGAGTTCTGGGTGGTCGATGCGAAGACGCTCAGCACGGTGGCGAGAGCTCGTCTGCCGCGTCGCATTCCGATTGGCTTCCACTCGACCTGGGTCAGCGGGGTTTAGACCCTCACCCCGACCCTCTCCCGAAGGGAGAGGGAGACACGTTCCTACAAGTACTGCCCGAAGAACTCGCCGCTCGCATCCATGGTGGGCCCGAACCCCGCGCCCGCGCCATAGACCTCGTGGTGCTTCACGCCGCTGAGCGTCACGAACCGCTTCGGCTCTCCGGCGCAGTCGAACGCGCTCTTCAACTCACCGCGCGCAATCAACTCGTCGTGCTCAGGTGCGACGAACATCACCGCGCGCGGACTGATCGCCGCCACCACCGCCTCGGGCCGGAACTCGAACAAGTCGGTCAACGACTCGAACGACACCTCGGGCCGCCACGCCGCGATCGCTGCCGAGTCCCGCTCGATCATCGAGCACGTCTCCGGATCGCTCGCGAGCAGGCGGGACAACTTGATGTAGCTCAGCTCCCCCGTGCTGACGGCCTTGCGCCGGGCGCTGATCACCTTCGCCTGAAACGAATCGAAGCCGGGGAACGCGCGCCACACGCGCCCCAGATCCATCGGCCCCGCCACCGCGATGGTGGCCTTCACGCGTGAGTCCACGCCCGCAGTCGCGACCGCCACCGACGCGCCGAGCGACACGCCGAACAATCCCATGCGTGACGAATCGACCTCGCTCACCGTCTCCAGAAACGTGAGCGCCGCTCTCACGTCTTCGACCTGCATCGAAGGCACCAGGCGATTGCGAGGCCCTTCCGACTCGCCGAAGCCGCGGTAGTCGAAGCTCAACGTCGCGTAGCCGCGCGCGCACAACCACGCCGCGTTCGCCGGCAGCCACACCTCTTTGGTGAGCGTCATGCCCGCGCACATCACGACCACTGGCGGCTTCACGGCGCCTTCCGGCAAGCGCAGCACGCCGGCCACCCGAGCACCCTGGGAGAAGAACGAGACAGGTCTCATGAGCCGTTCAGCCTTTCGTGAGCGAGCACTTCCATCGCCTCGGAGAGCTTGCCAGCCGCCATCAGTTCAGGGCACCGCTGGAACAACACGGTGAGCAACGTGGTCGCCGAACCCGGAGCACCCGCGTGCAGTTTCTCCCACACCCCTCGGATCGCCTCATCGCGTTCGACCAGCAACCTCTCCGCCATCGCCACGTGCGCTGCGATGTGTGAGTCCATCCCCGGGCCGAAGTTCGGGAGACCGCGCACGTGCTCCGCCGCCAGCTCCCATCGCCACGCGGGTGGCATCGTACGCCACGCGAACTCGGACTCGAGCGTCAGGTCTTCGAACCAGTCCAACCCCGTGCCGCCCGGCTGAAAGCCGAGCGCGTTCAGCTTCTTCTCGAGCGCCGCGTCGGGCGCCCAGGAGACTTCACAGCTGATGTGCTCATCGAGCAGCTCCATTCGCACCTGCGTCACCAGGCGCTGATCCTCGGAGAAGAAGAGCTGCATGCGTCTGACCGCCCACGGGACGGCTTCCAACAACAGCGCGAGGTTCGGTGATTCAGGAGGAACCTCCGGGCTCAGAGCAGAGCCGGCCGACTCCGGCGCAGCACCCGACGGGGTGAGCTGCTTGCGTGCAGAAGCGATGGCCTCATCGACCGAGCTGCACTCCTTCACCGCGGACCACACCGCCCAGGCCAGCCGCACCCCATCGGAGATCTCCAGGTGTTCCCCGCCCTCCAGGTCAGTGAGAAGCGGCGCCGTCAGGGTCTGCAGCGCCAGCGAAAGAGGCAGCCCCGCACCCATCGCGAGCCAGAGCGAGTCGGGTCCGATCCATTCACCGCGCAATGACAGCCCCAGCCTGCGGCGCAGCAGAAACGGCACCACGCCGCTGTCTTCCTCACGCTCGTAGTGGGCCAGCGTGAGATGGGTCTGACGACGTGCCTTCTCATTGGTGCGCAGTTCTTCCGCGCTCGGCAGTGCAGCCTGCAGGTCCAGCGTGGGCAACACGGCGGTCCACGGTCCCGTGAGCACGGGCTGCAGGTCGATGGGTTGCCCGAGGTTCTGCACGGGTCTTTCGTCGACTCCGCGTTGGACGAAGGAGACGCGGGCTCCGAGCACGTGGCTGAGCCATTGCCGTGCAGCATCGAGGCGGGCCAGTGAGTTCGCCTTCACGAGGATGGCCTTGCCGTCGACATCGAGTTCGAACAGCACCGTCTGCCACCAACCCGGATGCGTTGCGTTCCCGCGCTTGTACACCGTGAAGTAGAAATCTTCGGTCTCGCGGGCGTCGGGTTGCGCAGCGATGAGATCGGCGGCCGCTTCGGGGTTGGCGCGCAACGCATACCGATCGACGCCGAAGGCGATCGGCTCCCCATCGGTATTGAGCGCCCCTGTGATGCTCTGAGAACGAGCCTTCTCGCCATACGCGGCGAGGAGCTCGGCGGTGCGCTCGGGGCTGCGCAGCGAATCGCGAGTCCAGGACGTCGTGGGAAGAAGTGCATCGCGCAGCTCCAGCCCTTCTTTGAGCCCGAGTGGTCGATCTGGCCTGCCCGCCACGAGCGTGACGCCGTCGGCCTCGACCAACCAGAGAAGACCGACGCCGCGCGACAGGGCGCTCTTCGAGAGGCCCAGGTCGTGGAGCAACACGCTTTCATTGAGCAGCAGGTCGAACACCGCGACCTGGCCTCCTTCACCGCACGCTTCGATCTCGCACAGGGCCAGGCGTCCGCTTTGCACCGCCTGAACCCACCGGCGCATTTCCTCGGGCAGCTCGGTCGCGAGCAGACGGGCGGCCACGGTCTGCTTGCCGACGGGCTGAACGAGGAGCGAGCGCATCATCGCCAGATGCCGGTCAGGGGTGCGCTCGGACACTTCGGCCCAGCCCGGGGTCGAGAGCGCGACCTCGAACAGCAGTGAGGTGCCCTTCTCGCTGAGCTGGTGGAAGGGGTGCAGATGCGGTCCGGGAGACCGCGTGGGAGGAGGGACCTCCGGGAGCTCGACCTCGACGCGCGCTTCGACCCTCTTCCCGAGCAGCTCGCAAGCGCCGGTGCCGGTGTCGCCCACGCTGCCCACCGCGGTGAAAGCGCGCAACGCGGCGGTGAGAATGCGCACGTCATCGACGCGGATCGGCTGGGTGCTCCCGTTCCTGGTCAGCTCGAAGTGAGGATCGAAAGCGGTTCCAAAGACCTGCTTCATGAGCTGCGTGACTGCGTTCGGATCGAACTCCAGCGTGCACCTGAACGCGTCGACGTCGAGGGCGCTGTCGTCATCCTCTTCCGACAACTCGATGAAACGATCCGCGTCGGCCTGCGAGCCGAAGAGCGCGAACGCGAACTCCGTGCTGTTCTCAGAGACGATCGCGACCCGAGTGCCAGAGGTGCTGCCCGTGAGCTGGAGCTCGTGTGGTTCTCCGTCGAGTCGCCGCCAGGGCTGAGCCTGCGCGAAGCCAGCGACGGCGCTGAGGAGCTCCACGAAGATCGCTGCGTCGGTGATCTTTCGAAGATCGGGTTCGTGAAGGAAGTCGATCACCGCGATGGCGACCTCTCGCTGCATCGGCTCGGGCAGTGGGCCCACCGTCCAGCCGCGCGTTGCGGCCAGGTCGCTCAACGAGGCATCGCAGGTGACCGGGGCGCCTGCGGGCAACCGGGTGGAGAGCCAGGCGACGGCCTCTTCCCGGGTGTCGGAAAACTTCGAGTTCAACTTCTTGTCGCCTGTGGAAACGGCGGCGATCCACGACTCATCGAGCAGGAGCGGACCCACGACAGTGGCGAAGTTCACGGGGGCTCAATACCAGAGCGGTGCGCTCCGCAGCGTCTCCCGTTACGCTGCGGCACTCTCCAGGCACACAGGGGTCGGTCGTGAACTTCGATGAGGGGTTGAGGTTGGAGGCGCTCAAGGAGTACCGGGTGTTGAGCACCCCGGACGCGGGCGTCTTCGACGACATCGCGATGCTGGCCTCGCGCATCTTCAATGCGCCGATCGTCTTGGTGACGTTGATCGCCGAGACCACCCAGCTCTTCAAGGGGCGCATCGGCATCGACGTAAGCCAGGCGCCGCGAGAGCACTCGTTCTGCGAGTTCACCATCCGGCAAGAGGAGCCGTTGGTGGTGCGTGATCTCTCGAGTGACGAGCGTTTCAAGAACAACCCCTTCGTGGTGGGGGGCATTCGTTTCTACTGCGGAGTTCCGGTGCGCACGCCCGAGGGCCATGCGTTGGGCACTCTGTGCTTGATGGACTCCAAGGTGCGCGACATCGGAGACGACGCGCTCAAGTCGCTGCAGGCGCTCGCGCGCCAGGTCGAGGGTGAGTTGGGCATGCGCCGCCGGTTGGCGCTGTTCGAGGAGTCGATGGCGCTCCAGCGACAGGAGCAGCGTTCTCGCGATCTGCTCACGGCGATGGTGGTGCATGACCTGCGGGGTCCGCTCACCAGTCTGACCATCTCAGCGTCACTGGTGCAGCCGGCGGATGACGAGTCGAAGGAGGATCTGAGCCACGTGCTCGCCGCCGCCGACCAGATGCGCCGCATGCTCAGCGACATGCTCGACATCAGCCTCTACGAAGCGGGGCAGCTCAAGCTGCGAAAGTCTCGCTTCTGTCTTGCCGAACTCTCGAAGGCCGTCGCACGCAGGCTGACGAAGATCGCTGCGGAGAAGGGGCAGGTGGTGCTGCTGGATCTCGAGACCTCCTTCGTCGACGCGGACCCCGAGTTGCTCGAGCGGGTGGTGTCGAACCTGCTGGGCAACGCGATCGCACACGGTCCGGCGAACGAGCCCATCACGCTCTCGGTGCGCGGCGGGCGCGTCGAAGTGAAGGACAACGGGAACACGATCACGAGCCCAGAGCGGGAGCGCATCTTCGAGCCGCTCACCCGGGGCGCGAGCGCGTCGACGAACGGCTACGGGTTGGGGTTGGCGTTCTGCCGGTTGGCCATCGCAAGCCACGGCGGGAAGATCGGCGTCGAGCCGAACGAGGAGAAAGGCAACCGCTTCTTCTTTGAGCTGCCGCTCCCTGTTTGATCGGTCAGGTCGAGGTGCTGCAGGCTGAGCACACGTGGCTAGCTTGGCTGTCGAGGAAGGAAGCCATGCAACCAGAAATCGCCAGACCGCAAACCCCGAAGCCGGAGATCCCCGACCCACGTGTCGGCCGTCCGGAGGTGGCCAACCCGCTGCGACCCTACAGCCCGGAAGTACCCAACCCAGCCGGCCCGCGCTGACGGCTCACGAACCGCACCGGCAGCGCGTTCTCCACGAACAGTGTCGCGCCCATCTTTGCGCGCACGTCTTCGGGGTTCGGCACCTCGAGCCGGCCACGTTGCATCATCAACGCGAGTACGAGCGTCGCTTCGAGCAGCGCGAAGTGATTGCCGATGCACACGTGCGGTCCGGCTCCGAAGGGGAGATAGGTGTACTTCCACGCCGCTGCGTCGGTGGATTGATCGGTCTCGAAGCGGCCCGGGTCGAACGTGTTCGGGTTCTTCCACAGCGTCGAGAGCCGCTGCGTGATGTACGGCACGACCAGCACCACTTCTCCCGGAATGAACACGTGACCTTCGAGCTGCTGCGGCTCGAGCGCCTGCCGGGCGAACACCCACGCGGGCGGGTAGAGGCGCAGGGTCTCGCGAATGACCGCGCCGAGGTACTTGAGTTTCGGCACGTCGTCTGGTTCCGGCGGGCGTGAGCCGAGCACCGTCTGCACCTCGGCCTCCGCCCGCGCGAGGACCTCGGGGTGTTGCGAGAGCAGGAAGAAGGCCCAGGTCATCAGGTTCGCGGTGGTCTCGTGTCCTGCGAAGAAGATGTTCATCACCTCGTCGCGCAGCTGCGCGTCGCTCATGCCTGCGCCCGTTTCGGGATCTCTCGCGCGCAGCAGCAGCGTGAGGAGATCGCTCGGCGGCGCTGCATCTTCACGGCGCGTGGCGATGATCTGCTGCAGGTGCGAGTGCAGGTACGTGGTGGCTCGCTTGAAGCGCAGGTTGGTCGGCGTCGGCACCCACGCCGGAATGCGGCCGGGCTTCATGGAAGTGGAGACGTAGGCCTCGACCTCTTCGAAGGCCTGGTCCATCAACTGCGTGTCTTTGCCGAGCGAGTGCGAAAACATCGCGCGCACGATGACGTCGCGGGCGATGGTCATCATCAGGTGGCGGGCGGTGAAGGTCTTGCCGTCAGTGAGTTCGTCGAGCAGCGGCGTGGTCACGTCGCGAATGACGTGCACCCACTGTGGGCCGTTCGAGCGGTGAAACGACGGCTGCATGGTGCGGCGCTGGGTGAGCCAGAGCGGCGGGTCTGACATCGGCAGGCCGTTGCCGAGCAGCGGGCGGATGTTCTTCACCGCGGTGCCACGGCCCCAGGCTTTGGCTTGTTTCTGGAGCACCTGCTGCAGGGCGTCTGGCTCGGCGACGACGTTGAGGGTCAACGGGCCGACTTCGATGCGAAAGAGCGGGCCTTCGCGCAGACCGGTGGCGAGCAGGAACCCGGGCGCGTCGGACGACATCGCGCGGGCGTTGGCGAAAGTCCGCGTCTCCTTGATCAGTGGAATCCCCATGAACTCGGTCTACTCCGGTCAAGCGGACATGACGCCCGCGAACCGCGTCATGATTCCGTAGAAGCCAAAAGAGGTCAGCACGCCGGCAGCAACCCACGCCCAGTGGCTGGCCTTCTGGATCCACGTGAACGAGAGCCAGATGTAGAGCGGCCAGAAGCAGAACCCCACTACGGCCAGCGCGACTCCCCAGCCGCCCGTCGCGACCATCGGGCCCATGCAGGTCACCAGAAGGGGAGAGAAGAGAACCGCGATGGCGATGTCCGCGAGTGGAGGCAACCCGTGCTGCGAGGGGTCCGCCATGATGCCGACGAGGATTCCGGTCAACGTCACTCCGGCCAGCACCACGCTTCGCTGCACTTTGGTGGTGGCCATTTGGTGACGCCCCTCGTTCCAGAAGCCAGCACGGAGCCTGCTCGCTACATCTGACCCATGCCTGAGCCCACGACTCAACCCGAAGTGGTGCCACCGCAGACGCCGAACCCTCAACTGCCTCAGGAGCCTGAGATTCCCGGCCCGGTGACGCCGAAGCCTGAAGTGCCCGCACCCGGCATTGATCAGCCCGAAATTCCGAACCCGGTCCAGCCAGGGCGGCCTGAGATTCCGAACCCGGTTTCGCCGCGCTGATTCTGGTTCGGCCCTCACCCCGACCCTCTCCCGAAGGGAGAGGGAGCAATTGAGGTAGGGTCCGCGGCGTGCTGAACGCTCTGGTCGTCGCCACGCTGCTGCTGTCCCGTCTCGACTCGCCGGTCACTGACCGCGCCGAGGCGTTGAGTAAAGAGGTGCTCAAGCTCGGGCATGATCCCCGGGCTGCGGCGCCCCTCATCAAGCTGCACGCGCTGATCGACGACCTCGACGATCTCAACCTGCTCGCTGAGCCCTACTCCGCGTTGATCTACCGGCGGGGCACCGACTCGCACGTGCGTGACCTGGCCCGTCTCTTCATGGCCGACGTCGAGCGCGCCCGCGGTAGAACGCAGAAGGCCGCCGAGCTCATCGGTGACCTCAACTTCATCCAGGACTTCCACGTCGTCGGCGCGTTCGACAACGAAGGCAAAGGCGGCTGCGACACGGACTTCGGCCCTGAATCCGCCACCGACCTGAAGGCGAGCTACCCCGCCAAGGCCCGCGACGTCGGCTGGCGCAAACCGCACGCGAAGACCATCGACGGCTTCGTCGATCTCTCGCTGGCCCTCAAGCCGAACACCGAAGCCGTCGCCTACGCGCTGACCTGGCTCAACTCCGACCAGGAGACCCGCGTGGTGCTTTCGCTCGGCGTCTCCGGCGGCACGCGCGTGTTCTTGAACAACCAGAAGATCCTCACCTCCGATCGCTACAACGTTCCCCGCTTCGATCAGCACCACGTGCAGGTCACCCTGCGCAAAGGAATGAACCGGCTGCTCATCAAGACCTGCCAGCTCTCCGGCCCTTTCGGTTTCTACGCGCGCGTCGAGAAGGCCGATGGCCAGCGCGGCAACATCACCGTCGCTCTGCCCGACGCCGTGCCCGCACTCGAGAAGGGCAGCTCGCCGCAGCCGGTGCTGCTCCCCACGCTGACCGAGATGATGGAGAAGCGCGTGAAGGCCGCCCCTGCCGACGCTTCGTTGCGCGGTGACTACGCCACCATCCTCGCGTTCACGCGCGCTTTCCCCGACAGCGAACACATCCCCGACATGGAGGCCGAACGCGCTGCCCTCAACGCGCTGACCGACCTCGAGCTTCAGCTCACCGCCGCCGCGCTGCAGAGCAACGACAGCAACGATCGCCGCCGTTTCCTCGAAGCCGCCCTCGCGCTCGATCCCAAACATCCGTACGCCCGCCTCGCGCTCGGCCAGCACGAGCTGACCCGGGAACATCCCGAGGTCGCGTTGCGCCACGCAGAGACGTTGCTCCTCGCGAGCCCCCAGTTCGCTCCCGCCTGGGTGCTGAAGATCCGCGCGTTGGAGAGCCTCGGCCAGAAGACCGAAGCCTGGCGCGTGACGGAAGAGGCCTTCCGCCAGCTCCACGTCATCCCCACCATCGCGCGCGAAGGCGTGGGTGCCAGCCGCCGCGCCGAACGCGCCAAGGAAGCAGTGGAGCGCGCCCGCAACGTGCTCGCGCTCCGCTTCGACGACCTCAACACCCGTCGCGGTCTCGCGGGCATGTTGGCTGACCTCGGGAAGATCGACGAAGCGGCTGATCAATACCGCAAGGTCCTGCACCTCGATCCATTCGACCAGGGTTCCATGCTGCGCCTGGCCGAGTTGCTCTCCGCCAACGGCAAACTCGAAGAAGCCCGCACCACCTGGGAACTCGCCCGCCGCGCCGCGCCTGATGAGCCCGATGTCTACGAACGCGAAGGCCGTTCGCTGCTCCACGCGAATCAGAAAGACGCCGCGCTCGCTTCGTATCAACAGGCCCTCACGCTGCGCCCACAGAACCCCGCGCTCAAAGAGATGATGCGCACGCTGCGGGGAGAAGACTCCAGCACCGCGACGCCCGAGGCCTTCGCGCTCGTGAAGTTGCTCGAGGAAAGTGGTCCCTCGACTGCTCTCGGGACGAACGGGGTCGACGCCATCACGCTCGCCGAGGTCACTCACGTGCGGGTGCAGCCCTCAGGCCTGTCGAGCCGCTTCCAACAGCTGGTGGTGAAGGTGTTCACGCAACGTGGCGTCGAGGCGTATCGCTCGATGCCCATCACCTGGTCGCCGGATCGCCAGGAAGTGCGTGTGCTCAAGGCCCGCGTCACCAAGCCCGACGGCAGCGTGGTCGACTCGTTCGGTGAAGAGGAGCGCAACATCAACGAGCCGTGGACCGGCATGTACTACGACGCCCGCGCGCGCATGCTCAGCTTCCCCGCGCTCGCACCCGGTGACGTGCTCGAGCTGCAGTGGCGCCTCGAAGACACCTCGGTGGAGAACCTGCTCTCCGATTACTGGGGCGACGTCGACTCGGTGCAAGGCACCTTCGACAAGAAGCACTACCGCTACGTGGTCGACATGCCGAAGTCGCGGCCGCTCAGTTGGAACAAGGAGACGCTCCCGAAGTGGGTGAAGGCCTCGAACGCCGAGCAGGGCGATCGCATGGTGTATCGCTTCGAAGCGAACGACGTGCCCCGCTTCATCCCCGAGCCGAACATGCCGGGCTGGTCGGAGGTCGCTTCACCGCTGCACCTCTCGACGTACCAGAACTGGGAACAGGTCGGCCGGTACTACTGGGGCCTGGTGCGCGAGCAGTTGGTCCCCAATGAAGAACTGAAACGCGCCGTCGACCTCGCGCTCAAGGGCATCGATCGCAAAGACGAACAGAAGGTGATGGCGGCGCTGTATGGCTTCGTGGTCACCAACACCCGCTACGTCGCGCTGGAGTTCGGCATCCACGGGTACAAGCCGTACCGGGTCGATCGCATCCTCGCGCGCAAGTTCGGTGACTGTAAGGACAAGGCCTCGCTCATCCACGCGATGTTGAAGATCGCCGGCATCGACTCGCGCTTGGTGCTGCTGCGCATGCGGCACCTGGGCACGCTCTCGCCTGAGGTCGCTTCGCTCGCCGCCTTCAACCACGCCATCGTCTACGTGCCGAAGTTCAACCTCTTCCTCGACGGCACCGCGGAGTTCCACGGCAGTCGCGAGCTGGCCAGCTCCGACCGGGTGGCGAACGTGCTCATCGTCGAGCCGGATGCACCGAGCCGTTTCATGACCACGCCCGAGGCGCAGCCCGAAGAGAACGTCACCTCGCTTTCGCTCGACGTCACGCTCAAGCCCGATGGCAGCGCGAGTGCGAAGGGCACGCTGATCGCGAAGGGGCAGGGCGCGCCAGAGATGCGGCGCACGTACCAGACCCCCGCCACGCGCACGGTCACCTTCGAGCAGCAGTGGGCTCAGAGTTATCCCGGCGTGCAGGCCAGTGAAGTGGTGGTGAGCGATACGAAGGATCTCGAGTCGCCGCTGTCGGTGAAGTTCGCGATCGCCATGCCGCGGTACGCGGAAGCGGGCTCGGGCCTGTTGCGCTTCTTCCCCTTCGGCGCGAGCCGCGCGTTCACCCAGGCGCTCGCTCCGCTGTCGGAGCGCGACATGGATCTCGTGTTCCCCGGCGTGTGGACCAACGAGCTCGAGATGACCTACTCGTTGCCCGCGAACTGGAACGTTCCTGAGGTGCCCCCGGAAGTGTTCGAGGAGTCGCCCTTCGGCTCGCTGCGCATCACGGCCATCAAGAAGGACGGGAAGCTCAAGGTGTCCGGCAAGCTGGTGATGTCGCGCGCGCGCATCAGCGCGAAGGAATACCCGGAGTTCAGGTCGTGGCTGCTGAAAGTCGACCAGGCGTTCTCGCGCAAGCTCGTCGCTCAGCAGGGCGGGCAAACGGCTCTGAAGTAGCAACGCCTCAGGGGGAATGAACGATGGGCTTCTTCGACTTCTTTCGACGCGCTCCCGGTCCGCCCGAGTGGGCCGCGTTCTTCTCACTCGAGGAGTACGGCCGCTTCGCAAGCACACTGCGAGTTGCGCTCGAGTCGAGGTCGCTGACCATCAGTGAGAGTCACCTGCGCTCGGGCTCCGTGCCCATCAAGGTGGGAAGTGAAGACGGCTCGCTCGGCTTTGGCCCCATCGCTCGAAAGTGCCGTGGGCTCGACCCGCAAACCTGGCCCGAGCTGATCAACGAGCACCTGGATCGTGCGCTGGCGTTGAAGGACGACGAGACGGCTCGCTTCCGACAAGACTTCGAAGCGGCGCGGCCCTTCTTGAAGGTTCAGCTCATGCCGGACCACTTCGTGAGGGCCGACTGGACCGAGGGCCTGAACTTCAGAACCTTCGGCGCCGGCATCAAGGCGGCGCTCGTCTACGACCTGCCGACTCGGGTCCACTCGGTGCCCGCTGATGACGTACGCCACTGGAAGCGGGCGAGTGCAGAGCTCTTCGAGATCGCCGCCGAGAACGTGCGTGCTGAAGCAGTACAACCGGCGGTCGAACAGGTGCGCATGGAAGAGGAGGACGTCGTGCTCAAGCAGTTGCTGGGCGACAGCTTCTTCGTGTGCAGCCACGCTCTCTGGCTCGGCAGCCACGCAGAGGCCGTGTCGGATCGCGGGGCGCTCGTCGTGGTGCCAAGCCGCCACACGATTCTTTTCCACCCCATTTGCGATGCGAGCGCCTGGCGGGCCTTGAGCGCGCTGCCGTTCATGGCGGCCGACCTGCATTCGAAATTGCCGGGCCCGGTGAGCGCGAACATCTTCTGGCTGAAGGACGGGCAGATCATCGATGTCCCGGTGCGAAGGACAGGCGACGCGTTCCAGGTGATGCCTCCGCTGGCTCTCGTGAACGCGATCAACGGAAGTGGTTCCACGCCATGAGAACCGGTGTGGTGGCACTCACGCTGTTGGCCTGCGGCTGCATCGAGAGTGGCGTGTGTGGCGGCGGTCGACTTCGGCGCCGCAAACGCGTGGTTGCGACGCGCCCGCACTGACGAACCCCTTCAACCTTGGTGCGCGCGTGTCACTTCAGGCTGAAGGGCTGCGAATAGTCGCCTTCGCCTGGGCCCGCGGGCAGAAAGCCGCCGGTCATCACCCGCTTGATGATCACCCGCGACGGGTCGTCTTTGCGCACCAACGCCGTGTACGTGAACGGGTGCTCCTTCTTGAAGACCGTCTCCGAGAGCGTGTCGGCCTTCAGGGTCGCCTGGCCAGCGAAGGCAGCCGGGCCCTGCCTCAGCAGCTTCGCCAACACCACGAGCAGCGCCGACTTGGGGAGTGACGTCTTGTGGGCCACGTTGGCCGCGCGCTCCAGTTGGCGCAGCTCATCGCGGGTGGGCTTCTTCTCTTTGAGCTGCGAGCCCCGCGGGAGACTCAACGGCCCATAGAGATTCGTCAGGTGGAGCGGATGACCCAGGTTGTCTTCTTTGTAGAACTGGTTCGTCTTCAGGTTGACGAGGGCGTACTGGCTGCTGCCGGTCTCGACTCCGTCGCAGAGCTTGAGGCGAAGGAGCGGATCGCCGTTGGGCGCGACGAGCTGCCCCTCAGGCCCGGGCCGGGGCGCAGCGTCGGCCTCGAGGGGCTTCCCGAATTTCACCCGAGCGAGCACCTCTTCCACCGCCGCCTTGAAAGTGGCGGCCACGCGCAGGTCCCGCTGCCGGGCCAGCTGGCTCGAGGCGAGCGCGTCTTCACGGACGGCCTTGGCCGCCAGCCGCGGAGACGTCTTCAGCGGCGCTTGCTTCGAGGCGGCGGCGCGGGGCTTCTTGGGCAGCGGAGGCATGCGCCCTCTATTTCACGCAACAGGCCGCGGCGCCCGAGTCGTTCAGCAACACCTCGACTGCGTGCCCGCATAGAAGTCGGGGATCCCGCTCAGAAAGTCCACCCACTGAGACGGTCATCACGACTTCGGGACGGCGTCGTTCGTCAGCGGCGAGTTTTTTCAGTGCCTTCTGGTGGCACACGCGCTGCTCGGCGGACGCGCCATGAACCTGAGTCTGCGGAGAGCGAATCGGTTGGTGTGGGCGGTGTTGGTGGTGTTGGGGGGCTGCTCCCGAGAGAAGGCGCCTCCTGAACGCGTTGGTGAGACAGGAGAGGCCCTGAAGGACCTGAGTTCGGTCGCCGTCGGTCGAGGCTTCGATCGCGCGCTCGACCTGGATCGCGAAGACTGCTTCGCCCGTGACAGCACGAGCGGCACGCGGGTGAGTCTCTGGGAGGGGACGGGGTTCTCGGTCTACACCGCCGATGAGTTGGGCCCGAGGCTCAGTACGGCGATCCAGGTCGGGGTGAAGGTGCAGGCGATCGAAGGGAACTTCGGGGCGGAGACCGAGCAGCGCATCGGACCTTCGGGCGAACAGGGACACTTCGTGATGCTCGCGCGCTACACCGCCCGGAACGAAGATGCCGGACCCATCAAGGCTGCTGCGGCCGTCTGTGGGCAGGTCGCGTCGAACTCACGGAACGGACTCGAAGACTTCGTCTCGACCTGTGGTGATCGCTACCTCGTGCACAAGGTCTTCGGCGGTCATGTCCTCATCTCCTGGCGCAGAGATACCAGCCGAGCTGCGGTCGACGAGCTGATGGGCTCGATGCTGGGTGCACGAACCGTTGGGGCGACGCTCGATCCCCAGGTGAACCTGGCCACGCTCAAGGCGCAGGGCCTCGGTAAAGAAGAAGTGTTTATCGAGGCGAGCGGTGTTCCCTTCGGCCCGACCCCGGTGCCGCTGCCGAACGGAAACCAGGGCCACACGGTCGCGTCGGCGCACTCGTATCTCAAGGCCCTTGCCCAGACGAACGTGAGCTCGTTTCCTCAAGTGGTGGACTACTCGCTGGCCCGGTATTCGGTGGCCGACATCGATTCGTGCCTGTCCTTCACCGGCAGGCAGTCAGCGCTGGATCAGAGGGAATGGACCTGCGTCGATGACCGCCTCACTGAGCTCGCAGCCACCCGCGACGGCGAGGGTGACCTCGCGCATCTTCAGGATCGTTTCGAGCTCCATCGGCTCGCGTTGACCGTGCAGCTCCCGGCCAACCGCGTGGTGTTCAACACAGTGTCTCAGTCACGGTGCTCGATCGATGCAGATGGCGACCCCGCCCTCGAGAGCAGCGGCCCCTGCCAGGAGCAGGCGCTGCGCGACTTCGTGAAGTTCTTCGAGGCGTGCACGGTGCGTTCTGCGGAGGTGCTCACCGAGTGCCGGAAGAACGTGCTCGGTGACGTGCTGAGCTGCGCCGCGTTCGAGGCGAAGGACTGCAAGCTCCCTCAGATGGCGCTGTCGGATGGCACGGTGGTGACGTGTGATGAGGCCGGCGTCAACGCGGCGTTGGCGGACGTGATTCCCTATCAGGTGCTCCCGCCTTTCACGCCTCATCCTGCGCCCGGCGGCACCTTCGTTGCGCCGCTGGTGCTGCAGTTCGGCGAGACCGGCGGCCCCATCAATATTCCGGGCGTCTCGACGAAAACAGACCTGTGCGGAATCACCGCGGTGACTGGTGGGCTCCACGAGTCGTTCACCACTGTCGAAGCGTGGGGGCTGGATTGGATCGTGTGGATCGAGGCGAAGTCGCCCGACCGGGACAAGCAGATTTCCCTCGAGGTGACCTGCGTGAAGTTCGAGAACTTTTATCACCTGAACGGTGGAACCCACTCTTTCCTGGGTTCTCGTGCCACTCCCATCCCTGTGGCGAATGGTGCGGGGCACTTGGAATATCTGCGTCAGCAGGGGAACCCGATGCTTCTTGGCTGGCTCGGCTACCTGGATGAGCCTGCCTCGACGATGCAAGTCACCAATCCTGATTCGACTGGGTTCGGAAAATACGTCTCGAGAGACCTGTTCCCGTTTTCGTCGACGGAACCGATTCTAGCCGCGTATTCCATCCAGTCGAACCGGCCGCAAAGCGGCTTAGCCCCTGGGGGGACGTTAATGGACCCGACTCAAGGTTCAGGCAGGCGCGCGTTCATCGAATTGAGCAATCGTTCGGCGGCCGACATGTCGCAGCCGTTGATCGACAACGCCTTCTGCTATCTGGTCGGGTTTTCGGGTCGCTACTTCAACACCAACGATTCTGTACGGATCAGCACCTCCGATGGTTTCACCACATTGACGGTGTCGACTCCGCTAGCCAAGGACCGCAACCCAGGAGCAATTGCCCAGTGTGCAATCTTCGATCAGTACTGATGTGCGGTGTGCTCGTCGCGGCGCTTGCGGGCTGCGGCGACGAAGAGTGCTCGCTGCCCAGAAGCGGCGACGAGCAGACCTGTGATTCCTACGACGGAGGCCAGTGGAGCTTCGTGGCCGGCGAAGCACTCCCTGATTTCAGCGCCTACTGCGCATCGCCCTGTGTCGACGTCTTTGCCCCGATCGCCATCGCTGGCTACGCGGACCTGCGAAAGGTCCCGCTTCTTCCCAAGGTGCGACTCGTCAATGGCCTGCGAATCACCCTCGACGGCCTCCGTGACCTTCGGGGTCTCGAGAAGGTGGATGTCGTCAGGGAGTTGTCTCTTTCTGGACTGAACGGTGACAGCTCGCCGAAGACTCTTCAGGGTCTTGCCGATGAGGAGATGGAGGCGTTGGTGATGGAGCAGGTCACTGGTCTTGCCAGTTTCGAAGGTACTTCCTTCAAGCGGGTCGACCAGGTGGTTGTTTCGAGGTCCTCGGTACAGAACCTCGATCTGAGCGGCACTCAGGTGACGGCCCTCAATGTTCTCTCGAACCGGGACCTGCGGTCGCTGGCGATCTCGTCTGGATCGATGCAACAGGTGTGGATTCGCGTCAATCCGCTCCTGTCGGAGTTGTCGTGGAGTCCAGGACTCACCGTTCGCAATAGCCTCAGTGTTGACGCCAACGGCGCGCTGTCGAGCTGCCTCGTTCAGCAGTTGGTCGAGCAGACCGACGCCGGCGTGCCGCGCATGGAGTTCATTCGCAACAACGGTCCTTGCCCCTGATCAGTGCGCACTGATCGATCAATACGGATGTGCGGTGTGCTCGTCGCGGCGCTTGCGGGCTGCGGCGACGATGAGTGCTCGCTGCCCAGAAGCGGCGACGAGCAGACCTGTGATTCCTACGACGGAGGCCAGTTGCGCTTCGTCGTGGGGGAACCCATGTCGGACATCAGTGCTTACTGCGCGTCGCCGTGCGTCGACGTCTTCGCCCCGCTCGCCATCAGTGGCTACGACGACCTGCGAAAAGTCCCGCTTCTGCCGAAGGTGCGATTCGTCAATGGCCTCGGTATCAACCTCGACGGCCTCCGTGACCTTCGGGGGCTCGAGAAGGTGGATGTCGTGAGGGAGTTGTCTCTCTCTGGACTGAGCGGTGACAGCTCGCCAAAGACCCTGCAGGGTCTGGCCGATGAGGAGATGGATGCGCTGGTGCTTGAGCAGGTCACCGGTCTTGCCAGCTTCGAAGGTGCTTCTTTCAAGCGGGTCGACCAGGTGGTCGTTTCGAGGTCCTCGGTGCAGAGTCTCGATCTGAGCGGCATCCAGATGACGGCCCTCAATGTTCTCTCGAACCGCGACCTGCGGTCGCTGGCGATTTCATCGGGAGCGCTGAAGCAGGTCTGGATTACCTCCAATCCGCTCCTGTCGGAGTTGTCGTGGAGTCCAGGACTCTCCGTGAGAAACCTCCGTGTTGAGTCCAACGGCGCCCTGTCGAGCTGCCTCGTTCAGCAGTTGGTAGAACAGACCGACGCCGGCGTGCCGCGCATGGAGTTCATTCGCAACAACGGTCCCTGCCCCTGACCCAACTCACTCCTTCCAGTCGACCACGAACGTGCACTCTGCGTTCGTGACCGGCGCGTAGCTGATCACCATGTCCTTCGCCCCCGCGAATTCGCCGCCGCGCTGAATGATGCCCGCGTAGAAATCGGGGATCCCGCTCACGTCGTTGAACCACACGTGCGCCTTGCCCTCGCCCAACGACTCGAAGCGCGTCTCGATGTAGTTGCCGCCCGTGCGGAAGTTGCGCTCCATGCGCTGAAGTGAACGCCGCGGGCCCACCACCTTCATCAGCTGCACCAGCGCCTTGCCCATCAACGTCTGCGCGAAGCCGTGCATGAACAACGCGCCCGTCGCCCGCAGCTGTTCGGACTCCGGCTTGTCCGCAAAAAGCGCCTTGCCCGTCAGCCGAATCGCGCGGCTCACCACCGCGTCGTCGTACGCCGGCTTCAGGTTTCTCAGGTCGAGCCCCAGCTCGAGCAACTGCGCGCGCAGGACCGGCGTCATCCGGTCTCCGATGCCTCGCACGAACAAGCCCTCGATCGACTGGGAGAACCACAGCTTTTCCGTCATGGCCCCTTGTATCAACCTGATGCTCTGCAGACCGTTATGGTTCGCCCATGCGAGTCACCTGCGAGCAGTGCCGCGTCGAGTACGAGCTGAGCGACGAGCGTGTTCCTCCAGGCGGTGCGCAGGTGCAGTGCACGGCCTGTCAGCACGTGTTCGTGGTGCGGCACCTCGGCCTGGAAGACACCGTGGTGCTCAACCGCTCCGAGAAGGAGCTGCTGCTCTCGCTCCTGGCCGACCTCGAGCTGCTGCGGCAGACGCCCACGCTGCACTACCTGGGGGAAGGCGAAGAGCCGACGTTGCTCAGCCCTCGCACGCCTCCCAAAGAGAAGGCGGGCCTGCGCGAGATCGCCAACGTGCGCCAGGTGCCTGGTGAATCACCACGGCGGTGGTTCACCTCGAGCGACCTGGATCTGATTCTGTGGCTGGGCGCCGGCGGCATGCCGCACGGGTTTCAGCTCTGTTACGGAAAACGCAGCGGCCATGAACGCGCGGTCACCTGGTGGCCGGAGCGGGGCCTCACGCACTCGGTCGTCGATGACGGCGGGAAAGAACCCGGCAAGGTGAAGGGGTCGCCTACGCTCGCAGAAGCGGGTGGGTTCGATGCGCCCGGCGTGCTGGCTCTGTTGCTGGCCAGCAAGGGCGAGCTCTCGCCGGTGTTCGTCGACTTCGTGGCTCAACGCCTGGTCTGATCAGCGGCGGTGCTTGCCGTTGTTGCCCTTGTTGTTGCCAGGGCCTCGGTTGTCCACGATGCGCACGTGCTTGCGGTGACCCGGCTTGTAGACGACCACTCGAGGCGCCGGCGCCACGACGCGAACCACCGGCACGGGCACGTTGACTTGCACGTACACCTCGGCCGCCGCCACACCTGCAAACAACGACACTCCGACGACCACGGTACCGATGAGATTTCGCATGATGCCCCACTGAGCAGCTTTCGAGCCACGGGCGCGCCATCGGAAAATCAGCCCGTTGCGCGCGGCTGTTCAGTCGAAGTGACTGACTTGCCATCAGCTTGATGGCTACCCCCCGAGCTGCACGGCTTTCCCCAGGAAGCTCGATGACTCGCAGGCCTCGACCATGAAGTCGGCCACATCGGCGCGCGAGATGGAGCCTGGAACGGAGACGACCTCAGCCGTCTTCGTGTACTTCCCTTTGGCCGCACCGTTGGTCAGCCGCGTCGGCCGGGCGATGACGTACTCGAGGCCGCTCTCCTCCGTGATGCGCTCCTGCACGTCGTGATCCCGGTCTCTCCCCCGGAGAACACAGGAAGAATAGGGTGCGGCGCATGGACCTGACCCGGCCGCAGAAGGAGATCGACGCCACGCTCGACTCGTACCGGCGCGTCGGTGACGACCTCGGCGACGCGGTGGTGGCGGAGTTGATCAGCGCGGGCGCTCTTCGCAAAAATGGTGGCGATCTCGTGAGTGCAGTCGAGACGCACGCGAAGGCGGGCGGAACCGCGTGCGCTGCACTGCTGGAGCAGGCCTTCACCGTGCCCTCGTGGGTCCGCTTCCCCGACATGCGCGCTGGCACGCAGCTGGGGTTGCGCACGCCGGTGCAGTCGGCGCTCTCGTTGATCCTCGGCAGCCTGCTCGAGACCTACGGCGCGGCCAACGGCGCGAAGGTGCTCATCCGCGGCGGCATGCTGAAGGACCACGTGCTCCAGCGACTGCGCGACACCAACACCTTCGTGCTGGAGATCGCCGCCTCGCGCGGCCCGATGCCCGGCACGCAGGCGCATCGACACATCCTGCGCACCCGCCTGGTGCACGCGTTCATTCGCCACGGCATGCTCAAACGCAGCGACTGGAACTTCGACTGGGGCCATCCCATCAACCAGGAGGACTCCGCCTCCACGCTGCTCGCGTTTTGTCACGTGTACCTGCGCTCGATGGCTCGCATCGGCGCCACGCCCACCGAGGAGGAAGAGCACTCGCTCCACCACCTGTGGCGCTGGGTCGGCTCCGTGATGGGCATCGTGCCTGACCTGATCACCCACGATCGCGCCGAGGAGCAGCTGCTCTACGCGCACATCACCCGCCGGCAGTTGCACCCCGATGACGACAGCCGCGTGCTGGCGAAGAGCCTCATCGATGCGCTCGCGGGCCGGCGGCCCACCTTCCTTCCCGGCAACGCGTTGTCGGCGCTCGCGCGGCGCATGCTCGGTGATGAGTTCAGCGATCAGCTCGGGCTGACCCCTTCGCGTGCGTGGACCACCATGACCAACGCCTTGCCCCTGTTCAGCCGCGCGCAGCTCAGGGTGGAGAAGGTGCCGTTCACCCGCTTCCCCCTCGAGCACCTCGGTGAGCGCGTGGCGCGCCTGGTGTACGAGCACGGCTTCGTCACGGCGGCCCCGCGGTGAAGGGCAAGAGCGCGCTCTTCTGGGTGCTGCTCGCCCTCGGGGTGAGCTGTGGCGGGTGCTCGCTGCTCACCATGGGGGTGATGCTGCTGGGCTTGACGGCTGATACGGCGAGCACGTCGGCTTCTGTTCGCACGGCCAGCACTTCTGATTTCCCCACCGGTGAAACGCCCGACCTTTATCCCGGCAGCCCCGGGTGGTTGCCGAGCGGGCGGGGTGTCGAGATTCCCGAAGCGGGCCTCGTCGAAGGGCGGCCCGAAGGGTTGTGGTGGACCTTCCACGTGCTCTCCGACGGCAAGACCTTCGGCGCGGGCGTGTTGCTGTTTCTTCCCGACGGCACGCTCGCCCGTCACTTCCGGCCGGGCAGCGGTGCGTCGTTCGACCTGGCAGGCCAACGCGCTCAGCGGGGAAGCACCGGCGTGGGCACCTTCGTGATCGAAGACGGGAAGATCACCCAGGTGGTCGATGGCTACAGCTCGACCAACTCGTTCGAGACCGGCAGTGATGCCGACGGCACGTTCTTCAAGAACGGCGCGGCGAAGTATCTGCCGCTCACCCCGCCTTCATCTGATTCCCTCGTGGGGGAGTGGAAGAGCCCCAGCAGCAAGTTCGTGTTCAACGAAGACTCCACGTTCGAGATGGGCCAGGTGGTGGTCAACGAGGAGATCACCGCGGCCGCGGGTGGTGGCGGTACGTGGGCGCTCGATGGCTACCTGGTGTGGCTCAAGACGAACGGCGGGCCGTCGTGGATGAACACGGTGGGCATGAGCGGTGAGTCGTTTCTGATTCAGGGCACGACCGTCTACTCGCGGGTACGCTGAGGGCCGTGCTCGTTCCCGCCCGGTTCGTGTTGGTGATGACGCTGGTGTCGGCTTCGTGGGCGCTCGCCGCTCCGAAGAAGAAGAAGCCCGCGCCGAAGCCGGCGGCGAACGTGGTGACCGAGGCCGAGATCAAGAAGACGCTCGATGGCGCCGAAGCGAAGGTGGGTGCCTGCGTGCTCGACAATACGCCGGGCGCGTTCACCCTCGTGGTGAAGGCGCAGCTCATGCTCAACAGCGCGGGGCAGTTGCTCGGCAGCACCGTGACGCTCGCTCCCGAAGGTCCGGGTGCGGCGAAGACGCGGGTGTGCATCGACGGCGTGCTCAAGACGCTCACCTGGCCGAAGAGCACCGGGCCCATCGTCAATGCAGAGCGCGAGTGGACGTTCAGGACTGAGTGAGCACCGCTTCACTTCTTGGTGAGCTGCGCCAGTTGCTGCTGCAGCTTGTCTCGCTCGGCGGTGAGGTTGGTGAGCTGGAGCTTCTGGGCCTGCAGCTGCGCATGAAGGCGGACCAGTTCGCGTTGTTCGCCGGGCGCGGGGAGCAGTTTTTGTTCGGCGTCGTCGAGGGCCTGCCTGAGCACGAGGAAGTCGTCGGCCAGCGCTTCGCGATCTTCGGATTCTTCGGCCAGCAGCCGTTCGAGGGTCTTGATGCGGCCCTGCGCTTTTTCGAGGGCGTCTCTGAGTTGGCGGTCGTCTGACATCGTGAGGCCCTCGTTGACTTAGCCTCGACGCAGCCAGGGCAGAAGTTCAGCCAACGACTTCACTTCGATGTCCGCCTTCGCGCCGCGCGGTTTGAGGCCGCGATCCACCCACGCGGTGGCCATACCCGCATTGAGGCCGCCCTGAATGTCGCGCTCGGGGTTGTCACCCACCATCGCGCAGCGCGCCTTCGGCACCCCCAGTTGGCTGGCCACCCAGTCGAAGATCTCCGCGTTCGGCTTGCCCACCCCGAGCTCACCGGAGATCGCCACCACGTCGAACCAGTGCAACAGCCCCGAGCCGTTCACCTTGCGCCGCTGCAGCCCACTCACGCCGTTGGTCACCATCGCGAGCTTCGTGCGCGGACGCAGCCGGGCGAGCAGCTCATCCGCGTCATCGAACAGCGGGAAACGGGCCCGCAGCTGCTGCCATCGCTGCTGCAGCCGCTCGGGATCGCCGCTCGCACCCACGCTCTTCATCGCCCGCGCCCACACCTCGGGCCGAAGGCGCGCGACCTCTTTCTCCAGCATCGCCTCGGCCGCGATCGACGCATCGTAGGTGGCCCACAGCCCCTCCATCGCGGAGTGACCGATGCGCGTGGCGTAGTCGGCCGCCAGGGAAGGCAGCGTCTGCCAGAGCGCCGAGGCTTCGCGGGCGGCGGCTTCACCCAGCTCGGTGGCGCGCGCTTCGTCGGCGGTCAGCTCGAGCGCGGTGATGTAGAAGGCGTGACGGCTCACCGGCTCATCGGGGATGAGCGTCTCGTCGAGATCGAACAGCACGGCTGCGAACATGGCCCCTTCTACACGGTGCGCCGGGTCGCTCCTCCCAGTACTTCTGGCGGCTCTCCCGGGAATGCATTGGCTCCCATGCATCTGGCTGGTTAAGGAACTTGTTCCATGAGCGCCACTGACCACGAGACGACCGTCGTGTTGGATGGCCTGCGCCGGCTGGTGAAGGAGCTGCGCGAGAGTTCACGGGAAGCGGAGCACCAGGTGGGCTTGAGCGCCGCGCAGCTCTTCGTGCTCGAGGTGCTGGCGGCGCAGTCGAGCCTCTCGCTCTCCGAGGTGGCCGCGCGAACGCACACCCACCAGAGCAGCGTCTCGGTGGTGGTGAGCCGGCTGGTGAAAGCGAGGCTGGTACGCCGGGTGCGCTCGCAAGATGATGGCCGTCGGCTCGAGCTGGCGCTCACCGCGAAGGGCCGCAAGCTGCAGGAGAAGGCGCCCCACGTCGCGCAGAAGCGGCTGGTCACCGCGGTGCAGCTGTTGCCCCGAGAACAACGGCGCGCGCTGGGCGAGGGGTTGGCGCAGGTGGCCCAGTTGATGGCGTTGTCCGATTCGCCGGCGCCGATGTTCTTCGACGACCCGCCCGCCACTGTGAAAGGCAAGAAGCCTCGATGACGACCGGAGTGTTGCTGCGAATTCGTGACTCAGCGCGGGAGCCCGTCGCGGCCACCTTGCAGGTCGAACCGCTGTCGGCGGGTACGCGGTTCGGGCGGGGCGTGGTGCGCCTGGTGGTGTGCTGGGTGCTCGCGGTGGCGTGCGTGTTGGTGCCGCTGCTGCACTTCGTGCTCGTGCCGGGCCTCTTCATCCTGGGGCCGGTGCTGGCCTGGCTGGCCACGCGCGCCACGGTGGAGGTCAAGAGCGAGCGGATCAGCTGTCCCAGATGCGAAGAGGAGACGGGCATCGAACCGGGCACCACCGGCTGGCCTGTTTCGCTGCGCTGTTCTCTGTGCAGCACCACCTTCTCCGCTGCCCAGACCAGGCTTCACCAGGCCGGCTGACGAGCGTTGGCCGCTGGGCTCGTCGCTTTCTTCCTGCAGGGAGTTGGCTGACGGTGAGCAGCGAAGGCAGCCGCTCGCGATTCTTTTCAAAACTGAAATTCAGATCTGAAGAGGCCCCCCAAAGTACCCAGGGCCGGGTCGCTTCAAGCCCCCGATTCATTGACCCGCCGGTCAGGCATAACGATTGCTAAAGAGGCAACCGCGTCTGCACTCCCCCCGAGGCGCACTTCGTCATCACCTGTACTTCAACCCCGGGCCCACATGTCGGCTGCCGAGAGCTTCATCCCCATGCTTCGGCTGGGGCATTGCGTCTTCGTCAGCGTGCCTTCCGAGCTCACTGACTCGCAGGCGCGATTTCTTCAGGACACCGTCAGCCAGAAGCTGTCGCAGGCGGTGGGTGTGCGTGGGCTGGTGCTCGACGTTTCGGCGCTCAGCCTGATCGACAGCTTCGCTGCAAAAATCCTTGGAGAAACGGCCAGCATCGCCCGGCAGTTCGGGGTGAAGGCCGTGTTGGTGGGCGTGCGTCCGAGTGTGGCCATCACGTTGGTTGAGCTGGGCGTGGATCTCCGTCACGTGGAGACCGCGCTCACTCTGGAACGCGCACTCGAGAAGCTTCGCCTGCGCATCGTCGCCCTGGACTGATCGATGACTCTCTCCGTTCTTCAGGCCATCGAGCCGGTGATGAATGAGGCGCTCGGGCTTTCGGCCGCGCGCGGCGTCTTCCGCACGTTGCCCGCATGGGTGAACCAGCACGCCGGCAGCCTCGACGTGGTCGAGGTGCGTGAGTTGCTCGCGCAGCTGGAGACCAGCGGCCGCCTCTTCGCTTCTCCCGGCAAACCCATTCCCTCCAAGCGGCTGCGCGAGGCGGTCACTGCTGGCGCTCCGGCCAAACCCAACGAGCAGCGCTTCAACATCAGCTCTGATCGCGACGTGCTCACCGTGCAGCGCGCCACGCAGTTGCTCACCCGCGGCTTCTTCAGCATCACCGACTGCGTGCGCCTGGCCACCGCGGTCTCCGAGCTCGCGCGCAACATCTACATGTACGCGAAGCAGGGCACCCTCACGCTCCGGCTCGCTGAGGAGCCCACCTCGTGGTTCTTCGAGGTGGCCGCCGTCGACGAAGGCCCCGGCATTCCCCACCTCGACGTCATCATGCGGGGCGACTACCGCTCACGCACGGGCCTGGGCCGGGGAATCATCGGCACCAAGGCGTTGCTCGACGTGATGACGGTCGACTCCACGCCGGGCAAAGGCACGCGCATCACCGGTCACCGGCGGGTGCGCAAGACATGAGTCAGGTCACCAGCGCCCTGCGGTTGACCGCGTCGACTCGCCTGCGCCCGATGGAAGGGTTGATCGCCTGCGGCGATACGGTGATCGATTTGCGCCAGGGCAACTGGCACCTGCTGGCGGTGATCGACGCACTCGGTCACGGCCCCGACGCGGCGCTCAGCGCCAACGCGGCCAAACGGGCGGCCGAAGAGTCGATGGGGCAGGCGCTCTCCAGCGTGTTCGAGGCGGTGCACCGCTCGTTGCCCCGCATGCGCGGCGTGGTGATGTCGGCGCTGCTGCTCGAAGGTGATCAGGCGCTCTTCGCCGGCGTGGGCAACGTCGAGGTCTTCGCCCCCGAAGGCGTGTCGCGGCCCATCAGCATGGCCGGCACTCTGGGCGGCGGGCCGTACCGATTTCGCCCCTTCCCCCTCAAGCTGGAGGCAGGTCAGCGCTGGGCGCTCGCCAGCGATGGCATCAAGGCCCGCGAAGGTGGTGCGCTCTTCGCCAAACACCGCCAGTCGCCTGCGAAGGAGGCCGTCGACGTGATGGTCGAGCAGGCCAGCCGTCTGCACGACGACGTGGCGGTGATGATCATCGACGTGGAGGCCGCCTCATGAGCGAACGTCTGGTCGCCGCAGTGGGCAGCCGGGTCGAGGTGCTGGCGATCGCCGTCGACGCGCGCACGTTGGCGGCAGCCCATGGCCTCTCCATTCGTGAAGCGCAGGAGCTCTCGCTGGTGATCGCCGAGCTGGGCATGAACGCCCTCCGCCACGGCGGCGGCGGCGGCCTGGTGCAGGTCACCCTCGACGAACGAGGCTGGACGGTGGAGGTCGAAGACGGCGGCTCGGGGCTCACGCCCGCGGTGCTGGCCGACGCGGGGCAGAGCGATCATCTCGGCGCCGATGGCGTGCGGCCCCCCGGCGATGGGCGGCCCAGCTTCGGTTCGGGCCTGGCCGCCGTTCGACGCCTTTCCAGCCGACTCGAACTGAACAACCGCCGTGGCGGAGGAGCCCGGGTGGTGGCTCACCGCGTTCTTTCTCACTCCGTTACATCGAACAAAGGACTGGCCTCATGAGCATCAGCAAGGAGCGCATCGAGCAGGTGGTCGACGTGTTGGCGAAGGCCGCCTGCAAGGAGTACCAGCACCGCATCGAAGTGCCCGCCGACGCGGTCGACGACGAGTTCCTGCAGATCGAAGTCGGCATGAACGTGGTGCTCGAAGATCTCGAGAAGGCCGAAGCGGCCCGCCAGCAGTACGTGCAGGAGATCGAACGCAAGAACCAGGAGATCGCGGATCGCGCCGCCATGGCGTTGCGCGAACTCTCGACGCCCATCATCTCGGTGTGGGACGGCGTGTTGACCCTGCCCGTCATCGGCATGGTCGATACCGTGCGCGGTGCCGAGATGATGGAGCAGCTGCTCGCGCGCGTGGCCAGCGATCAAGCCGAGTACGTGGTGATCGACATCACCGGCGTCTCGGTGGTCGACACCCGCACGGCCGACAGCTTCATCCGCATGTCGGAAGCGGTGCGGCTGATCGGCGCGCAGTGTTTCCTCACTGGCATCAGCCCGGCCATCGCGCAGACCATCGCGCAGCTGGGCATCGACACCTCGCGCATCCGCACGCTGCGCCGGTTGTCAGACGCGCTGCAGGTGGTGTTCGAGGACCTGGGCATTCACCAGGGCAAGAGCCAGAAATGAGCTCGTCATGCCGCTGAGCTTCTCCACCGCGAAGACGCCGAAGGGCCGCGAGTACCGCCGCGTGGTCGCTTCGGGCGTGGTGAGCGCTGACGACGCGCTCACGCTCAACCGCGACATCGCGTCGGGCGGCCCGTTCGAACGCCACCCCATCCTGGGCGTGGTGGAGTCGGGCGCTGACTTCTCCGCCGAAGCGCGCCAGGCGCTCACCAGCGGCGGCAAGGACGGCAAGGACAGCAACCAGACCGCCATCGTGGTCAACAGCGCGCCCCTGCGCGTGATGTTGACCTTCGTGGTGCGCATCTCGGGCGGCGCCGCGACCACCCGCTTCTTTGCCGCCGAGGCCCCTGCCCTCGCGTGGTTCGACGAATCTCAAAATCCAACCGGAGGAACTGCCTGAATGCCGATGCAGATCACGCTTCAAAAGACGCCCAAGGGTAAGGACTACGTCCGTTTCTTTTCTTCGGGGGAAGTGACCGCCGAAGACGCAGAGGGAATGAGCAGGCTCATCGCCCCGGGCACGCCGATGAGCAACAAGGCCATTCTCGCGGTGGTCGAGCCCGGGGCGAAGTTCTCGCCGGAAGCTCGCCAGGCCTTCACCAAGACGGGCACTGCGGAGGCGGGCGCCCCTGCGAACCCCGTGGCCATCGTGGTGACCAGCGCTCCGGTGCGCGTGATGTTGAGCTTCATCATTCGCATGTCGGGCGCGGCGGCGAACACCCGGTTCTTCGCCAACGAGCCCGATGCGATGGCCTTTCTGGAGGAGAAGCTGAGCGGGAGTTGAACGGGAGTTGAACGAGCACCCTCACCCTGACCCTCTCCCAAAGGGAGAGGGGATTTCGTTCAATTCGTGCAGGTGGCGAAGCTGACGTTGAGGCGTTGACGATCGGCTGGTTCGAGCCCGCTCGCCACGGCGATGCAGCGCTCTTTGATCAGCTTGGCCAGCTCGTCCTGTTTGCCCAGCGCTTCCAGGGCGAGCGCCCGCACCGACGCGGTGCTCGAGTCTTCCGCGCCCAGCCGCTCCAGTGCCAAGGCCGGCTGATTTGCGCGCAACAGCCAACGCGCCTGCGTCTTCGGCAGCCAGGGTTGTTCCACCGCGAAGAACGCGGCTGAACCCATCAGCAACGAGAAGAGCACCAGCACCACGCCCATCGAGCTGCCGCCCTTCTTCTTCGGGGTGGGCGCGGGCGTGGGCGAGGGCACGACCGGAAACACGGGCGAAGCCTTGCTCACCAGGGTGGCGGGCAAGATGTCTTCCATCTCCACCGGCGTGACCGGCGTGAGGATCGACACCAGCGCCTGGCCGTCGGCGGGACGTTTCGCGGGATCCTTCTGCAGGCAGCTCTCCACCAACGCCGCCAGCTCGTCGGGCACCTTGCCCTTCAGAGAAGGCGGCTTCTGGTTGGTGTGCTGCTCGAGAAAGTCATGCAGCTCAGGCCCGTTGAAGGGCAGGTGGCCGGTGAGCATGAAGTACGCGGTGATGCCGAAGCCGTACACGTCGGTGCGCGGATCTGGAGGCAGGCCTCTCAACTGTTCGGGCGCGGCGTACGCAGGCGTGGCGGCGGTCATGCCCACGTTGGAGACGAATGAGCGGCCATCACCCTCGAGCAGATCCGCGTCGAACAACCGCGCCAGCCCGAAGTCGAGAATGCGCGCCTGCGTTCCGGTGGCGCCTTCGCTGAGCATCACGTTCTCGGCCTTGAAGTCGCGGTGCACCACGCCCTTGGCGTGAATCGCGGCGAGCCCTTCGGCCAGCTGCAGGAGCAATCGCCCCGCGCGCAGCGGATCCATCTTCTTGCCCGTGATGGCCTCGTCGAGCCTCACGCCTTCCACGTACTCGAGGATCACCACCGTGCCTTCGGGCCCGTCGGTCTCGAAGTCGAGAATGCGCACCACCGACGGATGATCGATCGACGAATGAATCAACGCCTCGCGTTTGAAGCGGGCGTGCGCGTCGGGCTGCACCGGCCCTTTGCGCGTGATGACCTTGAGGGCGACCTTTCGTTTGAGCGAGAGCTGCTCGGCCAGGTACACCTCGGCGCTACCACCTGAACCGAGCGGCTTGAGCACCCGGTACCGCCCGCCCAACACCGTCAACTCACGGGGAGGAAGCGGGGGCGGACTCATGGCTTGCCTGCTTTCGGCGCGGCGGCGGTGGGCAGGGTGGCCTTCTTCGCCTGCAGCGGAGGCAGCAGGAGGATCTCGATGCGCCGGTTGGCCGCGCGGCCTTTGGGCGTGGCGTTGGCGCCGATGGGCCGGTACTGGCCATAACCCGCAGCGAGCAGACGGCCGGGTTTCACCTGGGCCTTCTCCGAGAGAAAACGCACCACGTTCACCGCGCGCGCCGTGGAGAGCTCCCAGTTGGTGGCGAACTTCGCCTTCAGGTCGGGCAGGGTGATGGGCGCGTCGTCGGTGTGACCGGAGATCTGAATCTGGCGATCCTCGACGCCCTTCAAGATGGCGCCCAGGCGGGTGAGCACCTCTTCACCGCGCGGCGAGACCTCGGCCTGCGCCGAGTCGAAGAGCACCTTGTCGACCAGGTCGACCTGAATGCGGCCTTCGCTCTGCGAGAGGCGCACGTCACCGCGTTTGATCTCCGCGGCCATCTTGTCTTCGAGCGAGTTGTAGGTGGCCATCAGCCGGGCCAGCTCTTCTTCTTTCTGCACCAGGGTGGAGGTCAGTTCGCTGGCCTTGTTCTCCAGCTCACTCGCCTTGTTGGCGAGGGCCTCCTTCTGCAGGTTCACGTCGTTGAGCTTCGAGGCGGCGACCTCGAGCTCCTTCTGGCAGTCGCTGGCTTTCTTCGAAGCAAGCTCGGTGGCGGAGATCGCCTCGTTCTGGGCGCTCTGCAGCGCCTCCAGCCGTTGCAGCGCAAAGTAGCCAGCGGCGATCGCCGCGGCGAGGGTGAGCACCCACAACAACCACGGCAGCTTGCTGCTCTTCTGCTCGTTCATTTCGGCCCTCACGGAAAAAGGTGAGCGGACCATACTGATCTCGAAGCGAGACCAAGAACCCGACACAAGCGTGCAGAACCTACAAAGCCCTAGGTGGGCTCGACGGGAACGCTGAGGCCAGGCTGCGTGCCTTCATCGAGCTCAGGCTCGAGCGACTGCCCGACTTGAAAGTACGTCCACAACCGGGTGGCCAACGCCTGCTTCATGTCGACCAGCTCGGCGCGCGCCGTGGCGAAGTCGAGCAGCGAATCAGACAGCGCCACCACGTCGGCCGACTTCTCAGTCGCCAGGCGAACGAAGTCGGCGTGCGCGTTCGACTCGAACAGCCCGCAGAAGAGCGCAAAGGCCCACGCGCGTTCGACGTCCTCCTTCAGCGGGGCGTTGACCAACACCGTCTGCAGCAACGTCGGCTCATCGGGCAGCTCCATGGCGGCTGAGCGCGTAGCACATTCCCCGGGTCGTCACTGCTTGACGACACCGAGGTCGACATACGCCTGATTCACCATCACCACGTACGGGCGCTGCTCGAAGCGCAGGGTGCCCTCGCCGTCGTGTTCGATGATCTCCAGCTTGCCCATGCCCGCGCCCATCGGCCCGATGGAGTAGTAGTGCGCCTGCAGCGTGTAGGGGAACGCGCGTTTGCCCTTCGGCAGGCGGATGGTGAAACACTCCGGGCCGTAGCCGGTGGTGACGTCGGCGTAGAGCTCGCCGCCCGAGGGCAGCACCTTCGACGAGTAGTACGCGTGACCGCCCTTGCCGTCGTAGATGTGGAAGTCGACGTCGTTGGCGTCGGTCTCCCAGTTGAGCACGAAGCGCAACGAAGGCCCGGTCTCGGCGATGCCGCCGATGGCGGTCAGCTTCTGCGAGATCTCCGCGCGGCGTTTGGGCTCGGCCTTGCTCCACGCGGCGGCGATGAGGCCCGCGTCTTCGCGAAGAATGCGATCGACGCCGAGGAAGCGGCCGTCGGGAGAGCGCTGCTTGATGCCCACGGAGATCGCCTCGAAGGCCTGCTCGTGTTTCCCCGCGCGCAGCAGGGCGAACGCGAGCATGCGATGGCTGGCCGGGTGGTCTGCGCGCTGCTCGGCCGCTTTGGCGAACGAATCGGCAGCGAGCTCGAGGCCGGTGGTGAGCCGCTCCAGTCGCACACCTGCGAAGCGCCGGAGATCGGCCCGCGCGGGGAACAGGTCGATGATGCTGCCGTACGCGCGCGCGGCGGTGGTGAGGTCACCTGTCTTCTCGAGCGCTTCACCCAACGCGACGAGCGCGAGCAGATCGCCCGGCTGCTCCTCGTGCCAACCGTGCGCGAGCGCCAGCGCCTGGGCGGGGTTGCGCTTGAGGCCGTCCATCACCTCCTTGAACTTGCCGGTGTACGGGTCGGGCCCCTTCTCGGGGATCACCGCGCGCGGCGAGCTGGAGCTGTTCGGCATCGGCTCCGGCCTGCGCTCCATTCGCATCGCCGAGGGCGGGGGCGGCGCACGAGGCGCTTCCGCGGGAGGAGGTGACGGCGCCGCGGCGACTTCGGCCTGCGGAGGAGGCGGCTCTTCTTTGCTCTCGCTCACCTTGGGGTCTTCGATCGCTCCCTGCGATTCGACGCTCTTCTCCGCGCTCGCCTGGCCTTCGTCGTCGTCGCGCGCCCGCGCCTTCTTCTTTTCGGGGCTGGGTTTGGGCTTGGCGACGTCTTTCGGTGGGGGAGGCGGCTGTTTGGCCACCGCGAGCGACTCGGGCCCGCGCTTCTGGCGGATCACCTGGCCGCCGGCCACCGTGAGGATGTCGCTGAGCGCGCGGCGATCGATGTTGAAGCGCGCGTAGTCGGCTTCGGTCTCCAGCACGAGCAAAGCGGTCAGTGACGAGAGCACGCGGCTCTTGGTGGAGATGTCGATGATCTCATTCTTGAGCCTGGTGCGCTGCGGTGCACCGTCGGCTTGATCGAGCTGCGCCTGCAACGAGTCGATGCGCGCCTTCGCCCACGCACGCTCCAGCAGCGGCCGTTCGATCGAAGCGAGCTGGCCGTCGGAGAGCGGCAGCGCCTTGCCGTTGATGGAGACCTTGAACGGCGCGTTCGCAGGGAGCTGCGCGTAGACCAGCACCGCGTCACCCGTCTGCACGCCAGAGAGCGTGGTGGGCCACGTCGCGGTGGCGCCTTCGACCTTGACGGCCAGTTTGGATTTCGTGGCGAGGCTCAAGCGGCGGGCGAGCTCCACCGGCGCGAGGCCTCCGTCGAGCACTGCGCCGTCACGCGGCAGCGAACCGGTGGTGAGCCGGCCGAGCGCCGCTTCGTCACGCAAGCCGCCCACGGTGATCGCGTCGAGGCGTTGCACGCTGGCCGTCTTCAGCTTGAGCAGCTGCGCGATGAGGTTCGGCCCTTCGATGTACCCGGCGGTCATCACGCCATCGGAGATGAGCAGCACCCGCGGCGTGGGGTGGGCCTGCACGTGCTTGAGCGCCAGCTCGACGTTGGAGGCACCCAGTGCGCGGCGAGCGCGCAGCAGCCTGGCTTGAGTGTCACCGAAGCCGGAGGCGAGCCCCGAGTAGATCGGCGCGACCTCTTGATCGAACGCCACCACGTTGACCTGGAGCGTGGGCGTCTGCTTCGCCAGCGCGGCGAGGAGCTGTTGCACCAGCCGCACTTGCTCACTCCACCCAAGTGCACGCGAGCCGCTGGAATCCACCAGCACGGTGAAGGGAGCGAGCGCATCGGCGCCCACGTCTTCGACGGGGATGATGCGGGCCGCGACCAGGTCACCCGAACGAACACCGAGCTGGTTGCGTTTGGGCGGCGCCAGGAAGTCGGCGCTGGGCACGTAGCGCTTCTTGTTCAGCACGCCTTCGCCCATCACGCCGTCGACCTTCACGTCGAGCTCGCCCACCTCGGGCAGACCCTTGAGCGGCAAGGTGTAGAGCGCGGTGCTGGCCACCAGCTCGTGCGAGTACGAGAGCACCACTTCCTTCACGCCCCGCGCGGGAATGGGGAAGACCTTCGCGGTGAACTCGTTGCCGCCGCTCTGCTCCAGCAAGGCGGGGTCCTGCCGGCGATGGAGAAAGTCTTCGTAGGCGCGGCGGGCAGCCTGACGCTCGACCACCTCGCCTTCTTGCCAGCGGCCATCGAGCTTCATCGCGAAGCGGCTCACCGTCGCGCCCGGCGGCAAGGTCACCTTGAACTGGCCTTCGATGACGCGGTCGAGCGGGTTCTCGAAGGAGAGCGTCAGCTCGGTGAACGCGAGCGGATCCATTACCACCGCGCGCGCCTGCAACTTGATGAGCTTGAGGCCGGTGCCGTCAGAGGCGGTCAACGAGACCGGTGCGTCGGTGTTTTCGGCGAAGGCAGACAACGACACCACGGCGAGCAGCAGCGGAAGTCTCATGGGCGACCTTGGACACTCGAGCAGGGGAAAGAGGTCCTCACCTCAGCACACCGCTCCTGCAACGCGTGTGAAGACAAGAGGCCCCTCACCCCGACCCTGCTCCCCGCTTTGCAGAGAGAGGGAGTAGCCTGACCTGGTGGCGTTGCTCTCGTGGTTCGACAGTCTGGAGCCGGCGCTGCGCGATTGGCTCCGGTCGAAGATGGAGCCGCTCACGCTCGAATCAGGTGAGGTGCTCTTCCCCGCGGGTGCGCCTTCCGATTGTTTGTATCTGGTGACGCGCGGTGCGCTGGGCGCCTTTGCTCCGGGACTGGTGGGGCAGATCGTCGCGGGCGAGACGGTCGGTGAGCTCGGCCTGGTCACCAAACGTCCTCGCACCGCGACGGTGAGAGCGCTGCGCGACAGTGCGTTGTTGCGGCTCAGTCCCGAAGGCTTCGACACCTTGTGCCGCACGCACCCCGAAGCGGTGCTCGCCCTCGCGCGCGTGGTGCTCGAGCGGGCGCAGCGGCCGATTCATCAACGCCTCGCCGCGCATCCGCGCACCATCGCGTTGTTGCCCCAGCGTGATGGGCTTCACCTCGATGCCTTTTCGCGGTGGTTGGCCGAGGCGCTGGGTGGTGACGGCAAGGTGGCCATCGTTCGCCGCGCCGATGCACCGACCGATGACGCCCTCGATGCGCTCGAGCGCGATTTCGCGTTCGTGCTCTACCTCGCCGAACCCGAAGACGACATCTGGCGCAGGCGCTGTCTTCGGCAGGCCGACGCGCTGGTGTTCGCCGTCGACGACGAGCCGCTCGCCACCTGGTGTGAACTCGAGCGCGGGGTGCTCGCCCCGCTGCCGCGCCCCGAACACCTGGTGGTGATGCACAAGGGTGAGGTGCCCGCGGGCAGTGGCCGGCCGTGGAAGGAGAAGCGGCCGCTCGCTTCGCTTCATCACTTTCGCAGCGCGGTCGACGCTCCGCGCATCGCGCGCATCATCTCGGGCGACCCACGGGGATTGGTGCTCTCCGGTGGTGGTGCTCGCGGCTTCGCGCACCTGGGTGTGCTGCGTGCGCTCGAAGAAGCGAAGGTGCCCATCGACGTGGTGGGCGGCGCGAGCATCGGCGCCATCATCGGTGCGGGGTACGCGGCGGGCTGGTCGCTCTCCGAGATGACCCAGGTCTTTCGCGCGTCGTTCATCGCCGAGAATCCGCTCTCCGATTGGACGCTGCCGCTGGTGTCGCTGGTGGGTGGCCGCGCGGTCTCGCGGCTGCTCAAAGAAGCGTACGGCCGGAGGGACATCGAAGATCTCGTGCGCCCGTACTTCTGCGTGTCGACCAACCTGACCGCGGGCCGCAGCGTGGTGCATCGCAGCGGGCGGTTGTGGAAGTGGTTGCGCGCGTCGGCTGCGATTCCCGGTGTGTTGCCGCCGGTGTTTCAGGGCGGGCAGGTGCTCGTCGATGGCGGGGTGATGAACAACCTGCCGGTCGATGTGATGCGTGATGGCCTGGTGGCCGACATCATCTCCGTCGACATCGGCGCAGATGATGCGGTGTTGGCGCCGAACGCGCTCGAGGAGTTCGAGCTGCCTTCGTTGTGGCGCGTGGTGTGGGACTGGCTCACCGGCACGCGGCGGCCTTCGTTGGCCACGCTGATGCTCGGCAGTGGGATGGTGAACTCGTCGGCGGCGACTTTTGCGGCTCGCGCGGCGTCTTCTCTCGTGCTCACACCCCCGGTTTCCGACATCGACTTGTTGGATTGGGAGTCATTCGATGTCGCGGTCGAGCGGGGCTATGAGTCGACTTGCCGTGCGCTCGAGGAGCAGAGGTAAGGCCCTCACCCTGACCCTCTCCCGAAGGGCCCGAAGGGAGAGGGGATCTGCCGCGGATTGGGGTACCGGCTCAGCAGCCGGCGCGTTGTTCCAGGCCGTTGGCCAGAGCACCCAGGAGATCGCGCGGGTTCACCGCGGCCAGCTCGCAGCACGAAGGGTCTGCCGTCTCGATCAAGCGCCAGTCGCCGTTCTCCAGCTGCCCTGCGTCGGCGGTGAGCCAGGGCACCCGGGTGCGCCGCGCTGCTTCATGCGCGAGGGCGCGCAGTTCGCGTTCATCGCGTTCGGTCAACGCACCGAACGGATCTTCCGAAACCCAGGGGCCCATCGCCAGCACGTCGGCATCGAGCACGAAGAGCCGGTACTCCCGCGCGAGCGCCGGGCCGTCTTGCCGCTCCATGCGCCGCAGGGGAAGCGGAGGTGTACACACGGTCAGGCCCTCGAGCACGGTGCGATCGAACGCCGCGGCGTTGGCGTGCTGGGTGGGATCGTTGAGCAGGGTGATGTTGCGCGCGCGCGCGTCGTCATGCAGTTGCTGGTACCGCGCCGGGTCGAACCCGCCGCCGAACAACACGCCCCACTGAAAGTCACCGCGGTCGAGCGAAGGTTCGGCGTCCGCCAGCGAGCCGCCGCGCGGAATGACGTGAACGCGGTGGCCCAGCGCCTTCGCTGCCGCCACCAGCGCGGGGCGGGAGTCAGGGCTGTGGGTGGCGAGAGGGGCTTCCATCAAGACGAGCATGAGCGCGCACCATACAGGCTTGGCTGCTCAGCGCGCCGTTCGCAGAAGGCCGGCCACCTGGTCGGCGAAGATGCGCGTGTCGATGGGCTTGGTGATGTAGCCATCACAACCGGCGTCGAGCGCCTTCTCACGTCGCCCTCCATCGCGTAGGCGGTGAAGGCGATGATGATGAGGCCGCGGGTGCTCGGGTCGGCTTTGAGCAGGCGGGTGAGGGTGAGCCCATCGGTGCCGGGCATCTGAAGGTCCATCAGCACCAGGGTCGGAGGCCGCGTGGTGATCTCCGCCATCGCCTCTTCGGCGTTCGAGGCGGTGCGCACGTCGAAGCCGCGCGCGTTGAGCACGAAGAACGCGAGCTTCACGTTCGCCGGGTTGTCATCCACCACCAGGATCGATGGGGCCGCCATGGCTCAGCCCCCCGTGGTGTGAGCGGGCAAGAACATGCGCAGCGCCTCCAGCACCACGGTGCCGGCGTTCTTGCCCTTCTGGAGAATGCCCTGCACAGAGGCCTCCAGGCGCCGGTAGTCGGCGACGCTGAGCTCCTTCACCGTCCACACGATCACCGGCACGGTCTTGCACCGCGGCAAGGCGCGGAAACGCTCGAGGAACTCGAAGCCATCCATCTCGGGCATGAGGAGATCGAGGATGACCGCGATGGGCGGCTCTTCGGAGGCGATGGCCAGGCCTTCGCCTCCCCGATGGGCGGTGGCGGCGCGGTAGCCGAGCTGATCGAGCGTGGCCGACATCAAGCGGGTCGACGCGGCGTCGTCATCGACCACCAGCACCCGGCCCCCTCGCTCGGCGTGAACGCCCGCACGCTCGAGGGAGCCCAGGATCGAAGGGCCACTCACCGGCTTGGGCAGAATGTCATGCACCGTGAAACCCGCCGCGGCGCCGCCTTCGGTGACCACGGTGATCACGATCACCGGCACGTCGCGATTGAGTGGGCTCTGACGAATCGCCTGCAGCACCTCGAGCCCGTTGGCATCGGGCAAGAGCAGGTCGAGCGTGATGGCGTCGTAGTGTTGCGCGCGGCAGCGGGTCAGGGCCTGGGCTCCGGTGCTGGCGGTGTCCACCGCGTAGCCGGCGTCGGTCAGGGTGCGCATGATCAACGACTGATCATTCGGCTCGTCTTCCACCACGAGGATCGAAGGTGCGCCCGGCATGCCCGCCACGCTCTTGGGCGCGGCCACCGGTTCACCACTGATGGCCCTGCGAGGGAGCAACGCGAAGAAGGTGCTCCCTTTGCCCGGCGCGCTGGTGACGCCCACCGAGCCGCCCTGCGCTTCGGTCAACCGCTTGGTCAACGCGAGGCCCAGACCCGTGCCGGGTTGCGCTTTGCTGGCGCCCGCGTCGAGTTGCTGGAACTCCGAGAAGAGCTTGCCGATGTCGGCCGTGGTGATGCCGATGCCGGTGTCCTCCACCTCGAGCCGGAAGAAGCCGGGCTCTTCGGGCTTCGCGCGGATGAGCACCTTGCCACCCGGTTCGGTGAACTTGAGCGCGTTGGAGACGTAGTTGTAGAGCACCTGCTTGAGCCGCGCGGCGTCGATGAAGAGTTGGCCCAGCGACGGGTCGACCTCCACCGCCACCTTGATCTGTTTCTGCGCGGCGATGGTGCGCAGAATCGCCACCACCTCGTGCACCACCCGGGGCAGGTCGACCACCTCGGCGTGGAACTCCAGGCGCCCCGCTTCGACCTTCGAGAGGTCGAGCACGTCGTTGATCAGCTGCAGCAGGTGACGGCTGCTGGCGAGGATGTCGCCGACGAACTCCTCGAACTGAGGCATGTCGGGCGTGACCTGCTCGCTGTGGATCAGCTCGGTGAAGCCGATGATCGCGTTGAGCGGCGTGCGCAGCTCGTGAGACATGTTGGCGAGGAACTCGCTCTTGAGCCGGCTGGCTTCGTGAACGCGGCGGTTCTCCACCTCCAGCCGCAGGCTGCGCGCGCGGAACCGCTCGAGCTGCTTCTGCTGGGTGAGATCGAGCGCGAAGGCGATGACGCTGTTTTCGTCGAGCACCGCCCCGCCCACCAGCACCGGCACGTGTTCGCCGTTGGGCCTCCTGTATTCCTTCTCGTGGGGCTGCGAGATGCCGGTGGTCTCCAGGTCTTTCCAGGCGAGCGCGTCGACCGGGCGCCACTCGGGGGGCGTGATGTCCCTCGTGAAGAGGCCCGCCTTGAGCTCTTCCCGAGTGCGGCCGATCAAGGTGAGGAAGGCGTCATTCGCTTCGAGCACGCGCCCCGCCATGTCGGCCTTGACCACGCCCAGGAAGCCCGCATCGCTCAGCCGTTGAAAGCGCGTCTCGCTGCGCACCAGCGCCTCCTGGGAGGCCTCGAGGTAAACCTCGGCGAGCAAGGCCATCGCGCGATCGAAGAACGCGTGCATGCCCAACAACGCGCCCCGCAAGCGATCGGGGTCCTTCGCGAAGGTGGTGAGCATGAGGTTCATCAGGTCGCGCGTGACGCCTCTCATCACCCCGTACCAGACGGGCAGGGGGATCCCGAGGCGGGCATAGGCGGTGCCCTGCCGCTTCAGGTTCTCCACGTACGCGCTCCAGTCGCCGCTCATCACCCTGGCGATGCGCTCGTGGTCGCGGCGCTGCTCTTCGCGCAGGTGCTCTTCCGACATCGAGCCGAGCAGCGCCGCGAAGTGGGGTTCGCCCCTCATCTTCTCCACGGCCGCGTCGCCGAGGCTGAAGTAGTGCGCGTCGTACACACGCCAGAAATCGGGCAGGCCCGCGAGCTCTTCCTGGGTGAACCACGTCGACTGTGGAGTGTGCATTCCGGGCCCTGGACTGCTCGCTGCGAGAAGCGCGCGACGTCTTGTTGAGTATTGGTTCCGACTCCCGATTTCCGTGATGCCGCCCCGGCTGTCTGGGGGAGCGCTCAACGGGGCATCGACTCGGTGGTGCGCAAGCTGATCACCCTCATCACTTCGCCGCCGCCCGGCTCGCGCACGATCTGCTGCACGCCCGCAAGTTCATGCCCGTTCATCTCGAAGTGGAACTCGCCACCTGATCTGGCGGCCGCGAGCGCGTCGGGTTTGAGCAGCTCGCCGAACGCGAAGGCGCCCACCGCCGGGCGCGAGAGGTTGAGCAACACCGCCGCGCGCGAAGAGAGCCCGAAGACGTTCCACGCCAGATCGGTCAGCACCACCGCGCCGGGCAGGTGATCGAGCAACGCACTCTCCGAGCCCTCGGCCACCATCAGGCTCGCGCGCAGGCGGGTGAGCAGCTCACGCCGGTCGAACGGCTTGGTGATGAACTCAGTGGCGCCTGACTTGAGGCCGCGTTCGCGGTCTTCGGGCAACGACAAACCCGTGACCATGATCACCGGCAGCGCGCGGAAGTCGGCGTCACGCCTGACGGTCTCGCACACCTCGTAGCCGGTCATGCCGGGCATGCTGACGTCGAGCAACATCGCCTCGGGCTTCTCGCGGCGCATCAGCTCGAGCGCCATGGGGCCACTGGTGGCCTCGAGCACCTGGTAGCCCGCCGCGGTGAGGATGGCGCGCATCAGCTTGATGTTGACCGGCGCGTCATCGACGACCAGGACGCGCGGCCCCGATGACGTGATGGTCTCAGGCATGGTTCATCTTTCTGCCCTCTGTGGCGGGCCCCCGGAGTCACAGTGCAAGCGCCTCGCCCGCGGTGATTCCGTCCGGGGCGAGGGGCCCCGGAACTGCGTCGCTGCGCAATGGGTGCAGACGTCGGGTCACAATCGCGCAGAAATTCATCGAAGGCCTGTTGTGGATCGGGCTGGTTACGATCCGGTGCCCTGCTTTCAGCGTCGTCGAAGCGCGTTTCTCGCATGGCTGAATTGAGAATCGGGCTGCGTCACCGGTCCCCCCCGAGCGGGGTCGAGGGGCACTTGCCGCACGAAGCGGAGGTGGCATCTCGACTGCGCTCGATGCGAACGGTGCGGTGTGCGTTCCGTATTTCGAGCCACCTCTGCTTCGTGACCGTGGAAAGTCACAACCACGTCTGCAGGTGCGTGGCGGTCAGGTCTGCACAGCGCGGCCACCCCGGCAGTCGTGCCGCCGCGCGCCTGGCCTCCAACTCGAGCCGTGCGCGCCGCGCCGGTTCTTCAATCAGCTTGCGCAGCGTCTCGATCAACGCAGCGCCTTCGACGTTCAAGTGGCCCGCGCCGCCCAGGTACAACGCGAGCCCCGATTCGGTGCCGCCGACGACCGGCACGCCCGACTGGAGCGCCTCCGCCGCGGCGAAGCCCCACGACTCGTACGGCGACATCGTCAACAACGCAGTGGCGTGCGCGAGGGTGTGTTGCACTTCGTCGTGACTGACCTGCCCCCGCAAGGTGACCTGCGCCGGGGGCTGCAGCGTCTTCGAATACTCCGGCACGAGCTCGAGATCGCCCAGCCACTCACCTCGCCAGCCCGGCACCACGGAGAGCGCGGTGAACACCTCCATCGCTTCCCGCACGTGTTTGTGGGGCAGGGCCGCGCCGACGCCGACGATCAACACCTCACCGTTCTTCTCTCCGGCGCGGGGTGCACCGACGCCCGGCTCGACCACCCACTGCCGCGTGGGCAACCTGAAACGCGCCGCGGTGTCACGCCGCACCAGCTCGCTGACGAACTGCACCGCGTCGAGCCGATCGAAGAACGCCTGCTCGAGCGCAGGGAGCTTCGGGTCGTCATCGAGAAACGAAGCGGGCACGTGAATGAGGCCCACGTTGCGCGCCGCACCCTCCGGCCGCCAATCGCGAAAGAGGATGCCGTCGACCAGCGTCACTTCGGTATCGGCGTGAACCCACGCGCTGACCTCGTGACCGCGCACCCGAAGCTCACGCGCGAGCTCGAGATCATAGAGATCGCCGCCGCTCGTCACTTCGCCGGGCCTGCCCAGGAGCGCGAGCTTCATCGCAGCGACGTCTGGAAAGAGGCCCAGGCCTGGGCGTGCTCCCACAACACCACCTTGAACGAGTCGAGCGATGGTTGCTCGACGAGGCAGGGCCGCAGCTCGTGGGCCAACACCCGCGCGAACAACTCCACGCTGGGGTTCCTGCCCTCGAAACCACGCAGGTGGTTGAGCGATTGGCCGCTGTATCGATCCACCAGCCGCTCGAGGTGTTTCTCCAGCACCGAGATGTCGAAGAGGTACTCGTCGCGATCGAGCTGGTCGCCCCGGCAGATGATCTCCAGGACGTAGTCGTGAGAGTGGTGCGCGTTCTCCGCGCCCCAGTCGCCGCCGATGAGTTGATGAAACGCGGTGAACTTCCTGCGAACGCCGACCTCGAACATGGCCACCCCTTTTCAGTCGTGAGTGAGGATGATCTGCAGACAACCGGGGGGCGGCGCGCGCAGCAGCTCCCACGCCTCGACCGCCTCGGAGAACGGCACGTGGTGGGTGAGCAGCGGCTCGACCTCGAGCTGCTGCAGCCAGTGCAGCGCCACGCCCATGCGCCGCCGGTGATCGAAACGTCCGCTCAACGCGCTGTCGATGTGGCTGACCTGCGAGAAGCGCACGGTGTTGCGGTTGCGATGCGCGCGGGTGCCCAGGGCGAGCGGAACGGCGCCCGTGCCGTACCAGGAGCCCACGATGATTCGCCCTTCCCGCCGCGCGGCCTCGATGGCCGAAGCCAGCGCCTGCGAGGCCCCCGACACCTCGTAGACCACGTCGGAGCCGCCCCGCTTCACCGCGCCGCCGACGCGCGCCGCGGGGTTGGTGCGCTGCGCGAGCGAGCGTCGATCTTCCCGCACGTCGATGCCCATCACCTCACCCACCCCGAGCCGGGAGGCGATGCCCAGCACCAGCTGCCCGATGATGCCCAGGCCGATGACCGTGCTCACCTCACCGAGAATCGGCGCGGCATCCATCACCAGGCTGACGGCGGTCTCGGTGTTGGCCAGCAGCGCTCCCCTCGCTGCGCTGAGGGCCTCGGGCAGCGGGATGACGCTCTGCGCCTTCGCAAGGAAATGAGACTGGTGCGGGTGAAAAGCGAAGACGCGCGCGCCGAGCAGCGAGTGGCCGACCCCCGGGCCGATCTGCTCGACGCGGCCCACGCTGCAGTAGCCGTAGGCCAGCGGGTAGACGAGCTGGCCCTCGAGCGTGGAGAGCGTTTCATCGAGCGCCACGCCCGGCTCGAGCTGTGCGGAGAGCACCAGCCGCTCACTGCCCGCGCTCACCGCCGACGCTTCGCTGCGCACGAGCACCTCGCCGGGGCCGGGAGGCGGCACGGAGAGTTCTCTGAGCTCCACGCGATCGGCGCCGGTGATCTGCAGCACCCGCGCCTTCATCAGAACAACCGCCCGAAGGTGACCCGGTCGACCCCCGAAGCGAGCGTGGCGCTCGCGCTCCAGCGGCCCAGGGTGTGTTCGACCACTGGGCCCAGCCGCACGGAGTCAGGCCCGTCGGCCAACGAGGGCGCGCGGGTGAGGCTGACGTAGTCCACCAGCCCTTCGCTGAAGAAGCTCTCCAGCACCTGCGCGCCGCCTTCGACCATCACCGTGGTCACGCCGCGTGCCTTGAGCCGCTGCAGCACCGCGTGGAGATCGACGCCGCGCGCGCAGGCCCTGAGCCGCTCGACCTCGGCGCCCTTGTCGCGCAACGCATCGGCCCGGGAAGGATCGGCGGAGTGTCGGCCGAACAGCACCACCGGGCGTTCCTTCGTGTTGAGCAGGCGAGCGCTGAGCGGCGTGCGCAGCTCGGAGTCGAGCACCACCCGGTGACCCGTCGGCCCGTCCACCAGGCGCGTGGTGAGCAGGGGATCATCGGACAACACGGTGCCCAGCCCCACCAACACCGCTTCGTGCATCGAGCGCAGCAGGTGCGTGACGCATTGTGAATCGGGGCAGGAGATCGCCGTGGGCTGACCTTTGTGTTCCGCCAGACACCCGTCGGCGCTGACCGCGAACGCCGCCGTCACGAAGGGCCGCGCGAGCAGACCCCGCGCGGTCACCGAGTTGCGCCAGTCCTGGACCCACCCACGAGATGCGCTCACGCGGACCCATGTAACGGCGGGCCACGGCTGCAGATCAGGCTCGCCAAGAGCAGCAGGGGTGTTCAGAAAATCCGCACGCCGCGCTCCCCAAAGGCGGGTGCTGATCAGCTCGGGCTCGTCACCGAACAGACCGCACTCGAAGGTCGGGACCGCGTTCCCCAGTTGTGGAACGGCCTGCCCCGAGCCCTCTCATTACGGTTCTGACCATGAGGGTGATCACCTGGTGGTTGGCGCTGATGCTGTTGGCGGGCTGCCGCGAAAGTACACGCGGCGTCGAGGTTCCCGATGCGAGCACTCCTTCCCGGGGAACGGATCTCGGAGGGCCTCGGCCTCACGAGTTCGTCCCACCGCCCGGCTCAGAGCCGACCTGGATTCGCGACGGCGGCCAGGTGGTGATCGACGCGGGCGCGGAGGTCGACGCGGGCTTCGATGCAGGCACCGAACTCGACGCGGGCCCCACGACCACCCAGTTGCTCTACACGGCGGACCGCACCCAATCGCCCATCGACGACGCCGTGGCGCTCCGGCTGCGGGCCATCGCGGCGCGCGGCACGGGCCGGGGCACGGTCTTCAGCAAGGTGGGCGACTCCATCTCCACCAACGGTCCAGGCATCGCGGGCGGCAACTTCCTCAACTGCTTCGATGGGCCCATCGAGGGCACCGTGAGTTGGGAGACCAACGTGCGCCTCGGGCCGTACAGCGCGCTGGCGCCCACCATCATGCATTTCCGCAGCACGCTCATCGGCAACGACGACTCGTGGACGCGGCCCAGTCTCGCCACCCGCATCAGCATGACCGCGCGCTGGCCGATCACCGGGACGCCTTCACCGCTGGAGCAGGAGCTCGCCGCCGCCAACCCCCGGTACGCCGTGGTGATGTATGGCTCGAACGACATCGGCTACGTCGGCGCGCCGTACACACTGGCCGAAGGCGCCGAGTACTTCGAGAACAACATGCGAACGATCACCGACCGGTTGATCGCCGCGGGCGTCATTCCCCTGCTCACCACCATGCCGCCCGATGCGGCGGCGTTTCGCCTCGTGCCCGTCTACGCAGGCGTGGTGCGCGGCATCGCGCAGGGCCGGCAGATTCCGCTCATCGACTACAACCGCGAGCTGCTCGCGCTGGGGCCTCCGTACGGCTTGGCCTCCGACGGTACGCACCCGACCTGCGCGGCCTACAACACCTGCTGTTGGTTCGATGCCGTCAGCCTGTCGCGGCACGGATACAACGTGCGCAACCTGATCACCCTGCAGGCCCTCGATCGCATGCGCCAGGTGTTCGAGCTCGGCGTGGCCCGGCTCGATGCTTTCGCGCCGCACATGACCGGTGATGGCTCGACGAACGCGCCGTACGTGATTCCCCAGCTGCCCTTTGGAGAGCTGCGTGACTTGCGCACCTCGACGTGGCGGCCGGCAGAGCCGCTCTCGTGCTCCGGTGCGCCTGCCGTGGTGGGGCCGCAGAACCTGTACCGGCTGGTGCTCAACCGCAACACTTCACTGCGGGTGGTGCTGGTCGATGGCATCACCCGCCAGCAGCGAATCAGCCTGCTGTCGGGCCCCACGCTGTCGAGCTGTCTGCAGAGCGCTTCACGGATCATCGCCACCACGCTGCCCGCCGGCACCTATTACCTGTCGGTCAACGCACCGGCCGCGTCCGGGGGCTCGGAGTACAACCTCTCGGTCACCGAGTGTCTGCCGGGCGACCCCGATTGCTGAGTCGTCGAACGAGAAGCGCCTGGGTGTGAAGGCGCTTCTGATTGGCTCAGTCCGAGTTCAAAAACGAACTGGCCTCTCGGCTGCGGGAGAAGATCTTCAGCTGATCAGGTCGGAGCCGGTCGCCCTGAAGGCGTCGAGTGACCCATGCTGACAGGCGTGTCGTCATCGGCAACACAGCTCGAAAATCCTTCCGGACCCGGCCTCGAACGAAGCGATCCTCGCCCCAGAAGTAGCGCCCTTCAAGGCTTTCTCGACCTGAGATCAGTACCACTCGCGCAACGGCACGTGAGCGGAGAGCGCGTCCTGCTCGAGTCTTCGCAACGAACGCTCTGCCAGCTCCCGTTCGAGGCGCCGTCTGAGCAGGTTCGACCGGAGCGCACTCGACGCACTTCCACGCGCGCAGGAACGAGCGGAGCTTTCGGCGCGATCCTCGACGACACGCGCCACCGCACCTCGTCGCCCCGGAATCACCACGCGCACGTGTGCAGCAGCCACCGCCGTCGCGCAGACCTCACTCTCCGCCGCTGACACGTCCGAAGCCGCCGCGCTCTCGAGAGCCTGGCTCGTGTGCACCGCCCGCCGCGCCTGAGCGAAACGTTCGCGCCACCACGCGGCGTCATCCGTTCTCGCACCACCGTCCGGCATGATCAGCGGCCGCCCATCTCCATCGATGACCGAGTAGCTCCCGCCCTCCATCGTCTTCGCACCCGCTGGCGCCTGCTGGCTGGAGGCGACATGCACGACCCCCTGGGCATCGGTCCACATCGAGAAGCCGCCGATCTGGGTCAGGGTCATCAGCAACAGCGCGGTGTGCACGGGCCCCCTACGTGCCCGGCTCGCTGCGTATTCATTGATTTGACCGACCTCGTGGTGATGCCAGAACACCACCATGCGACTTCGCGTGGCGCTCGGCTGTCTGCTCGTCACCGCTGCGTGTGGCTCGCCTACCGAAGGTGATGACGCCGGACCCCGAGTCGACGCGGGCTCGTTTCTGCTCGACGCCGGGAGCGATGCGGGCGTGGAACCCGACGCAGGCCTCGAGGCCGATGCAGGGGTGGATGCAGGTGTCGTCGACGCGGGCTTCTCGGTGATCCGCTATCCGTCAGGGCGCACCCAGTCGCCCATCACCCGCGAAGTGGCCGCGCATCTGCAGTCCATCGCCGCGCTGGGCCCCTCGAAGAACGGCGCCGCCTTCTCGAAGATCGGCGACTCGAACACGGTGAACACCAGCTACCTCTCGTGTTTCGCCGGCACGAACGTCGACCTCGCGGGTCGCAGCACGCTGCAGCCAGCGCTCGATCACTTTCGCACGACCCTGTCGTTCGATCGCACCAGTCTGTCCGCCACCGTGGGGTGGAGCGCGTTTTCGCCGCTCACCGGCGCGCCTTCCCCGCTGCAGCAGGAGATCGACGCCGCGCAGCCCCGCTACGCCACCGTGATGTTCGGCACCAACGACGTGGGCTTCACCGACACGCACGCCTTTGGCCGCAACCTCTTCACCCTCATCGACACGCTCTCGATGCAGGGCGTGGTGCCGATCGTCTCGGCCATTCCTTCACGCGACGACAACCCCACGCTCGATGCGTGGGTGCCCCGGTACAACCTGGTGGCCCGGGGAATCGCGCAGGCGCGGCGTGTGCCGTTCATCGATCTGCACCGCGAGTTGCTCACCGTGCCCGCGCATGGGCTGGGCTCCGACGGCGTGCACCTCAACGTCTACGTGCCGGGCGCGGTGCGGCCCTGCGTGCTGAACGCCGCGGGCCTGGCCTTCGGGCACAACGTGCGAAACCTTCACACGCTCGAGGGTTTGTCGCGCGCGTGGGACGCGGTGGAAGGCCGGGTTGCTCCCGACACGACTGCGCCGCGCATTACAGGCACCGGGTTGCCCGGTGATGAAGTGCTGATCAGCTCGTTGCCTTTCGTCGACGTACGCGACACCCGCATCGATGGCGTCGCGCGGATCAACGCGTACTCAGGCTGCGCTTCGGCGGCCAACGAGAGCGGCCGCGAAGTGCTCTACAAATTGGAGCTCGGCCAGCCCACCAACGTGCGCGTGTTCGTGGTGGCCCTGGGTAGCGCCGACATCGACGTGCACCTGCTGAGCGATGTGAACTCGGGTCAATCGTGCGTCGTGCGCCACGACAAATTTCTCGTCAGACAGCTCTCCGCGGGCACCCATTATCTCTCGCTCGACACGTACCAATCCTCCGCCGGCGTGCTGGCTGGGGAGTACCTGGTCGGGGTGATCGCTGAATAGGGAACGCAGCCGGTCCAGCGGAAGATGCGCCGAGGCGAAGCGACCCCCGCAACACGTTTAAATCATTAGCTATTTCGAGTAGTTGAGCGGCCAATAGAACGCCCTTCAACAGGTCGAAACATGCTAGACGGATTCACGTGTTTTCGCGTGTTTGTACAGCGCGGTCTTCAAGCGAGGAATCACCCCGAGATGGACACTTCGACGCCGCAGAACGAAGCCAACAAGCCTGCCGAGTACAACGCCGCCAGCATCACGGTCCTGGAGGGCCTGGAGGCCGTCCGCAAGCGCCCCGGCATGTACATCGGTGACACCTTCGTGCGCGGTCTGCACCACCTCGTCTACGAAGTGGTCGACAACTCCGTCGACGAAGCGCTCGCGGGTTTCGCCACCCTGGTCGAGGTCTTCATTCACGTCGACAACTCCATCACCGTGACCGACGACGGCCGCGGCATCCCCGTGGGGCCGCACCCCACCGTGCCCGGCATGGACACGCTCGACGTCGTGATGACCAAGCTGCACGCCGGCGGCAAGTTCGAGAACTCCGCGTACAAGGTGTCAGGCGGTCTGCACGGCGTCGGCGTGAGCTGCGTGAACGCGCTCTCCGATTGGCTTCACGTCGAAGTGCAGCGCAACGGCAAGTCGTACCAGCAGAAGTACGCTCGCGGCGTGCCGCAGCAGCAGGTCGCTGAGATCGGCACCACCGACAAACGCGGCACCAAGGTGTCCTTCCACCCGGACCCCACCATCTTCGAAGTGAAGGACTACGACTTCGACACGCTCTCCACGCGCCTGCGTGAGCTCGCGTTCTTGAACGCCGGCCTGCACATCACCATCACCGACGAGCGCACCGGCAAGAACCACGACTTCAAGTTCGAGGGCGGCATCGTCAGCTTCGTCGAGTACATCAACTCGGCGAAGAAGCCGATTCACGAGAAGCCCGTCGCGCTGAAGGCCGACAAAGATCAGATCCAGGTCGAGATCGCCCTGCAGTGGAACGAGGGCTACGACGAGAAGGTCTACACCTTCGCCAACAACATCAACACGCCCGAAGGCGGCACCCATCTCTCCGGCTTCAAGGCCGCGCTCACCCGCACCATCAACGCGTACGCCGAGCGCACCGGCTTGTGGAAAGACATCAAGGAGCAGCCCAGCGGTGAAGACGCGCGCGAAGGGCTCGCCGCCGTCATCTCGGTGAAGATTCCCCAGCCGCAGTTCGAAGGGCAGACCAAGCAGAAGCTCGGCAACTCCGAGGTGAAGGGCCTGGTCGAGAGCATCGTCAACGAGCGCCTGCAGAACTGGCTCGACGAAAACCCGCAGACGGCGAAGAAGATCATCGGGAAGATTGGTGACGCCGCGCGCGCCCGCATCGCTGCTCGCAAGGCGCGTGAGACCGTGCGCCGCAAGGGCGTGCTCGATGGCATGTCGTTGCCCGGCAAGCTGGCCGACTGCCGCGAGAAGGATCCCGCGAAGTCAGAGCTGTACATCGTCGAGGGTGACTCCGCAGGTGGCTCGGCCAAGCAGGGCCGCGAAGCCGACTTCCAGGCCATCCTCCCCTTGCGCGGTAAGATTTTGAACGTCGAGAAGGCGCGCCTCGAGAAGATGCTGAGCTCGGAGCTCATCGTCACGTTGATCACCGCGCTCGGTACCGGCGTGCGCGCGGGCAACAACACCGAAGACTACAAACCCGACGACATCCGCTACCACCGCATCATCCTGATGACGGACGCCGACGTCGACGGCTCGCACATCCGCACGCTGCTGCTGACCTTCTTCTTCCGTCAGATGCCGGAGATCATCGAGAAGGGTTACGTCTACATCGCGCAGCCCCCGCTCTTCAAAATCACGCGCGGCAAGAAGGAGCTGTACGTGAAGGACGAGGACGCTCGCGACGAGTACCTCCTGTCCATCGCCTCCGAGCGCACCACCATGGAGCGCGCCGACAAGACCGAAGTGTCCGGCGCCGAGTTCAAGGAGCTGCTCGCCAAGGTCATCAAGTACGAGAAGCGGCTCGAGCGCATGTCGCAGCGCAAGGACGCGCGGGTGATCGACGCGTTGATCCAGGCCACCTCGCTCACGCCCGAGATGCTGAAAGACGACGAGGCCGCCCAGGAGCAGTTCGACACCATGCTCGAGTACATCGAGACCCGGTACCCCGACCTCGTCGACTGGCTGTCGAAGAACGGCACCAAGCGCACCCCCGACCCAGAGCACTCGGCCAAGAAGTATGTGTTCTCCACCGAGGTCAACGGCTCGCCGCGCGACACGGTGATCGACGTGCCCTTCCTCACCTCGCCCGAGTTCCGCGAGCTGGTCACGCTGAAAGAAAGCTTCAAGATGTTCGGCGCGGCGCCCTACACGCTGCACATCGGCGACGCCGGCAAGGAAGCCCACGTCGAGACGCACACCGCGAACACGTACCAGGAGGTGCTCAAGTACGCGCTCGATGACGCGCAGAAGGGCGTCACCATGCAGCGGTACAAGGGCCTCGGCGAGATGAACCCCGAGCAGCTCAAGGAGACCACCATGGACCCCGCGGTCCGCACCATGTTCCAGGTGAAGGTGTCCGACGCGGTCGAGGCCGAGCGCATGTTCTCGCTCCTCATGGGTGAAGAGGTCGAGCCGCGCCGCAAGTTCATCGAAGAGAACGCGCTCAACGCCAGCCTCGACATTTGATGTCAGTCCTCCACGCACGATTTCTCGAGCCGGAGTCGCTGCGCGAGCAGCTTCGTTCGGTGCCCCCGAAGGTGGTCGCGGCCACCTTCGACACCGGCACGCTCACCGACGAAGCAGCGGTCGCCCTCGCGACCACCATCATGCGAGGTGGTGAGCCGGGTGGGGTGCTCGACCTCGAAGGCGCTCCCGACTGGGAGCAGCGTTTTCACCTCATCGCTTCACTCGCGCTCGCCGATGACGCGCTCGCCACACTTCTGCTTGAAGGCGGCTGGCTCGATCGCCGCGGGGTGGGTGCCTTCGCGTTCGGCTCGTTGCCGTTGCGGGTGATCGCGCGGCAGGTGAACAAAGACACCCTGCGGGCGGCCCGTGAAGCCGTTCAGTTCGGGTGGGAATCCGACCTGCTCAACCTCTTGGAGAGCAGTGGCATGCGGGCGCAGCGGCTTCCCGAAGAACACCTGGTGCTCCTGCGCCAGGGCGAGAGCGCGCACGCCCACCAGCCCCCCCGGGGTGACTCGATGCAGATCAGCACGCTGCTCAAAGAGGTGCGCGCGCACGGCGCGACCGACTTGACCCTCACGGTGGGGCTGCCCCCCACGCTGCACGGCGCGTTCGGCACC
>JANODF010000056.1:0-10018 GCA_031412555.1 Archangium sp. | reverse complement strand
CCCGCGCCGCTCATCGTGCCGCCGGTGCCCAGGCCAGAGACGAAGAAGTCGAACTTCCCGTCCATCTGGTTGTAGGTCTCTGGCCCCGTGGAGAGGTAGTGCGCCTCGATGTTGTCAGCCGTGTGGTACTGGTTTGGGTAGAAGGCGCCGGGCGTCTCCTTCACCAGCCGCTTGGCCGTCTCGTAGTAGCTGCGCGGGTCGTCGGCCGGCACGTTCGTCGGCGTCACCACCACCTGCGCGCCCATGCCCTTGAGCCGGTTCACCTTCTCCGACGACATCTTGTCCGGCATCGTGAAGATCGACTTGTAGCCACGCACCGCCGCGATCATCGCCAGCGCAAAGCCGGTGTTGCCCGAGGTGTTCTCGATGATGGTGCCGCCGGGCTTCAGGCGGCCGTCCTTCTCCGCCTTGTTCACGATGTGCACCGCCATGCGGTCCTTGATGGCGCCGCCGGGGTTCATGAACTCCAGCTTCACGTAGATGGTGGCGTCCTCCGGGCCGACCAACTTGTTCAGCTTGACGATGGGCGTGTTGCCGATTGCAGAGAGGACATTCTCGTGGACGTTCGAGGGCATTGACCGCACATAGCAAACTGCCGCCAAACGCGCCTACTGGACCTTGCGGACCTTCTGCCCCTTCATCAATGACTCGATGCGTTCGAGCACCTCAGCTTTGTACACGCGCGATCCACAGTTCGGGCAGGCGCCCTGGGGCACGTCGGTGAGAACGACCACCTTGGCGTTGACCGTCAGGCGCACCTCTACGAACCGGTTGTCGTAGAGGCCGCTGCACGGGCAGCGCCCGTAGTCGCGTCTGGCGTAATCGGCCATGAAGTTGGCGTACCATAGGCGAACCTTGAGCACGCGCGTACCGCCGTCGAGCAAACCCCCGCAGGGCCAGCCTTCCGCCGCCCAGCGCGCCCGCCGCAGCACCCGGCCTCAGGCGGCCAGCGACAAGCCCAAACCCATCAAGGCGGGTGGGCCTCAGGCGGGTGACGAACCTCTGAACAGCCCCGAGGCTCAGCTCTGGGCCGGCCAGGACATGGATCGTTCGCTGGAGATCCGCGCCTCGGACATCGAGCAGCGCATGGCGGAGATCAACCAGTCCGAGCAGGCGGAAAAGGAAGAAGGCGCCGAACACACCGCCGACCTCCACGAGGCCGCCCAGAAAGACGAGAAGAAGAGCCTCTTCAAGATCTTCTCCTGGCAGAAGGCCGCCCCCAAGCCGCAGACCGACGGCAAGTCGGCGTTGCAGAAACAGCAGGAGGCGAAGCAGGAAGCACTCAAGAAGCTGCCCGGCTTCAAGCCCACCGTGCCCACCAACCTCACCGGGGTCAGCTCGTCGCGGCTGCAGGCGGTGGGTTCCGTGAAGTCACTGCTCTCGGGCCAGAGCGCGACCAACGAGCGCCCTCCCGATGCGTTCGCCCTGCTCAAAGACGCGCGGGAAAAGGGCACGCTCTTCGTGGAAGACGCCCTGGCCGACGGTCACTCGGAGGATCAGGAAGATCCCGAACACGCCGCGGCCGTCGAGGAGTGCATCGCGCAGTGTTTCGGTGTGCGCGGCATCCTGCGCATCGGGCCGGGTCACAACGACAAGAACGAACCCATCATCGTGATCGCCACCACCCACGGTTTTGCCGAGGCCTCCCTGGCCAAGGTGCCCGAAAAGGTGCACCGATTCGCCACGTTGATTGCCATCCCCTTCGATCTGCTCCCGCTCAAGCGCGAGCGCTGAGTAAGAAGCCCCCATGGATCTCGATTCGCAGCTCCGCGCTCAAGTGGAGCAGGCCACCGGGCGCTCGGTCGGAGCAGCCCCTGTCCTCAAGCTCAAAGGCGATGCCTCCAATCGCTCGTACTACCGCGTCGGCACGGCCCCTGATTCCTGGGTGCTGATGGTGATGCCGCCTGACTCGCTCAAGAAGAGTGAAGAGGTGAGCAAGGGCCCCGCGCCCAGCGAGCTGCCCTTCGTCAACGTGCACCGCTACTTGAGTAAGCTGGGCGTGCGCGTGCCGCAGATCCTCCGGTTCGATGAGCCCGCCGGCATGATGGTGCTCGAGGATTTGACCGATCAGACCTTCGAAGCCGCGCTCTCCACCACCTCGCGCGAGAAGCTCTACACCCAGGCGGTCGAGTTGCTGGCCGGCCTGCGCGCTCGCGCCGAGAAGGACATCGACCCCAGCTGCCTCGCGTTCACCCGCGCGTTCGATGAAGAGCTCTACGACTGGGAGCTCCACCACTTCCGCGAGTGGGGCCTCGAGGCCTGGAGCGGCAAGGTGCCCACCAACGCCGAGCGCGCGGAGCTCGATGCTTCGTTCCGCCGCATCGCCCACGAGCTGGCCGCCGCGCCGCGGGGCTTCACGCACCGCGACTACCAGAGCCGCAACATCATGGTGAAGGCGGGCGAGCTGGTGGTGATCGACTTCCAGGACGCGCTCCAGGGGCCCCGCCAGTACGACCTCGTGGCGTTGCTGCGCGACAGCTACGTCGAGCTGCCCCGCGACTTCGTCGACTCGATGCTCGACGTGTACATCGCCGCGTTCGCGAAGGAGACGGGCGAGAAGATCGAGCCGAAGGCGTTCAAGGCGTTCTTCGATCTGCTCACCGTGCAGCGGAAGCTCAAAGACGCGGGCCGTTTCGAGTTCATCAACCGGGTGAAGGGCAACCCCGGGTTCCTGGTCTCGATCCCCGCTTCGTTGCGCTACGTGAAGGCCGCGCTCGAGGTGCAGCCGGGTCTGGCTGACCTGCACAAGCTCATCGGCCGCTACGTGCCCGAACTCGCATGACGTCACCGAAGTCCACATTGCCTCCAGCGCCTCCAGCGCCTCCCTCTCCCCGAGGGGGAGAGGGTCGGGGAGAGGGCTGACCATGAAGGCGATGGTCCTTTGCGCCGGCCTCGGTACGCGCCTCCGCCCGCTGACGAACCGCTGGCCCAAGCCCGCCATGCCGCTGCTGGCCGGCCCTTTGTTCCGCTACTCGCTCGCGACGCTCACGCGAGCCGGCGTGACGAAGATCGGCATCAACACCCACCACCTTCCCCAGGTGATGGAAGCCACCGCCCGCAAGGAGATCGGCCCGCTCGTGATCTCCCACGAGGACCGGGAGATTCAGGGCACCGGCGGCGGCATTCGCGGCCTCAAAGACTTCCTGCGCGACGACGACTTCGTCGTGCTCAACGGCGACGTGTTGTTCTCGGTCGATCTCAAACCCGTGATCGAAGCGCATCGCGCGAGCGGCGCGGCAGCGACGATGGTCCTGCTGCCCATGCCCGAGGGCGAGACCTACAACGCGGTCGAACTCGACGAGTCGAACTCGGTGCGTCGCATCGCAGGCAAAGGGCCGGGCGGAGATCGCCTGAGCAACTGGCACTTCACCGGCGTGCACGTGATGACCCCGGCGGTGTTCGACTTCATGGCGTCGTCGGGCGCGGAAGACATCAACCGCGACGTCTACGTGCGCATGATGGAGAAGGGCCTCACCATCCGCGGGCAGATCCTTCAGTCGAAGGACGTGTACTGGTCGGACATGGGCACGCCGCAGCGATACGCGGCCACGCACCAGCAGCTGCTCTTCGGTCAGGTTCCGCTCGAGGCGTTTGGTTCGCACGGTCCGTTCGAGGGCATGAAGCGTGGTGAGGGGAACTTCTGGGTGCATCCCACCGCGCAGATCGATGCCGACGTGAAGGTCGCGGGGCCGGCGTTCTTCGGTGAAGGGTGCGTCGTCGAGGCCGGCGTGCGGATCGGCGCGGGGGTTTCGATTGGGCGGGGCGCGCGCGTGGGGCAGGGCGCTCGCTTGAATCGGGTCGCGGTGCTCGACGGTGGAGTGGTGGCTCCGGGCGTCCAGGTGATGGATGAGTTGATCGGGCCGACGGAGCGCGTTTCGACTCTGTAAGCCCTCTCCCCGACCCTCTCCCCCTCGGGGAGAGGGAGAGCGTTGGGGTTGGAGAGAGCGAGAGAGAAAACTACCGGCGGTACTGCGCGAGCACGCAGGTCACGTTGTCGTTGCCGCCATTCGCGTTCGCGGCGTCGATCAACTGGGCGCAGGCCTTGTCGAGATCGGGCTGGCTCTGGAGGATCTGCTCGATCTGCTTGTCCGGCACCATGCCCGACAGGCCGTCTGAGCAAAGCAGGTAGATGTCGCCGTCTTTCGGCTCGACACGGTTGATGTCGACGTTGACCGTGTCCTTCATGCCCAGCGCGCGAACGATCACGTTCTTGTGCGGGAAGGCTTCGATCTCCTCGGGCGTGAGCTTCTTCGCCTTGAGGTAGTCGTTCAGCAGCGAGTGGTCTTCCGTGATCATCCGCAGCGTGCCATCGCGGAAGAAATAGACCCGGCTGTCGCCGACGTGCGCGACCACCACTTCGCTGTCCTTCGCGAAGTAGACGGTCACGATCGTCGTGCCCATGCCTTTGTATTTGGTCTCGGCAGAGGCCTTCTCGAAGATCCGCATGTTCGCGAGCTTCACGCCCGTGGCCAGCCGGTTCTCGTCGTAGTTCTTCTGCTTATCCATCTTGTAGGGCCAGGTGATCTCGAGATCCTGGCTCGTCATGCGGAAGAACTCTGCCACCTCATCGACGGCAATCTTCGAGGCGACTTCGCCCGAGGAGTGACCGCCCATGCCGTCAGCGACCACGAAAAGGCGCTCCTCCGGCAACAGCAGGAGGTTGTCCTCGTTGTGGTTCCGCTTCATTCCGACGTGGGTCTGGCCGGACACTTCGATTTTCATGGGCGTCGCAAGGCTCAAGGAAAAGGGGACTGAAGCAAACGTCCTACGCCACGTAAAGCGACATCACGCCGCTGTCTCGAACGAAAGTTGATCTCCAGCGATCGTTTGACTTGCCTTCGCCGTGCCTGCAGGCAGTTCGAGCACCGATTTTGCCCCGAAGTACACCTTGCTCATCCTCCATGGGGGCATGGCGTGACGGATTTCGACGACCTTCAGGGTCGCGTCCAAAAAGACCGCGTCGATGGGGATCTTCATGAAGAAGCTGTGGATGCTGTTGCACGGCTCGATGTGCAACCCGTGCCCCACCGGCAGGTCTTTGACCCCCATCAGCCCCTTGAAGCGCTCCATGAACGAGTCTGCCCGAGCGGCTTGATCCGCCAGCGGTGTGTTGCGTGTCAGGTTCATCACGCGATAGCGCATCGGCCGTGCAGCCTACCTCCGCGCTCCCCACGTTGGCTCGACCGTTCACGTTGGTCCTCGTTTCTCCCCAGATTCCCCCCAATACGGGGAACGTGGCCCGGCTCTGTGCCGTGACCGGCTGCAAGCTGGTGTTGATCGAGCCCCTGGGCTTCTCCATCTCCGACAAAGAGTTGAAGCGCGCCGGCCTCGATTACTGGGACAAGGTGTTCTTGAAGCTCTACCCGAGCTGGGACGCCTACCTGGCCGACACTGCCGGGGCCCGCCGCTGGCTCTTCACCGCCCGCGCCCAGTTCGGCCTGTGGGAAGCGCGTTTCGAAGCGGGCGATCACCTCGTCTTCGGAGCAGAACCGACCGGGCTGCCCCCCGAAATCCTCGAAGGGGGCCAGGGCACCACCGTCGCCATCCCCATGCTCGAAGAAAGCCGATCACTCAACTTATCGACCGCCGTCGGAATTGGCGCGTTCGAGGCGCTACGGCAAGTTCGGGGGTAGGCTCCGGACCGCAATGGGCAACCCGCAGGTCGTTGAAGCGTTGTACCGGGCCTACCTCGATCGTGCGACGGGCTGGCTGACGTGTACCGCTCAGGGTCGTGAGACCCGCATTCCTTTCCGCGAAGGCAGCGTCGTCGGCACTTCGCTCGGTTCTGGTTTCGGCTGGCAAGGCACGGTGCCTGCCCTGGTGCAGCGCGGCCGACTGGGCCTGGCGCAGTTGGATGCGCTCTGGGCCCGGGGAGAAGCCGCCGCCGTCGACTCCGACACGCTCGATGAGCTGGGGGTGTTGCCGGCAGAAGCCGAGTCGGCCCGCGTGCTCGCCAGCATTCGCGAGACGGTGCGTTTCGCAGAAGGCGTTCGGTTCGAAGAAGGTGACGTGGGCAGCGGCGACCTCGTCAGCGGCGCGCGCGTGGTGCGCGAGGCCTGGGCGACGCTCGCTTCCGCCGCTGAGGAGCCCGCGTGGTTCCGGCTCACGGATCTTTCTGCGGCTGCTCGGTGGGAACCGAGTGAAGAAGATCGCCGGTGGCTCGAGGCGTTCTCCGAGTGGAAACAGGCCGACGGCGCGACTGCCGAACAGCGGGCGCTCCTCGAGGTGCTGACCCGCAGCGGTGGGCTCGACTCGATTCCGGCCGAAGAGATGCGGCGCCGCGAGGCCGAGCGCCTTCGCCAGGAAGAAGAAGAAGCGCGCGTTCGTCGGGAAGCAGAGGAAGAACAGGCGCGGCTGGCTGAAGAGGCGCGGCTTCGGGCCGAGGCTGAAGAGCTGGCCCGGATGGAAGCAGAAGAGCAGGCACGCCTCGCAGAAGAAGCGCGGCTCGCCCGCGAGGAGCAGGAACGCCTCGCCGAAGAAGCCCGCCTGGCCGAAGAAGAGCGGCTCCGCCTCGAGGCCGAAGCGCAGGCCCGGCTGGAAGAAGAAGCCCGGCTCGCGCGCGAGGAGCAGGAGCGCCTCGCCGAAGAAGCCCGCCTGGCAGAAGAGGCCCGGCTGCAGCGCGAAGCAGAAGAGGCGCGTCTCGCGGAAGAAGCCCGGCTGGCCGAAGAAGAGCGCGGCCGGCTCGAAGCTGAAGAGAAGGCCCGGCTGGAAGAAGAAGCCCGCATGGCAGAGGAAGAGCGGCTCCGCCTCGAGGCTGAGGAGAAGGCGCGGCTGGAGGCCGAAGAAAAGGCCCGGCTGGAAGAAGAAGCCCGACTTGCTGAAGAAGAGCGCGCCCGTTTGGAGGCCGAAGAGAAGGCCCGCCTGGAGGCTGAAGAGCAGGCCCGCCTGGAAGAAGAAGCGCGCCTTGCCCGTGAGGAGCAGGAGCGGCTCGCCGAAGAGGCCCGCCTTGCCGAACTCGAGCGTGCCCGTCTCGAAGCCGAAGAGAAGGCGCGTCTGGAAGAAGAGGCTCGTCTGGCGGAAGCAGAGCGGCTCCGCCTGGAAGCAGAAGAGCAGGCTCGTCTCGCCGAGCTCGAGCGGCTCCGTCTGGAGGCCGAGGAGAAGGCGCGCCGCGAAGAGGAAGAACGCAATCGCGCCGAGCAGGAGCGCCTGGATCAGGAAGAGCGTGAACGGCTCGCCGAAGAGGCCCGCGTGGCGGCCGAAGAGCGCGCGGCGCTGGATGAGGCGCAGCGGCTTCGCCGGCTCGCCGCCGAACAGGCTCGGCTTGCAGAGGAAGAGCAGGCTCAGCGCGAAGCCGAGGAGAAGGCGCGGCTCGAGGCCGAAGAGCAGGCGCGGCTGGCTGCTGAAGAAGAAGCGCGGCGCATCGCAGAAGAGCAGGCCGCCGAGGAAGCAGCGCGTCTCGAAGCCGAGGAACAGGCCCGGCTCGCCGCTGAAGAGCAGGCCCGGCTGGCTGCAGAAGAACAGGCCCGGCTCGCCGCTGAAGAGCAGGCCCGGCTGGCTGCAGAAGAAGAGGCTCGGCTCGCCGCTGAAGAGCAGGCCCGGCTGGCTGCCGAAGAAGAGGCTCGGCTCGCCGCTGAAGAGCAGGCCCGGCTGGCCGCCGAAGAAGCTGCCCGTCTCGCGGCTGAAGAGCAGGCCCGCCTGGCTGCAGAAGAAGAGACTCGGCTCGCCGCTGAAGAGCAGGCCCGAGTGGCTGCAGAAGAAGAGGCTCGCCTCGCTGCTGAAGAGCAGGCCCGGTTGGCTGCGGAAGAACAAGCGCGTCTCGCCGCTGAAGAACAAGCCCGCCTGGCTGCAGAACAAGAGGCCCGTCTCTCCGCTGAAGAACAGGCCCGGTTTGAAGAGCAGGCACGACTGGCGGCTGAAGAAGAGGCCCGGCTCGCGGCTGAGGCGCAGGCTCGACTGGCCGCCGAAGAAGAGGCGCGTCTCGCAGCTGAAGAGCAGGCGCGCATCGCAGCTGAAGAAGCGCGGCTCGCTGCTGAAGAGCAGGCGCGTGTGGAAGCGGCCGCCGAAGAAGCGCGTCAGGCCGAAGAAGAAGAAGCCCTCCTGGCCGCTGCTGCGAAGGTCCGCCTCGCGGCCGAAGAGCAGGCCCGGGTGGCCGCCGAAGCCGCACGGCTGGCCGAAGAAGAGCAGGCGCTCGCTTCCGAGCGCGAACGCCAGGAAAACGAATCGCGTCGCCGTCGCGCGGAAGCCGACGAGGCTGCGGAAGAGGAAGAGCTTCACGCCCGCGAAAGCCAGCTCCGCTCGTCGGAGAACGCCCGCGCGCGCGCCGACGATGAGGCTCGCCTCGCCGAGCAATCCGAAGCGCGGCGCAAGGAAGACGAAGAAGAAGCGGCCCTGCTGGTCGCAGCTCAAGCGGCCCGCGTGCGCGTGGAAGCCGAGCGCGCGCAAGCGGCTCAGCCCGCCAAGCCCGATCAGCAGTCGCTGCTCGAACGCATGAACGCCGCCCTGCGCCAGGCCACCTACGTCGGCCCGGCTCCGACGGCAGCGCCGGTGCGCCCGCGCGAAGAAAAGACCGACCCGCATATCCTCGCGCCCGTGCAGCTGCGCGAGCCCATGCCGGCGCCGTCTGCTCCTTCCTCGCCTTCACGAAAGCCGCTCATGCTCGGCGGTCAGGGGCAGGACGAAGCCGATCTCTGGAGCCTGGTGCAGCCGGCCAGCACCACCGCGCCCGCCCCGGGTGGGGTGCAGAGCTTCGAAGAGGCGCTGCGCCGCGTCGACTCGAGCCTGGAAGCCCTCGTCGGCCCCGTGTCGTCCGAGCAGGAGTACATGGTCGAGCCGATCATCGAGGCCGAGGTCATCTCGGTCGCGCCCGCCTCGACCATGAACTCGCGCATGGAGGACCTCGAGGGCAACGCGCCCTCCGATTCTGCCGAAGCGGCTCGGTTGCGGCGCCAGCGCCTGCTCAAGCGCGCCATGGAGAACCTCGGCTCCATGCCTTCTTCGAGCCCTTCAGGCCTGACCAGCAGCAGCGGCTCGGGCCTCTTCCCGGCACCCGCGCCCTCCAGCCCGTCGTCGGTCAGCAACCCACAGTCGGCGAGCAACGCCCCGCCGCCGCCCAGCGCCGCCGAACAACAGCTCGCCGCGCAGATCGAAGCGCGTCACGCCCAGCTGAGCCGCAAAGATCTCTTCCTCACCCTGGGCGTCGCCCCCACGGCCACCAAAGAGCAGGTGAAGAGCGCGTTCCTCAACCTCGCGAAGATCTTCCACCCCGATCGTTTGCCGCCGTCGCTCCCGCATCTCTCGCAGAAAATGAGTGCCGTGTTCGAGGGCATCCGCGAGGCGTACGAGACGCTCCACGACGAGTCGAAGCGCGCGGTGTGGCTGGCCAGCCAGCAGAACCAGGCCAAGCCCACCAACACCCAGCAGGCCAGCGACCTGTTCAAGATGGGCGAGGTGTTCTTCAAGAAGCGCGACTACAAACAGGCCGAGCAGCACTTCGGCAAATCGCACGCGGTCGACAAGGCGGCCAACAGCCTCGCGGCCCAGGCCTGGTCCATCTACATGGATCCCACCCGCAAGGCCGAAGGGCCCGCCGCGCGCCAGATGATGCAGAAAGCGCTCACCATCGACCCCAACAGCGATCGGGCGCACTACCAGTTGGGCGTGATCGGCCGCGTGGAAGGCGACATGGATCGGGCCGAAAAACACTTCCGCGAGGCCGTGCGCGCGAACCCCAAACACCTCGAGGCCAACCAGGAGCTGCGCCTCATCGAGATGCGCAAGAAGAAGGCCGACCCCAAGAAGGGCGGAGGCGGGTTCTTCGGCTAACCCTTGCCCAACCACCGGGTGATGGCTTCGCGCTCGCTGTCGCGCAGGGTCACGAACTCCACCCCCATGCCCGGCGACTGGCCGGCCTCCGGAAAACGCCGCACCCAGGCCACCCGCGCCTGAGTCAACACGGGGCCTGCGCCGGGGACCTCGAACTGCAGTGAAAGTGACTCTCCCTGCTCCAGCAGCAGGTCGGACTTGAGAAAAGCACCCCCGGTGGAGACGTCGGCGGAGGTGAAGGTGAGGGTGCCGGCGC
>JANODF010000055.1:0-3323 GCA_031412555.1 Archangium sp. | reverse complement strand
TGCTCGACCCCGCGATGGTGTTCATGATCACCGATCGCCAGGTGACCTTCCTCGCGCGTGAGCCGCTCTTCCGCGCGCCGGTGCTCGGTTGGATCTTACGTGGGGTGGGCGCGTTGCCGGTCTACCGCAAGCAGGATCACCCGGGCCTGATGGAGAAGAACGAAGGCACCCTCGACGCCGCGGCCAACGCGCTGATCACCCAGAAGGCGATCACCATCTTCCCCGAGGGAAAGTCGCACTCCGCCCCCCAGCTGTCGGACATCAAGACCGGGTGCGCGCGCATCGCGCTCAAGGCGGTGCGGGGCGGGCAGGCGCTGCGCATCATCCCCATCGGGTTGACCTACGCGCAGAAACATCTCTTCCGCAGCAAGGTGCACGTCGAAGTCGGTGAGCCGATTCTCGTTCAGGCCGTCGGCGCCGGGCTCACCGGCGAGGCCGAGCAGGAGTGGGTGCGGTCGCTCACCCACAAGGTCGGCGAGGCGATGCGTACGGTCACGCTCAACCTGGAGAGCTGGGAAGATCTCGATCTCATTCACACCGCCGATCGGCTCTTCGCGCTGCGCAACGGCTACCGCGAGAAGGACACCGATCGCCTTCGCCTGTTCGCCCGTGGCGCGTCGATGTTGCGCTCGGTGGATCCCGAACGGTTCGATGACCTCAAGGAAGACGTGTTGTCGTTCCACGCCCGGCTCGAGGTGGTCAGCGCCAGCCCCGGCGATCTCGCGGTGAGCTTCGAAGAGAAGCCGGTGCGTACCTTCGTGCTGCGCAACCTGGCGGCGATCACCTTCGGGTTCCCCCTGTTCGCTCTGGGCATGGTGCTCTATTTCGTGCCGTACCTGTTCTTGAAGGCGCTGGCGCTGGCGGTACCCGTCTCGCGCGATCGGGTGGGCACCCTCAAGTTCGTCTCGGCGGTGATCATGGTGCCGGTGTGGTGGTCACTGCTGACGGTCGCGGCCTGGTGGTTCTTCGGCCTGCTGGGCATGGTGATCGTGCTGTTGGGGGCCTTCCCCCTGGCCGTCTTCACGCTCTATTTCGTCGAGCGCCGGCGCGCCGCGTTCAACGACGTGGTGGCCTTCTTCAAGCTGGGCGATCGCAGCCGCTTGCGCACCCACCTGCTGGCCGAAGGAGAACGCCTGCAGGAGGAGATTCAGCGCATCGCCGAGGAGCTCAAGCCGAAGCTCGAAGCGGAGCTTCGGCAGCCGGGGTGACCCGATCGTCGGGCAGGTTTCTCCAGCCGTAGAGCCAGATGAGCCCGCCCGCCGCCACCGCGATGGGCACCATGATGAGCGCGGTCTCGAGGCTGCCGGTGGCGTCTGACACCGCGCCGATCAGCGGCGGCGAGAGCACGTCGCCGAACAGGTGAATGCACAGAATCGAGAGCCCGAACGCGCGCGCGCGCAGGCCCGGCTCGACGCTGTTCACCAGCAGGGTGTTGACCGGCGAGTTGTAGGCCCAGAGGAAGAACTGCGCGAAGAGCACGCAGCCGACGATGACGGCCGGTTGGCGCACCACGAAGATCGCCAGCACGGTCAGCGCCACCGCGGGGATCATCGCGAGGCCGGAGATGGCGAGGTACGGCTGGCGGGTGAACCGGCCGAGGCGATCAGCGAGGAAGCCGCCCGTCGAAGTGCCCAGCAGTCCGCCCACCACCGCCGAGGCACCGATCGCCAGGTCGGCTTCAGACAAGGTCATGCCGCGATCGCGCGAGAGGAACTCCGCGAACCAGTCGGCGATGCCGCCGGTGGCGAAGGTGACGAGGGTGTAGCCGCCCACCGTGAAGAGGAAGATCTTGTTCTTCGCGAGGCTCTTGATCGCTTGCGGCCACGAGATGATCTCGGCCGGTTTTTCGTCGAAGGCGCCCCGCACGGGATCCTTCATCAACAAAGCCAGTGCTGCGACGAGCAGACCGGGCAGACCCACAGCGAGGAAGGCGGTGCGCCAGCCGAAGTGTTCGCCCAGCACACCGCCGAGCACGAAGCCCATCGCCGAGCCGACCGGAATGGCCACGTAGAAGAGGGTGAAGACGCGGTTGCGCTTCTCGGGCGGGTAGAAGTCGGCCAGCAGCGAAGGTGCCAGCGTGGCGTAGGCGGCTTCACCGATGCCCACGGCCGCGCGGGCGAGCATGAAGGTGAAGAAGCTGTCGGCCAACGCCGCCGCCGCAGTGGCGAGTGACCAGGCCGCGACTCCGAAGGCGATCAGCAGGCGGCGATTTCCCCGTTCGGCGAGCGTGCCGAAGATGGGGCTGGCGATCATGTAGACGATGATGAACGCGGTGAGCGGCAGCGACGTCTGCGTGTCGGTGAGGTCGAGATCTTTCTTGAACAGACCCTTCACCGCCGACGGCACGTAGCGGTCGACGTAGTTGAGCATGTTCATCAGCGTGAGGATCAGCAGCGCGAACATCGCACCGGGTGCTGCAGCGCGAGGCGCCGTCACTTCGTCTTCCCGAAACGATCCGAGAGCAGGCCCCAGCGCAGGCCGCGATCGCTGACGATGACCTCGGTGACGCCGAGCGCCCGCATGGCCGCGCGGAAGATGAGACCGCCCGCGACGATCACGTCAGCGCGTTTCGGCTGAAGGCCGGGCACCGTCTTCCGCAACGAGGTCGGGAGCGAGGCGAGCCGGCCCAGCGCCGCGTTCACTTCGTCGAACGCCAACGAGGCGCCGGGAATGAGGGTGGGATCGTAGGGCTCGACCCTGCGCGCCACCGCGCAGAGCGTGGTCACCGTGCCCGCCACGCCGACCATCTTGAAGCCCGCGGGTGGTTTGGGCAGCTCGGCGAACGTCTTGTTGAGCATCGCGTCGATCGCGTCGAGCTCGGGCTGGCTCGGCGGGTCGGTCTTCACGTGGCGTTCGGTCAGCCGCACCGAGCCCACGTCGAAGCTGTGACGGAAGGTCACCTCGCCCTGCGGGCTGCCGTAGATGAACTCGGTCGAGCCGCCTCCGATGTCGAGCACCACCAGGGGCGTCTTGCCGCCGAAGTCGGAGAAGGCAGAGGCGAACGACAGCCGCGCCTCTTCGTCACCCGAGATGATCTCCACGTCGAGACCTGCGCGCGTCTTCGCGCCGTCGAGGAAGGCCTTCCCGTTGCTCGCATCGCGCGCGGCTGAAGTGGCGCTGGCGACGATGCCCTGCGCGCCGAGGTCGCGGGCTTCTTGCGCGAAACGCTCCAGCACCTTGAGGGTGGTCTCCAGCGCGTCGGGTGAGAGGGTTTTGGTCTGGTCGACACCCTTGCCCAGGCGGGTGATCTCGGAGCGCTCTTCGACCGCGGTGAAGCGGCCGTCGGCTTGACGTTCAGCCACGAGCAACAACACCGAGTTCGT
>JANODF010000054.1:0-3309 GCA_031412555.1 Archangium sp. | reverse complement strand
GCAGAAGCCGTCACCGAGGCCAACCGCTGCCTCTATTGCGTCGACGCGCCCTGCATCAAGGCGTGCCCGACCACCATCGACATTCCGAACTTCATTCACAAGATCAGCACCGGCAACACCACCGGCGCCGCTCGCACCATCCTCAAGGAGAACATCCTCGGGGCGTCCTGCGCGCGCGTGTGCCCGGTCGAGGTGCTCTGCGCCGGCGCGTGCGTCTACAACGCGTGGGGCCGCGAGCCGATCGCCATCGGGCGTCTGCAGCGCTTCGCCACCGAAGAGACGCTCGAGACGCGGACGATGGCCTCGCTGATGCCCGGCAAGAAGCCGCCCACGGGCAAGAAGATCGCGCTCATCGGCGCCGGTCCCGCCTCCATCGCGGCTGCCGGTCTGCTGGCCCTCGAAGGCCACCAGGCGATCATCTTCGAGCGCAAGAGCATCCCCGGCGGCCTCAACTCGTTGGGCATCGCGCCCTACAAGCAGTCAGGCAACCAGGCCCTCGAAGAGATGCAGTGGGTGATGGGCCTGGGCGACGTGCAGCTGATGACCGAAGTCGACGTGGTGCCCGGGCAAGCGGGCATGGGCCAGGTCTCCGCTGAAGCGTTGCTCAAAGACTTCGACGCTGTGTTTCTGGGCATGGGGCTGGGCGCTGACTCCAAGCTCAAGGTCGCCGGTGAAGAAGGCAGCGGCGTGTACGGCGCGGTCGACCTCATCGAGAAGATCAAGTCGGACCCGAAGATGACCCTCGAGGGCGTGAAGCGCGCGCTGGTGATCGGCGGCGGAAACACGGCCATCGACATCGCGCACGAGCTCAAGCTGCTGGGCGTCGACGACGTGGCGATGGTCTACCGCCGCGCGGTCGGCTCGATGTCCGGCTACACGCACGAGCTGGCGTACGCGCGCAAACATGGCGTGCGGCTGATCGAAGATCGCGTGGTCGCTGAGTTCCAGCGTGAAGGCGGCAAGCTGGTCGGCGCGAAGCTCGCGCGGGCCGTCAACGGCAAGCCGGTGGCGGGCGGTGAAGAGACGCTCTCCTGTGAGCTGGTCGCGCTGGCCATCGGCCAGGCCACGGCCACCACGGTGGCCAAGGGCTTCACCGGGGTGGAGCTCGACAAGTACGGCAACATCTCCGTCGACCCGAAGACGGGCCGCACCGGCAACAAGAAGGTGTGGAGCGGCGGCGACTGCGTCAATGGCGGCAAAGAGGTCGTCAACGCTGTGCAGGAAGCGAAGATTGCCGTGCGCGACATGCTGATCTCACTGGGAGCGAAGTGACATGGCTGACCTGAGCATCGACTTCTGTGGAATCAAGTCGCCCAACCCCTTCTGGTTGGCGTCTGCCCCGCCCGCGAACTCCGGGCCGCAGATCATGAGAGCGTTCGACGCCGGCTGGGGTGGCGCCGTGTGGAAGACGCTCGGCGACCCCGTCACCAACGTCACCTCGCGCTTCTGGGCGAACGACTACGGCAACATGCGCATGATGGGGCTCAACAACATCGAGCTCATCACCGACCGCCCGCTCGAGGTGAACCTCAAGGAGATGTACGAGGTCAAGAAGCGCTACCCCAAACACACCATCATCGCGTCGTTGATGGTGGAGACGCGCGAGAACTGGAAGGAGATCATCAAGCGGGCCGAAGACACCGGCGCCGATGGTCTCGAGCTCAACTTCGGTTGCCCGCACGGCATGTGCGAACGCGGCATGGGCAGCGCCGTGGGCCAGGAGCCCAAGGTGCTCGAGGAGATCACCCGCTGGGCGATGGAGTACGCCAAGACGCCGGTCATCATCAAACTCACCCCGAACACCGGCGACATCAACGAGCCCGGTGAAGCGGCGGCCAAGGGCGGCGCTCCGGCCATCTCGCTCATCAACACGGTGAAGTCGTTGCTGGGCGTCGACCTCGACAGGTTCGTGCCCAACCCGCGCGTCGGCAACCAGTCGACCAACGGCGGCTACTGCGGCCCGGCGGTCAAGCCCATCGCGTTGTTCATGATGAGCCAGCTGGCGAAGAACCCGCAGACCAAACACATGGCCATCTCGGGCATCGGCGGCATCAGCAACTGGCGCGACGCGGCGGAGTTCATCTCGCTGGGCGCGACCTCGGTGCAGGTGTGCACGGCGGTGATGCACTACGGCTACCGCATCGTCGAAGACATGATCGAGGGCCTGTCGGACTACCTCGACAGCAAGGGCATGAAGTCGGTCAACGAGCTGCGCGGCAAGGCCATCGGTGCGTACTCGGAGTGGGGAGATCTCGACCTCAACTACAACCTGAAGGCGCGCATCAACCCGGAGAGCTGCATCGGCTGCAACCTCTGCCACGTCGCCTGCATGGACGGCGCGCACCAGTGCATCCTCATCCCCGGCCGCACGCATGAAGAGCACGTGAAAGCGGGCCACACGCACATTCCGGAGAACATCCCCATGGTGCCCGTGAAGGCCGCGGGGGCGGTGGGCCGTCACCTGCCGGTGATCGACGACGTGGAGTGCGTCGGCTGCAACCTGTGCCACCTGGTCTGCCCGGTGCCCGGGACGATCGAGATGGTCGAGGTGCCCGGCACCATCGGCAAGTCGGAGACCTGGAACGATCGCGTGGCCCAGGGCCGCGACATCAACCCGGGCTCGATGGAGTCGACCCTCAAGAAGCGCGGGCTGACCAGCTGAGTCAATCCCCTCTCCCTCTGGGAGAGGGTCAGGGTGAGGGCGCATGACCATCCGAGCAGCGCGAGTCGAAGACGCCGCGTTGCTGGTCAGCGCAGAAAGGCAGGTGGCCTCTCAACCGGGCTACCTCGCCTCACGCCCGGAAGAGATCCTCGAAGAGAATTGCCGCGCGCTCATTGAGCGAAGCGACACGAAGTACCTGGTCGCCGAAGTCGACGGACAGCTCGTGGGCCACGCCGTGTTGATCCCCATGGCGCTCGCCGCGACCCGGCACATCGTTCGTCTGACGATCGTGGTGCACCCGGGTCATGAGGGGCAGGGCCTCGGCAAGCAGTTGCTCTCGGCGTTGATCGACTGGGCGCGCGCCGCACCTCACGTCCGCAAGATCGAACTCAACGTGCGCTCCACCAACACCCGGGCGATTGGCCTCTACCGCGCACTCGGCTTCGAAGAGCAGGGCCGTCAACTCCAGCGCATCCGCGTCGACGAGCAGACGTTCCTGGATGATCTGGAGATGGGTCTGTTCGTGAAGCCGCTCAGCTGAGCGAATCGGGCCGCCCCCCCCCCCCCACCCCACCCGGGGGGGGGCACCCCGGGGGCGCCCCCCGGGCCACACCACCCCCCGCCGGACAAAGAAGGCCCCCCCCCCC
>JANODF010000053.1:0-11074 GCA_031412555.1 Archangium sp. | reverse complement strand
GCAGTTGTCGAAGGTGTCCGAGATGTTGTCGCCATCGACGTCGGCGTTGCAGCGCGGGTCCGACACGGGCGCGTTGCCCGGGTTCTGCAGCAGCGGGCACACGTCGAGGGTGTCGAGGATGCCGTCGCCGTCGTCGTCGTTGTCGCAGACGTTACCGGCCGAGTTGAGGTTGGTGTCGGTCTGGTCGCGGTTGGGAATCGAGGGGCAGTTGTCGATGGCGTTGAGCACCGAGTCGCCGTCGATGTCGCCGTCGCAGCCATCACCCTGGCCGTCGCCGTCTGCGTCGAGCTGGCTGAAGTTCGAAGCCGCCGAGCAGTTGTCGCAGGAGTCGCCCACGCCATCGCCGTCACCGTCGAGCTGGTCGCGGTTCGACGCGAAGGCACAGTTGTCCTTGTCGTCGGCCTTGCCGTCGCCGTCGGCGTCGTCGGTGTAGGCGAGCGTGATGCCGTCGTCGGTGTAGGCCACCCAGACCGAGCAGCCGCAGCCACAGCCGCCGCCTTCTTCGCCGGGCTTGCCGCACGAGTCGCCCAGGCACTCGGGGTTGTCCGCGCCTTGAGCGAAGACGGGGGCGGAGACCAACGAGAGGGCAGCCAGCAGCGTCAGGTGGAGCTTCATGCGGTGGCCTCTTTACAAGGCGCGGGCCAGCGCCCCTTCACTCGGAGATCAAGCCCTTCCACGACCCTGGTCGGGCAGGAGTGTTGAGCGCAGCCCCCACTGTGCAGGTGTGATCCACCCACGAGGTGCGCTAACGCTCGTTCCGTGTTTCTGGCCCCCGCACAGCGAACACCCCTCAGGCGTGGGGTGCTGCTTGCCCTGCCGCTGTCCCTGCTGGGTCATGCGGTGATGCTGCTGTTGTTCATCGGCTCCTCGAGACTGACGGCCTCTCCACCGCCGCCGAAGAAGCCGGTGAACCGCCCGGTGAGCATGCGGCGCATCGACTCGAAGTCGTGGGCGAGCAATCGCGGCCGTGCGGCGAGTACACCGGTCGAGCGCGCCGCTCCGCTGCACCCCAAGGGGCAGATCGTCGACGTGGCGCCCGGGAACAACCAGGTCTCGCCCGACGCGAAGTACCTGGCGATGACGGACAACAAGGTCACCAAGGAGACCCGCGCGAAGGAGCAGACCAACCGTTACAGCCGCGCGACCGCCACCACCCAGGCCAAACCCGAGCAGGCGCCGTCTGCGAAAGGCAAGGCGGCTCCGTTGGCGCCTCCGCCTTCGGGCATCAACTTGAGCGAGAGCATTCTGGGGCGGCAGTCGCCGCGGGATCCGTTGCTGTTGCCGCAGAAGGTGAGCGGTGCGTCGGAAGACGTGGAAGCCGCGCCCGCGGTGGTGGGCAGCGAGTCGGGCACGCAGAGCACTCCGGGGACCAGTGAAGGGGGTGGGGCGCCCAATGATGATCTCGAGAACGTCGAGGCAGGGGCAGGCACGTTCCTCAACACGCGCGAGTGGAAGTACGCCGCGTTCTTCAATCGGGTGAAGCAGGCGGTGTCGGCGCGGTGGGATCCGAACGCGCGGCTTCGCACGAAGAGCCGGGGGCTGGGCGCGGCGGATCGACTGACGGTGCTGCACGTGGCGCTGCGGCCCGATGGTTCACTCGCGGATGTTCAGGTCGCGCAGAGCTGTGGCCTCGATGAGCTCGATGTCGAGGCGATGAATGCGTTCACCAAGGCGCAGCCCTTCAGCAATCCACCGGCGGCGTTGGTGGAAGATGGGTTCATCAGGTTCGGCTTCAGCTTCCGGGTGTCGAACGAGGGCATGGCGATGCCGCTTCCCTTCCGGTTTCGATAACGCTCCCTCTCCCTGCGAAGCGGGGAGAGGGCCGGGGTGAGGGGCCTTTTCGGGCGCGGAGGTGTGGCCCCTCACCCCAACCCCCCCAACCCTCTCCCCGCTTTCGCAGGGAGAGGGAGCTCAGCGGCTGACACCCTTGCGCAACGTGGGCGCGATCGCCTTCAACGCCCCATGCGCGGTGGTGCTCTTCCTCCACACCAACGCCAGCGTGCGCCCCGGCGCCTTCGCGATGAACGGCCGCAGGTGCAGGGTGCCGCGCCGATTTTCGACCTCCAGCGCCAACGCCGGCAGCAACGTCACGCCCGCTCCACCCACCACCATCTGCGACAACGTGGCGAGGCTCGTGGCGCAGACATCCAGCTCTGATGTTCGCGCGCGCTGGCACACCTCGGCGACCTGCTCACCCAGGCAATGGCCCTCCTCCAGCACCAGCACCCGCTCGTTCTCCAGCACCTGCGTGGACACCGGTGTCTTGCCCTTCGCCAGCGCATGATCATTCGGGGTCGCGAGGAAGAACTGATCCCGCCCGAGCACCAACGACTGCACCTCGCCGAGATCCTCCGTCTCCAGCGCGACGATCGCTCCGTCGAGCTCGCCCTCCTTGAGCAGCTTCATCAACACCGCGGTGCGCTCCTCGACCCAGGTGAAGCGCAGCCGGGGAAACTCCGTGCGCAGCGGTTGCGCGACTTCAGGCAGCAGGTACGGGCCGACGGTCGGAATGATGCCCAGCCGCAACGGCCCCGCGAGTGGGTCTGCCTCGCGCTGCGTCTCGTCGACCAGCAGGTCCGCACGATTCAACAACTCCCGCGCGCGCTCGACGAACGCCCGGCCCGCTGAGCTCACCAGCACGCGCTGCGTGTCGCGATCGAACAGCTTGCACGAGAGGGCCGTCTCCACCTGCGCGACCTGTGCCGACAACGCAGGCTGGCTCACGTGACATGCGAGCGCCGCTTTCCGGAAGCTCTTCTGATCCGCGACGGCGACCACGTACTGCAGCTGCCGCAAGGTGATGGGGTGGGGCACGAGGCGCATGGGGCCCAGACGTAACAGCACCCGCGCCGGCTCACGTGAAAGCTTGTGGTTGTCACGCGCATCAGCAGCGTGTGTTGGGAGTTCCCGCGCTGTTCATGGTGAGGGAATGGCGGGCCGACCTCGCGCGGTTATCACAAGCACCATGTGGTCCTGGCGCTTCGCCCGAGTCGCGGGAATCGAACTTCGAGTGCACTTGAGCTTCCTGCTCGTCATTCTGCTCGGCGCCTGGCAGTGGGGCGGGCTGGGCGTGCGCGGCGCAGTCTTCGGCATCGTGCTCACGCTGCTGACCTTCGCCTCCGTCACCTTGCACGAGCTCGGTCATTCGCTCGTGGCGAAGGCGTTCGGCATTCCGGTCAAAGACATCACGCTGTATCCCATCGGCGGCGTCGCTCGCCTCGGCCGCCGCCCGAAGACGCCGGGCCAGGAGTTCCTCATCGCCATCGCCGGCCCCGCGGTGAACGTGGTGCTCGCGCTCGGTCTGGGGGCGTGGGGCGTCGCGCTCTACACCCAGCCCGTGCTGATGGAGGCGCTCACCAACGCGCGCGTGGAGCAGCCCACCATGGTCACCCTGTTCGCGATCATGGTGCTCTCGAACGTGGTGCTCGCGGTGTTCAACATGGTGCCCGCGCTCCCGATGGATGGCGGGCGCGTGTTGCGCGCGGTGCTGTCGTGGTTCGTGGGTGCGGAGAAGGCCACCAACGCCTCGGCCTTCATCGCGCGCGTGCTGGCGGTGGGGTTGATGTCGGTCGGCTTGTTCATGTCGCCGTCGAACCCCATGCTGGTGATCATCGCGCTGTTCGTCTTCGTGGGCGCAGGCCAGGAAGTGAACGAGCAACGCCTGGGCCGGGTGCTGGAAGGGGTGCAGGTGGCCGACGTGGTGAGCCCGTACGCTCCGAAGTTTTCGCCGGCCACCACGCTGGGTGAGGCCGTGAAGATGCTCACCATGACGCACTACGAAGCCATCGCCGTGGAGCACTTCGGCGCGTTGTTGGGCGTGGTGACCAGCAAAGACATTCTGCGCGCGGCCGGCGAGCAGGGCGCCTGGGGCTACATCGCGGGGCTGGTGAGGAGCGAAGTGCCGACCGTCGACGCGCGCGATTCACTCGAGGTGGCGCGCTTCAAGATGTCAGAAGCGAGCGTGCCGTTCGTGGCCGTGCTGCGTGAGGGGCTCTTCCTGGGCCTGGTCACCGAGATGGAGCTGGCCGTGGTGGCTGACCGGCTCGCGGCTGCGGCGTTCCGGCGCGATGGGGCCGCCCGCGTAGGCCAGCCCAATCGAATCGCCTGAACCGGAGCGAAGTGACCCAGCAAGACAGCCTACTTGCGGATCTGGAACTTGATCTTCTCGGTGCCGAGCGTGAACTCGTCGCCGTCTTTGATCTTCCGCTTGCTGATCTTCTCTTTCGACGGCCCGTAGAAGGTGCCGTTGGAAGAGCCGAGATCCTCGAGCACGAAGTCGGGGCCCTCTCGCAAGATGCGCACGTGCTCGCGGCTGACCCTGTTCGAGTCGATCACGAACTCACACGACTTGCCGCGGCCGATGGTGAACACGTCACCGGTCATCTTGAAGGGATCGCGCCCGGCCACGAAGAGGGTGAGGCCGGCCTTGCCACCACCACGCGCAGGCGGGGGCGGGGGCTCGGGCTCTTCGTAGGGCTCGTCGGCGGGCGGCTCTTCTTCGGCCGGCGGGTCGTAGTTCTCTTCGGAAGGCGCGGGCTCGTCGAAGGGGTTGCCCTCGTCTTCGGCAGGCTCCTGCTCGGGTTCCGGCTCAGGTTCCGGTTCGGGCTCAGGCTCCGGCGGGGGCGGCGCCGCGCGGGGTTTGATGCCCGGGGGCGCCGACGCAGCGCGCGGTGAAACGACGGACGCGGAGGGAGAAACAGCGGCACGCGGAGGAGGCGCGCTGACGGCTGCCCCTCCAGCGACCTTCCCTGGCACCACGAACCCGTTGAGACGTGCGAGCGTGAAGACGGACTGAGCGACGAGCGCGTCAGTTCCAACCCCCATCTCCGCGGACATCAGCTCAAGCGCCTCCCACAAGTGGGCAGGCATCGACACCGGCTTGGAATCGGACATTGCCGGGGCACCATAGCGCCCGCTTGCGCGCTGTCGAACTTGTGTTTGTCGCCGTCGCTTGAGTTTTGAAGGCCGGGGGTGCAGTGAAGAGCCATGTCTCTCTTCGATACCGCGGCTCCCAACCCGGCTGGCTACCGTGACGTGACGGTCGCCGACGTCACCGTGCCCACGAAGGGTTTCCGCATGATCGATGTGCGCGAGCCCGAGGAGTTCACCGGTGAGCTGGGCCACATTCCCGGCGCAGAGCTGGTGCCCCTGGGCGCCGTGATGGCCCACGCTCCGGGTTGGAACAAAGACGAGCCGTTGTTGCTGGTCTGCAAGGTGGGCGGCCGCTCGGGTCACGCCGCCCAGGCGCTCCACCGGATGGGCTTCTCGAAGGTGATGAACCTGGTCGGTGGAATGTTGGCCTGGAACGCCGCAGGGAAGCTCACGGAGAAGTGAAACCGCAGCCCGCTTCGAGGGTCATGAAGTGGGGGCTCCGGCTGTTCGTCGGCTGGGTGGTGCTGACGGTGGGCCCGGTGGTGCTGGTGCGCTTCGTCGATCCACCCATCACCGCCTTCATGCTCGCGCGCCGCATGGAGGCCGCCGAGAAGAACGAGAAGGGCTTCGTGTTGCGACAGCTCTGGGTGCCGCGTTCGCGCATCTCGTCGAACCTGCAGCGCGCGTTGATCGCCGCGGAAGATCAGAAGTTCTTCCAGCACTTCGGCTTCGACGTGAAGGCCATCGAAGACGCGGTGGAGGATCGCCTCGAGGGCAAGTCGACGCGCGGCGCCAGCACGCTCACGCAGCAGGTCGCGAAGAACCTCTTCTTGTGGTCCGACAAGAGTCTCGTGCGGAAGGTGCTCGAGGCGTACTTCACGGTGCTGCTCGAACTCTGCTGGAGCAAAGAGCGCATCCTCGAGGTGCACCTGAACATCGCCGAGTACGGCAACGGGGTGTACGGCGTGGAAGAGGCGAGCCGGCTCTACCTGGGCAAGTCGGCCGCGGCGGTCTCACCGGAAGAAGCGGCGATGCTGGTGGTGGTGTTGCCCAGCCCGCGTCACCGGAAGGTCGTGGCGCCTACGCCGAAGGTGCGCGAACGCAGCCGCTGGGTGCTCGAGCAGATGCAGCGACTGCCGTCAGGAACGTTTTAGGGCCGCGTTCAAGAACAGCGCATACGTCAGCTCCCTCACCGGGCACCCATCACGCCGCGCCTGTTTTCTCAGCGCACCGGGCAGCGAACACACCGACTCGTCCTGCGGATCCACCAACTTCACGTACCCGCGCATCGAGTACTCGCGCACCTTCCAGCCGCGCGCGCCCAGGGCCGCCGACAGATCCGCGGTGAGTTGATGGTGCAGCGCTCGCGCCAGGGGAAACGCTTCGGCTTCTGCTCCCGGGCCGCGCCAGGTGCCGCCCTCTTCTGTCCAACCCGATTCGCGCAGGTACTTCACCTTGCGATCGGCAGACAGCCCACCCACGTGCCGTTCGAGCCTCATGAAGCCACGCATGGTAGTGCGCCGCTCCGTGAGTGGAGCGAGGGAAGAGACCAAACGCGCGGGTGAGGCCCTGGTGGTGGGGTTGGTGGTGGGCGTGTTTCACCTGGCCTGGGTGAGCGGCCGCTTCGCCACCGAGGAGGGCACGGGCGGGCTCCAGTTCCTCTTCGGCTGCACGTTCACCACGGGGATTTTGTGGGCGATGTTGGCGCTGCGTTCGCTGGCCGCCGATAAGCCACCAGGCCCGGAGATCGACGACGGCCTCATCTCGATGGCGGTGACTGCCTGGGCGATCGCCCTGATTCCCCCGCGTGGGGCGAACTACCTGCGCGAAGGCGGCGTCGATGACTTCTCCCTCGTCTACGTGCCGGTGTGTCTGCTGGTGGTCTTCGTGGTGCTGGGTGCGCAGGCGCTCTGGCCGAAACGGGAAGTGCGGTTGCTGTGGCTGCGGTTGTTCGCGTCGCTCGCGGTGACCTTCTTCATGGTGGCCGGGTTCCTGGTCTTCCTCTCGGGAGGGGAAGGTGCGGTGCCCGTGGCGTTGCGATCGGCCGGCTTCGGAGCGGTCACTTTGGTGGCGGCCGGCGTGCAGTGGTGGCGCTCCCGGGCTGGGTGACGCGAAAGGCGAGCGCTTCCTTGATGCGCGCCAGCACCTTGGTTCGTTGCTCGGTGACGTGTTTCCAGGTGATGGGCATCACGCGCCAGCCGAGCGCGATGAGCATCGAAGCCAACCGAGCAGGCGCCGCCTTCTCGAGGGGTGTTGTTACCTGCCCACCACCCGGTGGAGCACCCGCGCCTGAGGCGCGCTACCTTTGCGGCATGAACCGCCCGTCGCCCGACAAAGAGATCAACTCCGAGACGCTCAAGCTGCTCCTCCAGGTCGCGTGGGCTGACGACAGGCTCGATCCGAAAGAGCGTGAGGCGATCGCGAAGATTGGCCCCGAGTGGGGCGTGCCCGAGGAGACGATGACCGTGCTTCTCCAGCACCTCGATACGGGCAAACCCCTGCCTCAGCCGAACATGAACTTGCTGCGTCAGCACCGCGGCATCGTGCTCGCGGCGGCAGAGTGGTTCGTCAACGTCGACGGGGCGGTCGACGACACCGAGAAGGAGTTCCTCAACACCGTCTCGGAGATGCTCGGCAAGTAGAGTTGGCGCATGCGCCTGCTCCAGTTCTCCTACAGCCCCTTCGCCGCCAAGGTTCGGTACTGCCTCGCGCTCAAGCAACTCGACTACGAGCTGGTCGAGATCCCCTACACGCAGCGCGCTGAGTTGGTGAAGGTGAGCGGTGGCATCGGCGTGCCGGTGCTGGTCGATGGCGCGACGGTGGTGACCGACAGCCCGCGCATCACCGCGTACCTCGAGACGAAGGGTGGGCCTTCGTTGCGGGCGCACCCGTTAGCGACGGTGTTGGAGCAGTGGGCCGACAACTGGCTCGAAGAGACGGCCTTTCGCCTGGCCTGCCCCGGGCTCGAAGACCGCATCGGCAACGAGCAGGGTGAAGAGGCGCGGCTGATGTTCCGCCTGGTGAAGGAGCGCCGTTACGGAGCGGGCTGCATCGCGGCGTGGCGGGCGGATCAGTCGAAGTACGCCGAGGAGACGAAGGCGATGCTGGAGCCCATCGTGAAGGCGGTGAAGGCGAGCGGCTCCATCGTGGGTGACTCGGTGTCGGTGGCGGATGCCGCGGTCGCGGGGCAACTGCACATGATCGAATCGGCGCTGCCAGGTTGGGTCGAAGCCAACGGTCTGCTCTCCCTCTCCCTTCGGGAGAGGGTCGGGGTGAGGGCACCATGAAATCCAGACTGACGCTGTTGCTGATCATCCTCGCTGGCTGCCCGAAACCGATGGTCGTCGAAGACGCTGGAAACGAAGTGGGAGGCGGACAAGGAGGAGGCCTCGCCGCAGGAGGAGCCGGCGGAGGCGAAGGAGGAGGAGGAGGCGAGGCCGTTGGAGGAGGAGGAGGAAGCATCACGCCCTTCGACGCCGGCACCGCCATCGACCTCGCCCAGTTCTGCGACGCGTGGGCCAACGCCTCCTGCGATCGCGAAACCGCCTGCCGCTTCCTCGACGCAGCCCAGGGCATGACCTGCGTCGCGCGCCTCAAAGATCTCTGCAGCACCTGGCAGCGCCAAGTCACCGCCGGCGTCTACCGCTACGAGCCCACCGAAGGCGCGGCCTGCGTGAACGCCACCGGCAACTACAACTGCACCATGGGCCGCGGCATCTCGGGCGCACAGATCAACTTCGGCTTCGGGGCGGGCCCGGCTGCGTGCGATCCGCTCCTCACCGGCATCGGCATCGCGGGCACGGCTTGCACCGTGACCGCCGACTGCGCCGCGGGCTTCACCTGCGAAGGCAGCGGCACCGCCTGCCGCGTCTGCACCGCGATCCCCACGGTGGACCAGGCGTGCACGGGCACCTGTTTCAATTCCACCTGCCGAGCTGCAGGCGACGGCGGCAACACGTGTGTCGCCTGGCCGCAGGTCGGAGAGCCCTGCACCGGCTTCGGCAGCTGTGACCCCGTCACCACCCGAGGCTGTGCGCCCGCTCCGACGGATGGTGGCGCGCGGCTCTGCCTGGCGAAAGACCCGGACGGCACGGCCTGCGGCATGAACCAGAACTGCCAGAGCAACTACTGCAACAGCGGCAACCGCACCGACGCGGGCGTGCGCACGTGTGGCCCGATCGCCACCGGGCGGCCTTGTGGAAGTCAGGCCGACTGCGAGCCCACCGCGTATTGCGCCGGCTTCACGGCATCCACCATCGGCGTCTGCACCACCCGCATCACGCTCGGTGCCGCGTGCACCATTCAACGCGTGGCTGATCCGAACGATGGCTGCGCCGATGGCGGGCAGTGTTTCGAAGGCACCTGCAAGCCACGGCAGAACCAGCAGCAGATCGGCCAACAGTGCCGCAGCACCACCGCCGACTGCGCGCCGGGCGGCTGGTGTCCGAATCTGCCCACCGACGGCGGTTATCCACTTTGTCTCGCGCAGGGCAGCGCCGGCACGATGTGCCCCGCCACCACCACGTGTCTGACCGGGCTGCGCTGCTTCAACAACGTCTGCACGCCATTGGTGGGCGCGGGCGAGCCCTGTTTCTCCGCGCAGCAGTGCAAGGACTTCCTGACCTGCCCGCTGGTCGATGCGGGCATGGGCTTCTTCGCGTGCACGCCGTTGGTGAGCGTGGGCGGCAACTGCACCACCACCGGTCTGACCTGCGCGTCGGGTGTCGACAACGGGCAGGGCGGCTTCTGCGCACGCGACGGCGGTACGGGCACGTGCTCCGAGTTGCTCTCGCTCGGTGTGGATTGTGGTGCGAACGCTCAGTGCGCCTCGGGCCGCTGCCTGCGTGAAGACGCCGGGGTGGTGATGGCCAATGCGCGGGGCTTCTGCCAGGCGCCCTGCGTGCCCTGAGCCGCTCGAGCCCAGTCGAGATGCCACCTCCGCTTCGTGCGGCAAGTGACCCCTCGACTCCGCGATTCCCATTTCAGCCAACCCTCTTGGGGCGAACGGAGATCCACGGTCCACGCTCTGATCTCTCAAAGATTTGAGGGCGGCACCCCTCCTCAAGCTCCTGAAAACAGAGCCGAACTCACTGGCCCACCGCTCGCACTGAGCACGCCCGCGAGTTGCTTTTCGGCCGGACCACGGATTCTTTGGGAGGAAGCACCATGAAGCAGAACTGGATCAATCGATGGCGAACCATGGCCGCCGCAGCAGGGCTGGCCGGTTTCTTCGGAGGCTGTGAGGCGGAGTCGAACATCCCCAAGCCTCCTTCGGTGGTGAACCGCGTTTCGCTGCAGGCGTTCACGGGCGGCTCCGCGTGCCAGGACCTCGAGACCTATCTCGAAGACACCGCCGTGATGCAGATGCGCACGCAACTCGAGGCCGCGCGTGATGGCGTGCCGAGCTGGGGCTGGTGGGGTGGTTGGGGTGGCCGTGGAGGTCTCGAGTTCGATGCCGCCGGTGGTCCTCCTCAGACGGCGAACTCCGCGCAGGGCGCACCGACCAACGTCACGACCACCAACAACCAGGTCGCCGGCGTCGATGAAGCCGACTTCGTGAAGAACGACGGCACGCGCATCTTCGCGCTGTCTGGCAGCACGCTGCACGCGGTGCGCTCGTGGCCGGCGGATCAGACCGCGGTGCAGGGCACCTTGAAAATCGAAGGCTACCCGCGCGAGATGTTCCTCGATGGCACTGACAAGGCCGTCGTCTTCTCGAGCATCTACACCTGGTACCCGCTCTCGAACGCCGGCGGGGTGAGCTGCCTGGGCCTCCACTGCGGCTACTCCTACGCGAACACGGTGAAGGTGACCGAGGTCGACGTGTCCGACCTCACCAATCTGCGCGTGACGCGCGAGTCGTTCTTGCCGGGCAACTATGAATCGGCTCGAAAGATCGGCGCCTCGGTGCGGCTGGTGCTCTCCGACTCGTTCAACTTCCCGCCCGGCTTCAAGTGGAGCCCCGACTGGGACGAGAACCTCTGGAACGACAAGCCGCGCCTGCGCGCCGCGTACAACCGGATCATCGCGCAGAACGAGACGCTCATTCGCAGCCAGACGTTGGCCGAGTGGGTGCCCGCCGCGAAGATCAAGACGGCCACCGGCACCACCATCGTGCCGCACGCGTGCGACGCCTTCGCGAAGGTGAACGCGCCCACCCGCCTGGGTCAGGTCTCGGTCGTCACCCTCGACCTCGACGCTG
>JANODF010000052.1:0-12500 GCA_031412555.1 Archangium sp. | reverse complement strand
ACGACAACCCGTTCCTCAACTACGTGCAGCTCAAGTCGAAGGTGAAGTCGATCTTCAACGACGAGTGGGTGCGCACCGGGGCCGATCAGTTCGAGCGCAACATCGGCTTGTTCGGCGGGGTGAACTTCACCACGCACTTCGTGGAAGCCCGCGTGGCGACCCCTGACTTCCTGCTGGGCATGGACTCGTTGGCCCCCGACGTCTGCGGCGCCGCGGCCACCGCCGGTACGGGACCTTTCACCGGCCTCACCTTGACCACGCCGATCGTCGACGTGCCTGCGCAGGCCACCACCACGGTGCAGATCGAGTCGCTCACGCCCAGCCCGGCCACCGGAGCAGGCAACGCCTCGACCAACCCCGCCGGCTACTTTTGTTACACGAACTGCACCTTCGCCACGCCGTACAACCTGGTGGCCCCCGGCACGTATCGGGTCACGGTGCGCGGCAAGCCGACGCTCGATGCCGAGATGGGCGCGCCTCAAGTGCGCGTGCAGATCGGCGCGACGGCCGGCCCGAGCTCGCTGACCTTCTCCAACCCCGCCGCCTACGAAGACAAGAGCGTCGACGTGGTGGTGACGGCCACCGGCATGAGCTCGGTGTCGGTGAACTTCTTCAACGACGGCAGTTCGCCCAGCGGCGGCGATCGCAACCTCTACTTCGACTCCATCACCGTGTTGGGCCCCCTCGGAGCGGGCACGGGCACCACGCGCGCCGACGGGGCGAAGCAGAAGATCAGCTCGCTCTACCAGCGCATGGTCTACCGCCCGCCGAACACGGCCGAGCTGACCTCCACCTACGAGCTGCTGAAGGATCTCTCGGGTCTCGGTACCCAGGGCAGCGCGTGGAGCGGCGTGTGCGAAGCGCTCATGCGCCACCCCGATTTCCTGTTCACCATGCCGCCCGAGGTGGAGAAGCTCACCACCGCCGCCGCGAAGGATCCGCTGCGGTTGGTCGCGCTCACGCAGCGGACCCTGGGCAGGCCTCCGACGGCCGCCGAGTTCACCGCGCTGGGCACCAACGGGTTCCCCGCGATGATCGATCAGGTCTTCGCCAGCCCCGACTTCCGCAAGTACTACTTCAACCGCATTCAGCTGCGCATCGAGAGCCAGGGCACGCCCGAGTCTGACGAGCCCGCGCGGTTGTGGACCTACGTCACCCTCAACGGCCGCAACTTCGAAGAGGTGCTCACCGCCGAGTACACCGTCGACGAGCAGTTCGTGCAGCAGCCCCGGCCCGCCGAACACGGCAAGACCGGCCTGCTGACGGCGCGCGGTTACCTGAACAACAAGCCCGGCCTGCCTCACTACAACTTCCCCGCGCGCGTCTTGTCGGGCTTCATGGGCTCGGTCTTCGAAGTGCCGCCCGAGGTGTTCGACCAGCGTGGTACGGCCACCGCGACCTCCACCGTCGATCCACAGAGCGTCTGCTTCTCGTGCCACCAGCTGCTCACGCCGCTCGCGCATCAACGGCTCAAGTGGACTGACGACGGCACGTACCTCGCCACCAGCGCCATCGACGACAGCGATCGCGAGCTGGTCGCGAACTACCCGTACAAGGGCGTGGGGCTCGAGGCCTTCACCACCAAGGCGGTGAAGAAAGAGCCGTTCGTTCGCCGCATGATCAACACCCAGGTCAGGCTCATGATTGGCCGTGAGCTCCGCGCGCAGACCGATGAGCGCGTGCTCTACAAGCAGCTCTGGGACACCACCTTTGCCAACGGCGGCGACATGCGGACCGTGCTCAAAGCCATGGCTGCTTCACCGAACTTTCAGGGGGCGCCATGAAGCGTCGTTCATTTCTCCAGGGAGCAGCAGCGGGTGGCGCGATCGGCGTGCTCGACTGGCTCGGCTTCTTTCGCAGCTTCGGCGTTCCGGGCACCTCGAAGTCGTTGGGCATCGCGCGCGCGGTGGCCCAGACGATGGAGCCGAAGTTCCTCGTGATGTGGTTTCAGGAAGGCGGCTGGGACAGCTATTCGATGTTCAGCCCGCTCGACACGCCCCAGCACGCGACGCTCACCATTCCCGCGGGCACGCTCAACCCCACGCCGGCGTGGTCGAGCCAGTTCTACCGGCCCAAGAACTTCGGCGTCGACGCGGCGCACTTCGCGGTGCCCAGGACGCAGGGCAACATCAATTACGGCTTTCTCGCCGCTGACGGGCTCCCGCTCTTCAACGACATGGCGGTGGTCTCGTCGCACGTGGGCAACACCTTCCACTCCGGTGGCCGGTGGGATTACCAGTACGGCAAGTACCCCTCGTACGCGGCGTTGACCGCGGTGCGCGGGCCCACCGAACGTTCGTTGCTGCAGGCCTTCGCCGAGACGTACGGCGCGAACTACCCGATGGCCAACGTGAGTTGGCACCGCTGGTTGTCCGACGGTGAGCTCGAAGAAGCGAACTACCCGGAAGGCACGGGCTACTACGAGAAGCTGGGGCCGGCGTACGCGCACACCGTCTACGGCCGCACGCCCTCCGAGATGCGCAACCGGCTCTCGCAGCTGGGCAACGTGACGGCAGGCGCCCGCACCGCCCGCATCCGCACCTTCGTCGACGATCTGCACCGCAACTTCATCGCCGAGCACAACGGCGAGTCGGTGGCGGCGTTCAGCTCGGCGGTCGACATCTACAAGCAGCTCACCTCGGGTACCGGCGTCATCGTCAACCCGGGCACGCTCTTCACCGACCCCACCTTGCGCGCGGAGTTCAACGTCACCGCGTCGGACGAAGCGACCAACTCCACCTCGGTCAACGGCAACCCCGCGCGCTCGAAAGACAGCCCGAACGTCAACGTGCAGGCGCTGATGGCCTACGAGCTGATGACCAAGGGGCTCTCGCTGGGCTTCTGGATCGAGAACCGCCAGATCCGCGGCTACGACACGCACCAGGATCGCAGCGGCATCATGAACAACGACGGTCAACAGGATCAGCTGACCCGGCTGCGGCGCGACCTGTGGGATCCGCTCAAGGCGTTCGCCACCAAGCTGAAGAACACGCAGTTCGGCACCACCGGCAAGTCGTACTGGGATCTGACCACCATCGTGCTTGCCTCCGAGATGGGGCGCACCATTCAGGGCGACGTGGCCACGATTCTCGCCTCCACCGATCCCGACGCGACCAAGTACACGAAGATCATGGAGCAGGACTGCTGCCAGCACTGGAAGGTGAACTCGGTGGCGTTCCTGGGGGGCACCGTGCAGGGCAACCGGCAGTGGGGCCGGGTGGGCACCAGCAGCCTCGAGGGCATTCCGCTGCTCCCCAACGGCACGATGGATCCCGCCTACAACCCGACCACCGGTGTGCTCACCGGCACGAAAGACGCCACCTCGGTGGTGCCCAACGCGGGCCACGTCTACGCCACGGCGCTGGCGCTGGCGGGCATCAACCCCACCGGCAAAGGAAAGAACAAAGAACCGCCGCTGGCTTTCATCAAGAAGTGAACTGCGGGGCTTCGGGTGGGCACTCACACCGTGCATGAGTGACGGCGTGGACTTTTTTGGCTATTCGCTTCGGAGTCCCTTCAGAGGAGCTCCGTGAGCGAACGCGTTGCAATCATTGGTCTGGGGTACGTCGGTCTGCCCGTCGCGTTGGCGTTCGCGCGGAAGTTTCCGGGCTCCATCGGTTTCGACATCAACGTGGAGAAGGTCAAGGAGCTGCGCGCCGGCTTCGACCGCACCGGAGAAGTGCCCAAAGAGGTGCTGCAGGCCTCTTCGCTGGAGATGACCTGGGATCCCGAGGCGCTCAAGCAGGCGACCTTCTTCGTGGTGGCCGTGCCCACGCCGGTCGACTCGACCAACCGGCCCGATCTGACGCCGGTGGTGAAGGCCAGCGAGACGGTGGCGCGTGCGCTCAAGAAGGGCGACGTGGTGGTCTACGAGAGCACCGTCTACCCGGGCGTCACTGAAGAGGTGTGCGGGCCGTTGTTGGCGAAGCTCTCCGGGCTGACCCAGGGCGTGGACTTCAAGCTGGGCTACTCGCCCGAACGCATCAACCCGGGCGACAAGCTGCACACGCTCGAGCGCATCACCAAGGTGGTCTCTGGTGAAGACGCGGGCACGCTGGATCGAGTGGCCGACACCTACGGCGCGATCATCGAGGCGGGCGTGTTCAAGGCCGCCAGCATCAAGGTCGCCGAGGCGGCCAAGGTGATCGAGAACACCCAGCGCGATCTGAACATCGCGTTGATGAACGAGCTGGCGTTGATCTTCGACCGCATGGGCATTCGCACCCGCGACGTGCTCGCGGCGGCCGGCACCAAGTGGAACTTTCTCAAGTTCAGCCCGGGCCTGGTGGGCGGTCACTGCATCGGCGTCGACCCGTATTACCTGACCACCAAGGCGGAAGAGCTGGGCTACCAGCCGCAGGTGATTCTGGCCGGCCGGCGCATCAACAACGAGATGGGCCCCTACATCGCGCAGCGCACCGTGAAGCTGCTGGTGCACGCGGGGTTGCCGGTGAAGAACGCGCGCGTCGGCGTGTTCGGCCTGACCTTCAAGGAGAACGTGGCCGACATTCGCAACTCCAAGGTCCCCGACATCATCAAGGAGCTCAAGGAGTTCGGCATCGAGGCGAAGCTCACCGACGTCTACGCGGATCCCGCCGAGACGAAGCACGAGTACGGCCTGGGCCTGACTCCGATCGAAGAGATGAAGGATCTCGACGCGTTGATCCTCGCGGTCTCGCACCAGCAGTACGTGGGCGAAAAGCTCAGCTTCCTGGTCGATCGCATCAAGCCCGGCGGCGTGCTGGTCGACGTGAAGAGCGCGCTCGACCCGGCGGAGATCCCCAGTGGCCGCGTGAGTTACTGGTGCCTCTGATCGAAACGAAGTCGACGTGGTTGGTGACCGGTGGCGCGGGCTTCATCGGCTCGCACCTGGTCGAGACCCTGCTGCGTGAAGGCCAGCGGGTGGTGGCGCTCGACAGCCTGGTGACCGGGTACCAGCGCAACCTCGATGACGCGGTGAAGCGGGCGGGGGAGGGCGCGGCCTCGCGCTTCACTTTCCGCCACGGCGACATCACCTCGCCGGAGCAGTGCCAGGCCGCGTGTGCCGGCGTCGACTACGTGCTGCACCAGGCGGCGCTGGGTTCGGTGCCGCGCAGCATCGCGCTCCCGCTCGACAGCCACCGGGCCAACGTCGACGGCTTCGTGAACATGTTGATCGCCGCGCGCGATGCGAAGGTGAAACGTTTCGTGTTCGCCTCGAGCAGCTCGGTGTACGGCGATGATCCCACGCTGCCCAAGGTGGAGTCGCGCACCGGGCGGGTGCTCTCGCCGTACGCGGCCACCAAACACATCAACGAGGTCTACGCCTCGGTGTTCCAGCGCACGTACGGCATCGAGACCATCGGGCTGCGCTACTTCAACGTCTTCGGGCCGCGGCAAGATCCCAACGGCGCGTACGCTGCGGTGATCCCGAGGTGGATGGCGGCGCTCACCGAAGAGAAACCCTGCCTCATCAACGGTGATGGCAGCACCAGCCGTGACTTCTGTTTCGTCGCGAACGCAGTGCAGGCGAACATTCGCGCCGCGCTCACGCAGGTGCCCGGTGCGACCGACGCCGTCTACAACGTGGCGGTCGGTGGCAAGACGAGCCTGCTCGAGCTGTACGAGCTGATTCGAACGCGCCTCGCCAGACAGCGCCCTTCGATCGCGGCGCTGGAGCCGGTGTTCCAGCCGTTCCGCGCGGGCGACATCAAGGACTCACAGGCCGACATCAGCCGGGCGCGCGAGAAACTCGGCTACGCCCCGACGCATACCGTCGCGCAGGGCATGGATGAGACGGTCGCCTACGTCACCTCAGGGAGCTGAAGAATGCGGATCGTGGTCACGGGTGGCGCTGGGTTCATCGCTTCGCAGATCGTCGATGCGTATGTGGCGCTCGGTCATGAGGTGATGATCGTCGACAACCTCTCGACCGGCGTTCGCAAGAACCTGAACGGAGCGGCGCGTTTCGTGGAAGCCGACATCCGCTCGGAAGCGGCGGCCAGCGCGGTGGAGGCGTTCAAGCCCGAGGTGCTCAACCTGCATGGCGCGCAGATCGACGTGCGCAAGTCGGTGAGCGACGTCCGGCTCGATGCCGACACGAACATCGGCGGCACGATCAACATGGTCGAGGCCGCGCGGCGGGGTGGGGCGCTCACCCGGGTGGTCTACGCGGCGTCGGGTGGCTCGATGTACGGCGACAGCCAGGTGCTGCCGACTCCAGAGACGGAGCCGCCGGCCGGGGTCTCGCCGTACGCGGTCTCCAAGTTCACCGGTGAGCTGTACCTCTCGTGCTTCAAGGCGATGTACGGGCTGCACTACGTGGCGCTGCGCTACGCGAACGTCTACGGGCCGCGGCAGAACCTGCACGGTGAAGCCGGCGTGGTGGCGATCTTCGCGGAGCGGTTGCTGCGCGGTGAGTCGTGCACCATCTACGGCGACGGCGGCCAGACACGCGACTTCGTGTACGTGGGTGACGTGGTGGAGGCGAACGTGAAGGCGCTCACCACGGCGTATTGCGGCGGGGTGAACATCGCGACCACCACCGAGACCGATGTGAATCAGGTGTACGCGCTGCTGGCGAAGAACCTCGGCGTGCAGACTCCGGCGAAGTACGGGCCGGAGCGGCTGGGTGAGCAGCGGCGCAGCGTGCTGGCGAACGGCAAGGCGAAGCAGGTACTGGGTTGGTCGCCGCAGGTCGACGTGGCGCGCGGCATGGCGCAGACGATCGCCTGGTACCGCGAGCACCAATAGCCTCCCTCTCCCTTTGGGCCCTTTGGGAGCGGGTCGGGGTGAGGGCCTCGCCGTCTACGGAACGATCCACGCGAGGCTCAGCCGCAGCACCTGCACATCACCCGCACGCGGCACCACCACCTGCTCGACGAAACGCCGCGGGTCGACCTGCTCCTGCGCCGCCAGGGTCTTCTCGAGTTGTTGGATCTCCAGAGCGAGATCTTCCAGCTTCGCTTCGCTCCCGCCCTGCTGCCGATTGCTCGCGAGCGCCCGGCCCACGCCGGTCAGAGACGATCGTCGCCCCGAAAAGAGCCCCAGCACGCCCGCGCCCACGTTGAGCCACTTCTCCGCCTTGCGCGACGAGAGCTCCTTCTCGGCCTGGGCGTAGTCGGCGCGCCGCTTCTCCAAATCACGCGCCAGCTTCTGCCGATCCTTCGAGACGCCCTGTTTCTCGATCACCCGCGCCGCGAAGGCCTCGGGGGTCTCCGTCGGCCCCGAGATCAACTTCGTCTGAGCGTCCTGCGTCAGCTTCGTCTCGAGCTTGGAAGGCAGCCGCTCACGAATCGCAGCCTGCAGCTTCGCCGCCTTGAGCCCATTGACCCATGCGGGCATCACTCCGAGGGTCAGCCCGGCAGGCGCGGCCGGTTGAAAGCGCACCCCCTTGACCGACAGCGGATCTCCTTCGAGCACCTCGGCCGCGGAGTGAGCGCCCTCGAGTGGGAAGGCGAGCTCGTGCACCGTCTCTTCACTGACGGCCGTGCCCAGCCGGTAGCGCACGCCGAACTTCAGCAGCAGGTAGGGCAGCGCCTGGCCCTGATCGAGCTCGAACAGCGGGCCCAGCTCGGGATCGATGGAAGAAACGACCGCGCTCGGAGCAGCGGCCACCGGGGCAACCCTGTGCTGCTCGAGTTGGCTGGAGAGCTGACGCAGCTCCACGGCGCCGAAAGGGCCGCGCAGCTCGGTCAACGTGTCGCGCGAGGTGAACACCGTCGGCTGCGGCCGATGCACCGAGTGCAGCAGGAACTTTCGCGGTTCGAGCTTCGAGATGAGATCGTCCAACTGCGTGCCGGTGACGCCCGTCGCCGAGGCCGCGGACAACAGGGCGTCTCGAATGCGCGCCTTGTCTTGATCGGTTTGCAGGCGGCCGATGAGCCAGGTGCCGATGTTCGCGAGGCCGCGATAGTCGAGATCGATCGGGTTCTGCGTCGCGAGCACCACGGACACGCCGAACGCGCGCGCTTGTTTCAGCAGCCCCAACAAGGGCGGCTTGGTGGGCGGGTTCGCAGGGCCGGGAGGGAAGTAGCCGTAGATCTCGTCGATCAGCAGCACCGCGCGCAGGCCGGTCGAGCCTCCTTGTTTGCGCATCCACGACTGGGTGCGCTCCAGGAGCTGGGCCACCGCGAAGAGACGCTCTTCTTCGGAGAGGTGGGCGACCGAGTAGACGGAGAGCCGCGGGCGGCCGTCGGGGCTCTTCAACAGCACACCCGGGTCGAGCGGCTCTCCGGTGCGCCAGGCCGCGAACTTCGGCGAGGCCAATAAACCGTTGAGGCGCACCATCAGGTTCTGCCGATCTTTCTGCGGGAAGAAGTCTTCCAGCGGCAGCGCGCCCACGGTCGCGAAGGGCGGGTTGGCCACCTGCCGCACCAGATCGCTCAAGGTCGGGGTCTGGCCCTGCTGCCACGCGGCGCTGAGCAATTGCACCAGCAAGAGGTACTCACGCGAGGTGAGGGGATCGGCCTCCACGCCGAGCAGCCCCAGCAGACTTTGCGCGGCAGCATCGGCCGATTCCGCGAGCGACTCAGGGGCCCCGTCGGCGGGCGGAGCCAGGCTGCCCAGCAGATCCACCGGCAGGCCGAGCGTCGCTCCGGGCGTGTAGAGCCTCGGTTGATAGCTCGCGCGGAACGCAGCGAACGCCTCGGCCGTCAGGCCCAGCTGCGCCATCGCCTTCTGCAGCCGCGGATCCGCCGGGTCAGCCGAGAGCAACAGGGTCGCCAGGTCGCCCTTGCTGTCCACCGCGAGCACCGGCACTCCGGCGCGCAGCAGCTCTTCCACCAGCACCACGCACAAGCCGGTCTTCCCCGAGCCGGTCATGCCGAGGATGAAGCCGTGGGTGGTGAGGGCTTTGGGGTCGAGCGTCAGCGCGGTCGAATCGAGCGAGGTTCCGAGTGTCAACATGGAGCTCGCACCATAACGAACAGTGCATTCGTGGAGCTTTCCGTGGCCCGCTATCCGAGGGAAGCTGCGCATTCTTTCGAGGGCGGTCCGTCCCCACACCTGGAGTCTTCTGATGCACCACCACGCACGCCACATCCTCGCCTTCTCTGCTGCAGCCATCATCGGAGCCTTCGTCGGGTGTTCGGCCACGCCTCCGGCCTGTTCTCCCGCGACCTGCGCGGGTTGCTGTGATGCGGCGGGCGCGTGCCAGGCAGGCGCGAGCAACGCGGCGTGTGGCAACCAGGGCAACGGCTGCGTCTCGTGTCAGGTCGGCAATAACTGTGAGTTCGGCACCTGCCGCACCAGCAGCACCACCGGTGGTGGCGGTGGCTCGACGGGCGGCGGCACGGGCACCGGTGGTGGCTCGATGGGTGGCGGCACTGGCTCGACGGGCGGCGGCACCGGCACCGGTGGCGGTTCGATGGGTGGCGGCAGCGGTGGTGGCTCGACGGGTGGCGGCAGCGGCGGCGGTTCGACGGGCGGCGGCGCGGGCGGCGGTTCGACCGGCGGTGGTGGTGGCGGCGTGCCGATGTTCGACGCAGGCACCATCGTTCGCCCCGACGGCGGCATGTTCACGCCTCCGACGGTCGTGCTCACCTTCGCCAACGACTGCGGCGCGGTGAGCAACTGCGCAGGCAACGAAGTCGACGCGTGGGCGTACGCGACGGGCTGCATCGACAACTCGGCGTTCTCGCGCGTGACGGCAGCCGCGATGCAGGTCGGCTGCACGGCAACGGTCACCAACAAGAACGGCGCGATCTCCGGCTCGGTCATCTTCGACGGCACCGCCGTGCACCGCGCCGTGGTGGGCCAGGTGAACTTCACGTTGTCTGCCGGCTCGCCCTGCAACAACGCCTTCGTCTGCAACGCGATCCCCGGCCAGCTCGCCACCTACGGCATCACCGGCACCTGCGCGATCGTCGCCACGGAGTGCGTCTGCAACCTGACCTTCGACATCGGCCAGAGCGGCTCGCAGAGCTACACGTACACCGCGGGCCAGCTGACCACCGCGACCCCGACCGAGACCTACGACAGCTGCATCACCGGCTCTGTCTTGACGTACCGCGAGACGACGGACGGGGGCATTCCCGGCGTCTTCTCGTTGTCGAAGTAAGCCCGCACCTTTCCCCCGGAGTCACCCATGCTGTTCATGTCCATCGTCGTCGCAGCGGTCACCGCTGCTGATCCTTGTGAAGCACCTCGGGTGCGAGACACGGCGCCACTGGTGGCCGCGATGGCTCAGGACAAGGTGCTGGGGCTGACCTTCACCAAGGCGGCCGGCCTCTGCGCCGAACGGGGTGAAGCGTGCGACCAGGCGCGCCTCGAGTGCGCCACCATGCTCACCAGCACCATTCAGAAGCAGGTGGGCTTCGACGAAGGGCAGTGGCTGCGCGACATGCTGCTGCCCTACAACGGCGCGAACTACCCGATGACTCGCACCTTCGGGGCCGCCACCATCGCCAGTGACGCCTCGTGCAACATCGACGTCGCCGCGCTCACCGCGGCAGGCCAGCGCCGCATGGTGCAGGCCACCCGGCGCGACACGATCTTCCAGGAGTACAACCTGTACTCGCGGTGGACGCAGACGCAGCTCCAGAAGTGCAAGGAGCGCGTCGCCAACGACGAAGTGAAGTCGGCCCAGACCAAGGCCGAATCGGAGCGCCTGGCCGCCGCCTCTGCCGCGGTCGGTGCTGCCGAAGCCATCAAGCTCAAGCAAGCCGCGGATGCAGCGGCCGCCAAGGCTGAGGCCGACAAACGCGCGCTCGCCGCCGCCGATGCCGAAGCGAAGAAACAGAAGGAGCAGAGAGACTTCGCGGACCGGGAGATCAAACGGAGGGAAGAGGCCGAGCAGCGCACCCGCGATGAACGCACCGAAGAAAAGCGCGCCGCCGAAGCGAAGGCGCTCAAGGCCGAAGAAGAGCGAAAGAAGGAGCGCGCCGACGCCGAGCAGCAGCGCCTCAAGGAGAAGGCCGAGACCGAAGCGAAGCTGGAGAAGCAGAAGGAAGAAGCCGCGCTCGCCCAGAAGGCCGCCGAAGAAAAGAAGCTGGTGACCGAACGTGACGCGAAGGTGGCCCAGCAGCGCACCCAGAAGACGCAGTTGGTCAAGGACGCCGAAGCGAACTTCAAGCGCGCCAAGGACGAAGAGATCCTCAAGAAGCAGGCGGCGGTCGACGCGGTGAGCATGAGCCCCGCCATCGCGCAGGCCGCGGTCACCGAAGCGGCGCAGGCCGAGAAGGCGCGCATCGACGCTGAGAAGCGGCTCTTCGAAGCGAAGCAGAAGGCCGACGCGATCGTGATCGACGACTCCTTCGAACGTTCGGCCGGCAGCGTGTGGATCACCGGTGGTGGCAGCGGGCTCGACACCGGTTTCGGCCTCGGGGTGATGGGCGGCGCACACTTCGGGTTCTGGGGCACCGCACCTCCGGAGGGCATGGCTTCAGGTTTCGAGATCCGGCTCTGGGGCCGCTACCTCGCCACCGTGAGCGGTACGCCCGCCTCGACCTTCGACTCGTTGCTCACCGCGCGTTACTTCTTCGGCGCCATCGGCGTGGGTCTGGCCGGAGAGCTGCGGGTGATCGATCCCGCGCAGTCCACCGCGACGGCGCCCGCTGCGCTGCGAGGTGGAGCGGGCCCCGCACTCGCCGTGGCCTTCCTCGATCGCCACGAGACCCGCGTGCTGCTGGGCGTCAACTACCTGCCGCTGGGCAACACCATCGACGGCGTGCGCCTCGTGGGTGACTTCGAGGTCAGCTACAAGTTCTTCACCCTGCACGTGAACGGCGGCTCGGCCACCAAAGCAGCGGGTGGGATCGCCTGGCAGATCGGCGCTTACGCCGGGGTGCGCGCGGCCTGGTGACCGTTACGAGATGACCGTCTCCGAAAAGGAGTGGTCATGATCGAAGGACTCATCAAGCAGTTCATGAGCTCGTCACAGGGCTCCAGCGCGATGTCTGAACTCAGCAAAGAAGGCCTCGCGCCCGACAAGGCCCAGGAGGCCGTGCAGGCCACCGCCGAAGGTGCGCTCAAACACGGCGGGGCCGCGGGCATCGACCTGAGCAACCTTCTCGGGGGTGACAGCAAGCTGGGCGCGGTGGCCGGGGCGCTGGGCGGCATGGGGAAGGGCGCCAGCCTCACCGGCGGCACCGTCTCCAAGCTGACCGGGCCGGTCACCCGGTTCCTCGAAGAAAGGGGCTTCCCGCACGGCGTGGCCGAGAAGGTGGTCAACGTGGTGCTGCCCAGGCTCATGGAGATGGCTCAGAAACACTGACCTTCGAAATTTGCGCCTCGTGGATGGAACGGAGTAGGGGTCACGGGTGGCGACCGTGATGTCAGGCAAGAAGTTCCCGCACCCCTTCCTTCCCGTTTCACGCGCCGACCTTCAGGCCCGCGGCTGGGAGCAGTGCGACATCGTCATCATCAGCGGCGACGCGTACGTGGATCACCCCGCGTTCGGGCCCCCGTTGATCGCGCGTTTCCTGGAAGGCCGTGGGTTCAAGGTCGGCCTCATCGCGCAGCCCGACTGGCACTCCGCCGAGCCGTTCAAAGAGCTGGGCAAGCCGCGTCTGTTCTTTGGC
>JANODF010000051.1:0-7865 GCA_031412555.1 Archangium sp. | reverse complement strand
CGTACTCGAGGGCAAAGGCGACGATTCGTCGCCGTACGGCCAGGTGAAGATGTTCGTCGACAAGCAGACCTGGGTGCCGATGCAGGTCGAGTACTCCGACAAGTCGGGCAAGCCGCTCAAGCGCTACCGCACGCTGAAGTTGAAGCAGTTCAAGGAGCGCGTGCTGGCCGCCGAGTCGGTGATGGAGAACCTCCAGTCCGGCACGAAGACCCAGATGACCGTTCTCAAGCTGGAGGACTCGACGCTGGGTGACGAGGCCTTCACCGATCGCGCGCTCGAGCGCGGCTGAAGCGTTGAAGCTCGTCGCGTTTGTCGTGGCGGTGTTCGCCCTTCCCGTGTTCGCACAGGAAGACGGCGGCGGAGCCATGGGCATCGAGGGTTTCGAAGAGGCTCCTTCGATGGGCATCGAGACCTTCGAAGAGGTCGATGCGGGCACCCCGGTGGTTGCTCCGATGGAGACGTTCAAGAGCGAGCCCGCGGCGCCCACCGTGCGCATCTACGGGTGGACCTCGGCGTACACCTCGCTCGACACGCGCTTCGATTCACCTCGGGGCGCGGCGTTGGCGGAGAACGTCTGGGAAGGCCGGCTGCGCGCGGTGTTGGGCGTCGACGTGAAGTTGAACGAGCACGTGCGCCTGGTGCTGGAAGGCCGCGCACAGGTGCGAGGCGCCACGCAGCGTGACTTCGATCGAGCGAAGGGCTTCTTCGAGCCGATGCTCGGCGACGCGTTCGTCGATCTCTACACCTCGAAGGTCGACATCCGCGTGGGCAACCAGCGCATTCCGCTCGGGGCCAACGCGGCGCTCGCTCCGGCCGATGCGCTCAACCCCAGGGATCTGCGCGAGAGCAGTGGAGATCTCGAAGATGCGCTGCTCCCCGTCTTCGCGATTCGCGCGCAAGGTGAGCTGGGAAAATTGTCGTGGCTCGCGGCGTACGTGCCGTTCTTTCAGCCGCACCGGGTGTTCGTCTTCGGGCAGGACGAAGGCTTGTTGCAGCCGGCGTTCGGTCAGTCGCTCGACAACCGGCGCATCGACCCGTCGGTGGAAGACTTTCTGCAGGATCGCGTGCTGGAGACGCAGCGCCCGCCTCCGTTCGCGGGTGATCTCGCGCTGCGCGTGACGGCCGAGGGGCGCGTGAAGGTGGGCGCGAGTTGGGTGTGGATGAACGAGAAACTCTCGCGCGTCACGGTGGATCCCGAGCTGGCTCGGGTGTTGGCGGCGCAGGCCGCGGGGCGCACCCCCGACCAGGCGGGCGCGGTGTCAGTGCTCAATCGTTTTCAGGCGGGCGAGACGCTGTACCGCGGCTTCTACGGCCGGCAGCACCTCTTCTCTGCAGAGGCGTCAGCGCTGCTGGGGCCAGGTCAGCTCGACGTCGACTTTACCTATTCGCCGCGGCAGACCTTCTACGACGCCGACTTCTCCCCGGTGGACAAGGCGTCGCTCACCCTGGTCGCGAGCTACAGTCAGGCGTCGGATTCTCCGTTTCTGTATTCGATCAGCTACCTGGGCATGGCGCTGCCTGACATCGGCGCGCGCGAGCAGTTGATCATTCTCGAGCCGGCCACCTCGGTGGGCGCGGCGCACACGGCGTTCTTCCATCTGTTCATCGGCGTGCTCGGCTACACCTTCTGGGACAAGCGCTTCGAGGTCTCGTTTCGCGGCACGTTCGAGCCGGTGCAGCAGAGCTTTTCACTCGCGCCGCGGGTGACGTACCAGGGCATCGAGGGGCTCAAGCTCTTCGTGGCAGCGGAGTTCTACGAGGGCAAACCGTGGAGTCCGTTCGGCTACTTCGATCGCAACGATCGAGTTCTCCTCGGCGCAAGGTACGAACTCTTCTGACTGAGCCTCCCTCTCCCCGCCGGGGAGAGGGTCGGGGGGAGGGGCCAGTCCCTAAAGACCCCCATCCGGAATCACGACGCCGTTCTTCTTGATCCACTCGCTGAGCGGAACCCGGCGTGAATCACTGAGCTTCGGCATCAGGCTCGAAATCATCTCCGCCGACGGGCCGCGCTCTTCCGGCCGGGCCAGCCACGTCGCCTCCGCCAGCAACACCTGCGCATCCAGCAACAGCCGCGCGTTCTGCGCCTCCGTAAAACGCTGCTGAGCACTGGTCGCGAGCGGAATGGCCTCGCCCGGTTTCCCCACGTGCAGGAACGCCTGAGCCAGCAACAGCTCGGTCTTCCCGGCCGGCTGGCCGCCCACTTTCGACCTGAGCTCGAGCGAACGTTGCAGCGGCGCAATCGCCAGCTCCGCATGGCCCTGCGCGAGCTCGAGCCGGCCCTGACAATCAGCGAGATCCGCCGCGTCGATGGTCTCGTCCCCCGCAGCCAACCGCCGCTGCACTTCACCCAGCGCCTTGCGCGCATCGGCCCACGCACCCAGCTGCGTCCACGCGGCGATCTGCTCGAGCAGGGCGGTGGAGATCTCCTTCTCCCCCGCAGCGCCCCGCGACTTCGCCAGCGCCAGATGCCGGGTGGCGGTCTGCAGCGCCTCGCCCCAGTATTCGCCGGCGAGAAACAGGTCAGCCTCGAGCTCCAGCACCGCCATCATCTCCGCCGAATCGGCGCCGCTCATCAGCGTGCGTGTCTCCTTCACTTCGGCGAGCAGCACCTGGGCCGCTTCCAGCTCGCCCACCGAGATGAGCAACCGCACCAACGCCTGCGCACTGTGCAGCGACTCGGGGTGATTGATGCCCAGCGCCTTGCGGCGAATCTGCAGCGCGCGTTCGAAAGCAGCGCGGGCCTCGAGGGCCTTACCCATGCGCCTGAGCGCGACGGCGAGGTTGTGAGAGGCGAAAGCGACGTTGGGGTGCTCCGAGCCTTCCAGCTTCTCGTGCAGCCGCAGGCTCTGGTCGTACCGCGCCACGGCTTCTTCGTACCGGCCGAGGTGCGTCAGCACGATGCCCAGGTTGTTGAGCGTGGAGGCCACGTCGGGGTGTTCGTTGCCGAGGTGTTCCTGCTGCAGGTTGAGCACGCGCTCGAAGTCGGCCAGCGCCGGCTTGAAACGTTTGCGGCGAATGTCGACGAAGCCATCGTTGCGGCCGAGCTCGACCTGCACCTCCCAATCACCCGGCACGCGGGCCGCCGCAGCGGAAGCGAGCCGGCTCCACGCATCGGCATCGGCGTCAGACTCGTCGTAGCCTTCGCTCGCGTAGAGCCGGGAGAGCCCCCGCGCCGCCAGCCCTGCTTCTCCCGACTTGAGCGCCTGCTCGGTGGCCACCAGGTTGGCCTGCCGCGCCAGCCGGTTCTCGCCCCGCTTGAGCTCCAGGCGCGCCAGTAAGAGGTACGCCTCGGCCTGCGTGGAAGGTGGCGCGGCCGGCGAGAGGCCCGTCTTCAGCTTGTCGGCGCCCGCGGCGTACTTGCCGGCCGCGAACAACGCACGCGCTTCGGCCATCCTCGCGTGCAGCAGCTGATCCGCCGCCTGCTCCTTTTCATCGGCGGCGAAGTGCCGGCGCATGCCCGCGCTGGTGGTGCAGGAGGCGGCGCTCTCCAGCTCGCGTGCAGCGGTCGGCGCGTTGTTCACCACGTCGTGATCGGGCGCATCGAACAAGGCCACCAACGCTTCGAGGCGCTGCACGCGTTCATCGAGGCACGCCGTCTTGAGCTCGGTGGCTTCAGGCGAGTCGACCTTGCGAAGGCGGGCGGCTTCACAGACCTCACGCGAGGTGACCACCCACTCCGCGGCCCAGGTGTCGAGCGCCCGCTCCGAGCTCGCCCACGCTTCTTCCGCGTACGACAGCCCGGTCGCCTTGAAGCCTTCACGCAGCTTCGCCTTGCGAGGCGCGTCCCAGACCCCGGTGAGCCGGCGTTCGGTACCGCCGCAGACGAGCAGGCGTTGGCGAGTCCACACGCCGTAGCCGATGCCGAAGATCGAAAAGAGCACCAGGCCCGTGACGAAGAGCGTGCGGCGCGGGTTTCGTCGGGCGCGTGGTTTGAGCGCCTTGATGAGCGCGTCCATCTCGGGCCAGCGCTCAGCCGGGTTCGCCTTCAGGCCCCTTCGGAGCACGTCCTGCACCCAGTCGGGCACCTGCGTATCGGCGGGCACGGGCGTGAGCCGGCCGGCGGCGATCTCCTGCGCGTGCTGCTTGAGCGTGGCGCCCGAGAAGGGGCGGTTGCCGAACAGGCCCTCCCACAAGGCCACGCAGAAGCTGAATTGATCGGAGCGCGCGTCGGTGGGCAGACCTGCGATCTGCTCCGGGGCCATGTAGCCGGGCGTGCCCATGACCGCGCCATCACGGGTGAGCGGCACGTTGAGCGAGCTGTCACCCACGTTCTCCGGCACCTCCAGCTCGGGCGGGGCGGGCGCGGGCGTCGAGGTCGATTGCCGCGCGAGGCCGAAGTCGACCACCCGGGGCCGGGCATCGGCGCCCAGCAACACGTTGTCGGGCTTGAAGTCGCGGTGCACCAGGCCCGCGCGATGGGCCGCCGAGAGCCCTTCGGCCGCGCCGCGGAAGATGCGAACGATCTCGTCCCACGGGTGTTGGCCCCGCAGCCAATCGGCGAGCGTCTCGCCTTCCACGTATTCCATGGCGACGAAGACGCGATCGCCGAACAGCCCCACGTCGTGCACCGCGATGACGTTGGGGTGTTGCAGCCGGGCCATGGCCTGCGCTTCCCGCAGCAGCCGGGCTTTGCCTTCTTCGGCCGAGAGCGCACCACCGCGCAGCAGCTTGAGGGCCACCTTGCGATCGAGCTGGGGGTCGTACGCACCGAACACCTCGCCCATGCCGCCGGCGCCCAGCTTCTCCAGCATCACGTAGCGGCCGAGCGTGGCGCCGCGCTGGAGCACCATGCCGCTGCCGTGGGTCGCCAGCGAATGACCTTCGGCCCGGGTGGGCACGCCATCTTTCGAGCCGACCGCGGTCTTGGAGAACGCCGCCGACGAGATGCTGTTCTGCCGCAGCCGGCACGCTTCACACTCGGCAAGGTGGCGCTCGACCTCGGCGGCCGCCTCTCCTTCCATCTGCCCCAGCGTGAACGCGAGGAGTGCTTCATCTACGACGTGGGGCATGGCCGAAGTCAGAACGCTAACACCGGCGCGCTGATTTCAAGGTTGATGCTAAGGCGCCAAAAGAACATGGAGCGCTGGCTCTCACCCCGGGTTGGTTTCGCGCTCGTAGCGGGCCTCTATCTGCTGTCTTTTCCGTACCACCCGGGCTTGCGCTCCCCCAACGAGCTGTGCCGCCTGTGGCAGTCGCGCGCCTTCGTCGACTTCGGCACCCTGCACATCAACGGCGTGCTGCAGCAGCGCGGCATGGTGGGCGATCTCTCCTGCACCGCGGTGGTGACCGAGAACGGCGCTGCGCGCCTCGCGCCCTGCGTAGGCCCCGATGCCCCCCGGAGCGGGGTGACTGCGCGGTGGTATTACCCGTCGAAGGCGCCGTTGGTGTCGGTGCTGGGCGCGCCCGTCTACTGGGTGCTCACCAAGGTGCAGGGCCCGGTCTCCGAGGTCTCGCAGGTGCTCTGGGGCCGGCTCTTCGTGACCATCATCCCCGCGTTGTTCCTGCTCGTGCTGCTGCGGCGATTCCTGGCGGCGTACGTCGAGGCGGGCACGGCCGATCTCTTCACCCTCGTCTATGCGCTGGGCACGATGGCCTTCAGCTACGCGGAGTCGTTCATGAGCCACCAGCTCACCGCGGTGCTGCTCTTCTCTTCCTTCTACTGCGCGTGGAAGGTGGAGCGGGGCGAGTGGAAGGTGTGGGGCTACGCGCTGGCGGGCCTCGCAGCGGGCGCGGCGGTGACGGCCGAATACACCGGCGCGCTGGGCGTGCTCTGTGTCGCGGCGTACACGGTGGCGGCGCGTTGGAAGAAGTGGGGCGCGCTGGGTCAGGCGGTGGGCCTGGTGATCCTCGGCGCAGCGCCCCTGCTCGGAGCCTTGCTCTGGTACCACGCGGTGGTCTTCGGCGGCCCCTTCGTCTCCGGCTACAAGTTCCTCAACGACGCGGCCTACATGGGCTGGCACCAGGGCGGTTTCCTCGGCATTCGGGTGCCGGATCTGCGGGCGTTGGGGCTCTCGTTCTTCTCGCCGTTGCGGGGCTTGTTTGCCCTCTCGCCGTTCTTGATCGCCGGCTTCTTCGGAGCGAAGGCCGCCCGCGCCAAAGACCAACCGTTCTTCGTGTTGCTGGTGGTGTTGCTGATCACCCACGCCTACTTCACCTCGTCGTTCACCTACGACTCGTGGGGGTGGACGGTGGGACCGCGGCATCTGACCGGCATCCTCCCGTTCTTGATCCTCCCGGTGGCCCTGGCCTTCGAGCGGTTGCGCGTTTCGGCCCCGTTGCAGGCTTCGATTCTGGCGGGGCTCAGCGTGTCTTCCGTGCTGGCGACGGGCCTGGTGGCCTTCATCAACTACGTGCCCGATGACGTCAGCTCGTCGGTGTGGGGCCTCGCGGTGCCGATGTTGGCCGAGGGGTTCTGGCCCGTCTCGTGGCTCGCCGCGTGGATTCCCAACCCTGTTTCCGGAGCGCTCCTCGTCGTTCTGTTGGGGGCGTTGGTGGTGTGGCTCTCGATGCGTTTCCGCGCACTCGGCGCCACGCCGTTCCTGCTGGGCTTGATGCTGGTGCTGCACTTCGGGGCCCTGCGCGTGCTGCCCCTGCTCAGTGGTGATGCGCAGGCGGACGCTCGGGATCAGGGGGCCAAACGCCTTCTGGAATCCGTCTGGCTTGCACCCAATGGGGTGCCGGTACCCTTCAGGGGTTTGTGAGAACTCTGCTAGGCCTTCGGCCGTGGGCGAACCTGAACCATTTGGTGCGCTGGTGGATGGCCTGCCGGCTGTCGCCTTCGAGTGCTCGCCGAACGGCGAAGTGCGCGCCATCTCCTCGTATTGGACGGAGCTGACCGGGCAACCGGTGGCTGAAGCGCTCGGCTCGGGGTGGATGAAACACCTCGACGGCGAGGGCATCACGCTGGCGTTCACCGAGATGGCCGCCGGCGTACGGGGCGGAGAGCCCACGCGGTTCGTGGTGCGTTGCCGCGATCAGCACGGCGGCTGGTTCTGGTTGCGCGCGGTGCTGCGGGCGCGCCTCGAAGCCGGCGTGGTGGTGGGCGTGTCTGGCTTTTCCACCGTGGTGCCCCCTACCGAGGTGACCGACGAACAAGGCCGGGCGCGCCTCGAGGAGGCGGAGAGTCTGGCCGCGCGTGCAGACGCCTTGCTCTCCGCTTCACCCGACTTGCTCTTCCAGGTCACGGCCGCTGGCGTCTACGTCGGCTATCGCGTCGCCGATCCTTCGCGGCTCTACGTCACGCCCGATCAGTTCATGGGCAAGACCATCGAAGAGGTCTTGCCGCCTGCCGTCGCCGGGCCTTCACGTGCCGCGCTCGAGCGTGCCGTCGCCACCCGCTCGCCGCAGAGCTTCGTGTACGAGCTGGGCATCGAGGGCAACAAGCGCAGCTTCGAAGCGCGTGTGCTCCCGATGAAGACGGGCGATCTGCTCTACGTGATTCGCGACGTGACCGACTCGCGGCGTAACGAAGAGGAGCTGGTGGCGGCCCGCGAAGAGGCGCTCGAGCGCAGCCGGCTCAAGACGCAGTTCCTCGCGAACGTCAGTCACGAGATCCGCACGCCGCTCAACGGCATCCTGGGGGTGACGCAGCTGCTCAAGCAGCACTCGTTGCCGCCCGAGTTCAGCGAGTACGTCGACGTGCTGCAGGGCGCCGGTGAATCGTTGCTGGCCATCGTCGACGACGTGCTCGATCTCTCGAAGATCGAAGCCAACAGGCTCGAGCTCGCGCCGCGCGTCTTCGATCTCGAACGCGTGGTGAGCGAGACGGCCCGCAGCTTCCTGGCCGTGGCGCAGCGCAAACGCGTCGAGCTGCTGGTGCACGTCGCGCCTGAAGCGAAGGGCCCCGTTCGCGGTGATCCGACCCG
>JANODF010000050.1:0-4468 GCA_031412555.1 Archangium sp. | reverse complement strand
CCCCCGGACGAGAAGATGGACGCCGCGGGCTTCACCGAGCTGGTGACCAACGGCGTCGAGGCGGCCCGGACGTTCAAGGTCATCAACGCGCAAGACATCGCGTTGCTGCTGGGCAACGAGCGCCAGCGCGCGCTCATCGGTTGCGAAGAGTCGAGCTGCATGGCGGAGCTCGCCTCTGCGCTGGGCTCGGACTACCTGATGACGGGCAGCGTGACGAAGGTGGGCAGCAAGTACCTCGTCACGGTGAAGATGCTCCACGCGCAGACCAGCCACGTGGTCGGGCGCTCTGCGCTGGAGACCGACGGGGCGAGCGCGTTGCTCAACGCCTTCTGGCGCGCGACGCAGGAGACCCTGGAGCAGTACGGCGCGGGGCTGCAGAGCGAAGAGGCCACCGCCTGGGCCGCGCGCCCCAAGGCCGTGCCCCCGGCTTCGGTGACGGCCGAGGTCGTGGTGGAGAACTTCTTCGGCATCAACCTGCTGGGCGTCGCGGCCTACCAGCCGCTGTCGGGCCCGGGGCTGCGCGGCAGCATCGGCGCGGAGGTCGACCTCACTTTCCGGCGCGGACGGCTCGACCTGGGCGCCGGCGTGCTCATCGGACCCAACGTGGGGGCGCGCCTCTTCGTCGCCGTCGCGCTGCTCGATACGCGCTTCCGTCTGGGGGTGGGGGCGCGCGGCACGGCGTACCCGACGCTGGGCCTGTTCGGTGGCGGCCTGGGGGCGCACGCCGACTTCGCGCTCAACCGCACCTTCGGGCTGGTGGCCATGGGCTCGGGAGAAATCTACCCGGCGCGTGGCGGGCCGGTGGTGGTGCTGCTGGCCTCCTTCGGGGTGAGCGGGCGCCTCTGAACCGCCCCTCTGGCGAACCGGGAGTCGAGCCCTGCTGGCCCGGTTGTGGTACCGAGCCCGTATGAAGAAGGGCAATCAGCGCGAGCGCAAAGAGCGAAACGCCTGGCACGTCTCGCCTGAGCTGCGCCGCGCGCCGCCCCCGAAGATTGAACCGCCCAAGCGGGTGAAGGTGCCCGCGATGCCGCCGGTGACCCTGGTGCCAGAGCCCGGCCACTGGTTGTGGACCTGCCGGGCCGGCTTCGAGGCGCAGCTCTACGAAGAGCTCGCCTGGGGCAAGAAGAACCCCATTCTGCTGGGGCCCTCGCTCATCGCCTCGGCGCCTTTTACGGGTGAAAACCCGCTGCCCCGCCCGCCGACGTTCGCGCGCATGGGCTTTTTGGTGAGCGACATCGTGCGCAGCCCTGCCGATGCCGCGGGTGCTTTGCCCGATGAGCCGACCAAGGTGCAGGTCTGGGTGCCCGACACCGACGTGGCCAACGCGCGCGCCGGCGAAGCGACGGCCTGGGCCGACACCATCGCTGCGATTCGCTCCGAAGAAGGCCTCACCGATCCCGAGACGCCGTGGAAAGCGAGCGAGAGCGGCGCGTGGTTGGGTCAGATCTGCATGATTGGCCCCGGCGTGGGCGTGGTGGGCCGGGTGCGAGCGCGCGAGGCGTTGTCACTCTCGGCAGGAGGCCGGGCGCGCATGAAGCGCAGCAGCGAGTCGCCGTCGCGGGCGGCCATGAAGCTCGACGAGGCCCTCGACTGGTACGGCGTTTCTCCGGGCAAAGGCGACCTCTGCGTCGATCTGGGCAGTGCCCCCGGCGGGTGGACCCGGGCGCTGGCCGAACGCGGTGCGCGCGTGTGGAGCGTCGACCCCGCAGACCTCGCCCCCGACGTGCTCAAGCTGCCGAAGGTGAAACACTTTCACGAGAGCGCTTTCGAGTTCGTCCCCGAGGAGCAGGTCGACTGGCTGTTCTGCGACATGGCCTGGCGTCCCCTCGAGGTCGCGCAGCTGCTGGGCAAGTGGGGCCGCAAGGCGCACGCCTCTCAACTGGTGGCCAACATCAAGCTGCCCATGAAGGACAAGTTGCCCACGCTCTTCCGGGTGAAACACGCGCTCGAAGACGGAGGCTGGAAGGAGCTGAAGATGCGCCAGCTCTACCACGACCGCGATGAGGTCACCGTGACGGGCCGAAGGTTCTGACCCACCCACGGTGGTGCTTGAAGTCTGAGCCGGTGTGGGTTGCACTCCGAAGCTCATGATCAGCTCTGCCCTGCTGTTGCTCCTCGCCGCCGAGAACGTGCCTGGCCTGGCCGTGATGGACTTCGCAATCGAGGGCGCCCCGCCTGAAATCGCCGCGGCCACCTCGGGCCTGGTGGCACACGAGCTCGAGCGCCTGCAGCTCTTCCACATCACCACCGCCGAGACCACCCGGGTGATCCTCGGCGTCGATCGCCAGCGCCAGCTGATGGGCTGCGAGAGCTGCTCGGGCGCTTCGATGAGCGAGCTGACTTCGTTCGAGTACCTGATCACCGGCAAGCTCCTGCGCAGCGGCCCGCCGAAAGACGCGAAGTACACCCTGATGCTCACCTTGATGAAGGTCGGCTCGGCCTCGCCGCTCTCTTCGGTGCGGGTCGAAGCGAAGGGCGAAGAGAAGCTGCTGCAGGAAGTGCCCCCGGCCACCTTGAAGCTCATCGGCAAGCTGCTCGACGGGCGGCAGGGGGCGTTGGTGGTGGGCTCCTCCGAGACCGGCGCCTCGGTGAAGATCGACGACACCCAGGTGGGCACCACGCCGTTGCAGGCGCGCGTGCCGATCGCCGCGGGGCCGCACCTCCTCACGGTGGAGAAAGAAGGCTTCACCCAGGTTCGCAAGGAAGTGCGCGTCTCGCCTGATCAGGTCTCCGACGAGTTCATCAAGATGGTGCCCAGCCCCGACATGGCCGAAGCGTACGAAGCGAAGGCCCGGCGTTTCCGCGTGCTCGCCTGGGTGGGCGTGGGGCTGGCGGCCGCGGGTGTGGGCGCCTTCGTGGCAGGCAACGTGGTGGCCACCGGCAAGTACGGCGACGCCGACTCGCCGGGCACCTTCGCGCACTACCGGGCGCAGCTGCTCGACGGCAACGAGACCGAAGAGAACCGCGCGCAGGCCGGCAGGCTCAAGGCGGAGATCGAGTCGATGCAGACCGTCTCGTGGATCGGCCTGGGCGCTGCTGCCGCGGGGGCCCTCACCGCCACCGTGTTGTTCGTGGTCGGCGATCCGCCCGGCCGCTACGAGGCGTACCGCCAGAAGACGGGCGTGGTCTCGATGCGGCTGTCACCCACCCCCGGCGGGGTGGTGCTGACGGGGGCGTTCTAGCAAGACAGCGGTCTTCCGCGTGGTAAGGGCTCGGGGCCCTCACCGGCCGGCCATGATTCGCAACCTCACCGAGCTTTACCAGTACCGCGCCTTGCTCCTCGCCCTGTCCATGCGCGAGCTCAAGGCCCGCTACCGCGCTTCCGTCCTGGGCTTCTTCTGGACGTTCCTGAACCCCACCTTGAACATGCTCGTCTACGTGCTGGTGTTCGGCATGGTGATGCGCAGCGCGGTGCCGAACTACGCGTACTACCTGTTCACCGGGTTGTTGCCGTGGATCTACTTCTCCAGTTCCCTGCTCGGCGGCACCTCGTCGATCAGCGACCGCAAAGACCTGCTCACCAAGGTGCGCTTCCCCGCCCAGGTGTTGCCGGCCACCGTGGTGTTGACCAACCTCATCAACTTTCTGCTCTCGTTGCCGCTGCTGCTGGGCCTGGGGCTGTTCTTCGGCGTGACGCCCACCTGGCACATGGTGTTCCTGGTGCCGGTGCTGCTGGTGCAGACCTTCTTCACCCTGGCGCTGACGTACCTGTTCGCCGCGCTCAACGTGGCCTTCCGCGATCTGCAGCACATCGTGGGCAACCTGGTGCAGATGGCGTTCTTTCTGACCCCCGTGTTGTGGGACCTCAAGTCGGCGCCGGCCGTGGGCAGCCTGACCCGCGAGGAGTCGCAGCAGCTGCTGATGCACTTGAACCCGATGGCCTCGGTGATGGCCGCGTGGCGTGACATCTTCTACGAGCAGCGCATTCCGAATTGGCAGCCGCTGCTGAGCGTGGCCGCCATCTCCCTGGTGCTGATGTGGATCTCGAGCAACGTCTTCGAACGCCGCCGGGAAGAGTTCGCGGAGCTGGTATGAGCAGCGACGCGATCGTCCTCCACAACGTCTTCAAGTCGTTCAAGAAGACCTCGAAGCGCAACGAATCGACCACCATGAAGACCGAGCTGGTGCGGCTGCTGAAGTTTCAGCGCCGCCTGGTCGAGCCGGCCACGCACATCGAGGCCCTCAAGGGCATCGACCTGCGCGTCCCCAAAGGCTCCACCGTCGGCATCATCGGCCGCAACGGCTCGGGCAAGAGCACGCTGCTCAAGCTGATGACGGGCATCTACGCGCCGACCGAAGGGAAGCTGACGGTGAACGGGCGCGTCTCCGCGCTGCTCGACCTCGGCGCAGGCTTTCACCCGGACTTCACGGGCCGCGAGAACGTGCTCATCAACGGCGTCATCCTCGGGATGAGCCGGGCCGAGGTGAAGAAGCGAATGGACGCGATCATCGCGTTCGCCGAGCTGGG
>JANODF010000049.1:0-7384 GCA_031412555.1 Archangium sp. | reverse complement strand
CCGCGGTGCTGCTGATCAAGGTCACCCCCGTCTTCGAAGCGATGTTCCGTGACTTCGGCTCGGCGCTGCCCGGCCCCACCCAGTTCGTCGTCGACATGTCGAACTGGCTGCAGGCGTACATCCTCCACCTCATCGCCGGGTTGGTCGCCACCGCCTTCGCCGCCAGCGCCTTCTACAGGAACCCGCGCGGCCGCGAGATCTTCGACAAGGGCGTTCTCTACGCGCCGTTGTTCGGCGACCTGCTCCGCAAGATCGCCGTCGCGCGTTTCACCCGCACGCTCGGCACGATGATCAGCTCGGGCGTTCCCATTCTCGACGCGCTCGACGTCACCGCGAAGACCGCCGGTAACCGCACCATCGAGAAGGGCATTCAGTACGTCCGCACCAAGATCTCCGAAGGTAAGAACATCGCCGGCCCGCTGGCGGAGACCAAGGTGTTCCCCTCGATGGTCGTGCAGATGATCGGCGTCGGCGAAGCGACCGGCGCGATGGACGCGATGCTCGGCAAGATCGCCGATTTCTACGATGACGAAGTCGACGCCGGCGTGGCTTCGCTCACCTCGCTCATCGAGCCCATCATGATGGTCTTCCTCGGCGGCGGCGTCGGCGGCTTCCTCATCGCCATGTACCTGCCCATCTTCAGCATCGCCGGTGCAATCAAGTAGCAGCGGCGTTGTCGCGGCTGCGGCGGACCTTCGGGTTCGCCTGCTGTGGCTGACGCTCTTCCGTACCGTCGCCACCACGCTCATTCTGGGCGTGTTGGCCGCGCAGCTCTCGTCCGGCGGTTTCCGGGCCGAGCTCTCCACCGCCGATCTCACCTCGTTCGGCATCATCGGCTTGAGCTACGTGCTCACCCTGGCCACGGGACTGCTGCTGCGCAGCGGCAAGGTGGGGCCGGGCGCCGCGTGGACGCAGATCGTCTTCGACGTGCTGCTGGCCTCCAGCGTGGTGTTTCTCACCGGCGGGGCGCGTTCACCCTTCACCTTCCTCTTCCTCGTCACCATCGTGGGCGCCGCGGTGCTGCTGGGCACCCGGGGGGCGATCGTCGGCTTTCTGGGCGCGGCCACCGCCTACGTGCTGGTGCTCGCCTCGTTGCTCCCCTCGCAGTCGAGCGAGAGCCTGCCCCGGCTGGGGCTCGACGTGGTGATTCAGCTGATGGCGCAGCTGCTCATCGCGGTGCTCAGCGGGTACGTGGGTGAGCAGCTCTCACGCACGGGCGGGCGCTTGTCGGCCAGTGAACGTGATCTGCGCGAGCTGACCGAGGTGCAGAACGAGATCGTGCGGGCCATTCCTTCGGGGCTGATCACCTGCGATCCGGAAGGGCTGGTCTCGTTCGTCAACCCGGCCGCCGAAGCCATCCTGGGCATCAGCACCGAAGCGGTCATGCGGCGGAGGTTGATCGACGACCTGCTCCCGGGCGCACGTGAGCTGATCATCGCCCGCCGCTCCGAACTGCGCGTCGACACCGCCCGGGGCCCGCGCAACCTGGGCCTGTCGGTCACCCCCTTGAGCAACGCCGAGGGGCTGCTGATCGTCTTTCAGGATCTGACCGAGCTGCGGCGCATCGAGGCGGAGCTCGACAGCATCGATCACCTGGCCACCCTGGGCCGGCTGTCGGCCCAGCTGGCCCACGAGATCAGAAACCCGCTGGCGGCGATGCGAGGGGCCGCGCAGATGCTGGTGGGTGACACCGCCGGCGCCCCCGGAGAGCGGCTGGCGAGCCTGATTCTGCGAGAGGCCGACAGGCTCGCCGGCCTCGTCGAGGGGTACTTGAAGCTGGCGCGCCCGCCACCGCCTCAGCTCATCACCACCCGCGTCGACGGGGTGGTGCGCGAGACCCTCGAGCTGCTCCGCGCCGATCCCTCCTTTGCCGGTGTGCAGGTCGACGAGAACCTCGAGGCCATCGAGGCCATCTGCGACGCCGGCCAGGTCAAGCAGGTGCTGCTCAACCTGCTGCGCAACGCGGCGGTGGCCATCTCCGGGTTGCGGGGGCGGGGGCGCATTCGCATTCGAGTCGCGGCGGTTCCCGACGGCGCGCTCATCGAGGTCTGGGACAGCGCCGGCGCGTTGGCGCCCGAAGATCGGCAGCGCATCTTCGAGCCGTTCTTCACCCGGGCCCGTGGCGGCACGGGCCTGGGGCTCTCCACCGTTCACAGCATCGTCCACGCGCACGGCGGGACCATCACCGTGGTGTCGAGCCCGGCGACGGGCACCACGTTCTCGGTCAAGCTCCGCACCGCTTAATTGGTCGCTGAGCAGCTCAGGGTAAAGGAATCTCTCATGGCGCGCATTCTGGTCGTTGACGACGAACTCTCGATTCGTGAGTACCTCGAGGTGCTGCTGACCCGCTCCGGGCACGTGGTCGAGCTCGCGGAGTCGGTGGAGGCCGCGCGCGGGCTGCTCAACAGCCGCAGCTACGATCTGGCCATCAGCGACTTTCGCATCGGCAACGAGTCGGGCATCGAGGTGCTCAAGGCCGCGCGCGCGCTTTCGCCGCCACCCGAGGTGATCATCATCACCGCCTACGGCACGCCCGCTTCGGCGGTGCAGGCGATGCGGCAGGGTGCCTACGACTACATCAGCAAGCCCTTCGACAACGACGAGCTGGTGCTGCTGGTCGATCGCGCGCTCGAGAAGAGCCGCCTCACCGAAGAGAACCGCCAGCTGCGCGCGACGCTGCTGCCCCGCGCGGAATACTACGTGGGCACCAGCGCCTCGATGCGCCAGGTGTGGTCGCTGGTCGACAAGGTCGCCCCCGCGCGCTCGACGGTGTTGATCACCGGCGAGAGCGGCACCGGCAAAGAGGTGATCGCCCGGGCCATTCACGCCCGCAGCGCGCGCGCGCAGTCGCCTTTCGTGCCGGTGAACTGCGGCGCCCTGGCCGAAGGCATCCTGGAGAGCGAGCTCTTCGGGCACGTGAAGGGCGCGTACACGGGCGCGCAGGGCGATCGCACCGGCATCCTGGTCTCGGCCGGTGACGGCACGGTGCTGCTCGACGAGGTGGGCGAGCTGCCGCTGGGCACGCAGGTCAAGCTGCTGCGCGTGCTGCAGGAGCGCCGGGTCAAGCCGGTGGGCAGCTCGCGCGAGGTGCCCTTCGAAGCCCGCATTCTGGCGGCCACCAACCGCAAGATGGAAGAAGAGGTGACGGCGGGCCGCTTTCGCGAAGACCTGCTCTTCCGCCTCAACGTGATCAACATCGAGCTGCCCCCCTTGCGGCAGCGGCGCGAAGACATTCGCATGCTGGCCACGTACTTCCTGGGCCGGGTGGCCGAGGAGCTGGGCCGGCCCGGGCTGCACTTCACCGAAGAGACCCTCAAGCTGCTCGAGGCGTATTCGTTCACCGGCAACGTGCGCCAGCTGCAGAACATCGTGGAGCGCGCGGCCACCCTGTCCGACACCGAGGAGCTGGGGCCCGACAGCCTGCCGCCCGGCGTGCGCGGCACCAGTGACACCACCGCCTCGTCGGAGGTGAAGATCGGCGAGGGCTTTTCACTCGAGCGCCACCTCGACGAGCTCGAGCGCCGCTTTCTGCAGGAGTCGCTCAAACGCTCGGGTGGCGTGAAGATGCGCGCGGCCGAGCTGCTGGGCCTCACCTTCCGCTCGTTGCGCTACCGGCTCGCCAAACACGGCCTGGGAGATCGGGAAGACGCATGAGGCTGCGGCTGCTGGTGACGTCGTTGCTGATCGCCCTGGTGACGGTGGTGCCCACCTGGGTGTCGTTGCAGCCGCTGCTGCGCAGGGCCCTCAACGCGGAGGCCTGGCAACGCGCGAGCACGATGGTGCTCTCGCTCGACTTCGGGCTGGCCACGCTGGTGGTGTACCTGGTGCTGCACTTCACCGTGGGCAGGCCCATCGAGCGCATCGAGAAGACGGTGAACGATCTCGCGCGCGACGATCGAGAGGGTGGGGCGTTGTTGTTGCGGCTCGATCGCGCCTTGCGGCGGCTGGCCCTCGACCTGGGAGAAGAGCGCCGCCGCAACCAGTCGCAGCTCGACGAGTTGACCACCTCGCACGCCGCGTTGCTCAAGCTGCAAGCCGAGCTGGTGGCCAACGATCGGCTGGCCACGGTGGGCAAGCTGGCCTCGGGCGTGGCGCACGAGGTGGGAAATCCCCTCTCGGGGATCCTCGGCTACCTGTCGGTGATGCGCATGCGGCAGCCCGACAACGCCGAGCTCATCGACCTGGTGCAGCGCATCGAGGCCGAGGTGCAGCGCATCGATCAAATCGTACGCGGCCTGCTCGAGCTGGGCCGCCCCTCGCGCGGCAAGCCGCAGCCCATCGACGTGCGGCCGGTGATCGACTCGTGCGTCAAGCTGCTGGGCGCCAGCCGTGACTTCGAAGGCGTGCGCGTCGACGTGGAGGGCCTCAGCTCGTTGTGGCTGCTGGCCGAGACCGGGCCGCTCTCCCAGGTGCTGGTCAACCTGCTGCTCAACGCGGCCCAGGCCATGTCGGGCAAGGGGCGCATCGTGGTTCGTGCGGAGCAAGCGGGCGCTTCAGCCCACGTGGTGGTGGAGGACGAAGGGCCGGGGCTGAGCGCGCAGGCCAAAGAGCGCCTCTTCGAGCCGTTCTTCACCACCAAAGCTGCGGGCAAAGGCACGGGCCTGGGGCTGGCGGTCTCGCGGCACCTGCTCTCGCAGTTCGAAGGCGAGCTCCAGGTGGGCGATCGGCCGGGTGGTGGGGCCCGCTTCACCATCGCGCTGCCTGTGCCCTGACCCAGAAATGCTAAGCCTGCCGCATGGCCGCCTTCCGGCAGGTGTTGATCGCTGACGACGAGGCTTCGATTCGCCACGTGCTGACCCTCGTGCTCAGCGAGAGCGGCTACGAAGTGCGCGCGGTGTCTGACGGTGAAGAGGCCCTCAAGGAGCTCGCGGCGCGCAGCTACGACGTGGTGATCTCCGACGTGCGCATGCCCAGGGTCGACGGCATGTCGCTCTTGCGGCAGGCGCTTTCGGCCAACCCTGAGCTCACCTTTCTGGTGATGAGCGCGTACGGCTCGAAAGACCTTGCCCTCGAGGCGGTGGCTCAGGGCGCGTACGACTTCATCGAGAAACCCTTCAAGCCCGAAGAGATCGTCTTCGTGCTCAAGAAGGCCGAAGAGCGGCTGCGCCTGGTGCGCGAGAACCGCCGGCTGCGCGGCGAGCCACCGCCCGACGGTCCGCTCCAGCGGCTGCTGGGCCAGAGTGAGACGCTGGGCGTGCTGAAGAAGCAGATCGCCCGCTTGGCGCCGGTCTCCACCACCATCCTGGTGGTCGGTGAATCAGGCACCGGCAAGGAGCTGGTCGCGCGCGCGCTGCACGAGCTGTCGCCGCGCGCCTCGATGCCCTTCGTGGCGGTGAACTGCGGCGCGATCCCCGCGGGGTTGATCGAGTCGGAGCTGTTCGGCCACGCGCGCGGGGCCTTCACCGACGCGCGCACTGCCAAACGCGGGCTCTTCACCGAGGCCGACGGCGGCACCATCTTCCTCGACGAAGTGGGCGAGCTGCCGATGCAGGCGCAGGTGAAGCTGCTGCGCGTGCTGCAGGAGAGCGAAGTGCGCCCGGTCGGTGAGAGCCGCTCGGAAAAGGTCGACGTGCGCGTGGTCGCCGCGACGCTGCGTGATCTGCAGAAGCTGGTGGAAAAGGGGGAGATTCGCGAAGACCTCTTCTTCCGCCTCAACGTGGTGCAGCTCAAGGTGCCGCCGCTGCGCGAGCGCAGAGACGACGTGCCGCTGCTGGCCGCTGCGTTCCTCGCGCGCTTCAACCGTGACTTCAACCGCGAGCCGCAGATCAGCGGGCTGTCGCCGGAAGCCGAGCAGATGTTGGTGAGCTACGCGTGGCCCGGCAACGTGCGCGAGCTGGAGAACGCGATGGAGCGCGCGGTGCTGCTCGCCGAGGGCACGGTGATTCTGCCGGAGAATCTCCCCGAGAAGCTGTGGGCGGCGCGCCCTGCAGCACCCGCGGCGCCAGGCCTCGCGCTGCCTTCACCCGAGTCGATGCAGTACTCGCTCAAGCGGGCCATCGAGCGGGTGGAAGATCAGTTCATTCGCGCGGCGCTGCGGCAGACGCGGGGCAATCGCACGCGCGCCGCTGAGCTGCTCGAGATCAGCCATCGGGCCCTGCTCTACAAGATCAAGGACTACGGAATCGATCCCGACGCCGAAGGCGAAAAAGGCCCGTCGGTTTCCTGAAAGTGAGGGCGGAAGGAAAACGCCCTCCTCAAGAATCTGATCCACCACCGCTGGGGGTGTGAAATGTCGCACCTACCTTTGACTGTATACTTACATATCTTTGACGTATAATTATGTGGTCAAAGAGTGATCACATCCGTTGACTTCCCTCCATTCGGGGGGGACGATGGTGATCCGATGAGCGACGAGGACGACAAGAGGACCAACCGGGTTCAGCAGCTTCGGGAAGACCGATTGCTGTCGAAGGCCGAGTTGGCGCGGAGAGCCGGCGTGTCAGTGCTCACCATCGACCGGGTGGAGCGCGGCGCGCAGTGCCGGTTGGACACCAAGCGGAAGATCATTCTCGCGCTGGGTCTCAAGGTGACTGATCGAGGTCAGGTCTTCGAGGACTGACGTGATCATTCGGCCAATTTTTTTCAAGGTCTCTGAAACGACCGTAGGCTTCAAAACAGTAGCGCAGTCGTAACTTTTCGAAGGAGCCGGCATGGCGAAGGGCAAACTGGCGCTTGGGCTCGACATCGGATCCTCCGGGGTCAAGCTCATTCAGCTCAAAGAGCAGCGTCGACGGGGCGAGGTCACCTACGCCCTGCAGAGCTTCGGCATGAAGCCGCTGCCTCCTGAAGCGATCGTCGACGGCGCGTTGATGAACTCCACGGCGATCGTGCAAGCGATCCAGGAGCTCCTCGGCGAACTGAAGGTGAAGCAGAAGGAAGTGGCGATCGGCGTCAGCGGACACTCGGTGATCATCAAGAAGATCTCGATGCCCCGCATGTCGCAAGACGAGCTCGAAGAAGCGATTCAATGGGAAGCCGAGCAGCACATTCCCTTCGACATCAAAGACGTCAACCTCGACACGCAGATCCTCCGGCCCGACGCGAACGACGCGACCGGCCAGATGGACGTGCTCCTGGTCGCCGCCAAGAAGGACATGATCAACGACTACTCGTCGGTCGTGACGGAAGCGGGCCTGATCCCGGTGGTGGTCGACTTCGATGCCTTCGCCGTGCAGAACTGCTTCTCGGCCAACTACGAAGTGCCGATGAACGAGACGGTGGTGTTGATCAACGCGGGCGCCGCGGTCGTCAACATCAACATCATCTCGGGCGGGGTCACCACCTTTACCCGCGACGTCACCATCGGCGGCGGCGTTGATGAGGACGACGGTCTCGTTGGCCGGCACGTCGTAGTTGGTCGAGAAGCAGTTCTGCACCGCGAAGG
>JANODF010000048.1:0-2807 GCA_031412555.1 Archangium sp. | reverse complement strand
GGCGTGCTGGAGATGCTGGTCTTTGCGATGGTCGACCCCGAAGACCTGCACTGGTTCGGCCACCCTTTGCCGTTCTCGCGCCAGGGCGTCTACACGCTGGCTTTCTTCGTGTTCTGGGCGTTTACCGCGGCGTCTAGCGGACTGACCGCACTGCTGGCGATGTCACCGCAGGAGGTGAACCATTTGCCGGCGGAGGGGGTCGAAGGGTCCCGGGCGCCGGGCGCCGAGTCCTGAACGGGTGGTAATGACACGCTGCTCCGCGCTCAGGCTTCGCTCACGGAGTCGGCCATGGGCAGCGCTGGCGAGCGCGTGCGTTTGGCGGCATACATGGCCTGGTCCGCTTGCTTGAGCAGGCTCTCTGCAGTCCTGTCCTCACCAGCAAACAAGGCAATTCCGACGCTCGCTCCCAACGTGTGCTCGTGCCCCTCCAGGTTGAAGGGCATGCGCAGCGTCGTCGCAATCTTTCGCGCCATGACCTCGGCATTGACCTGTGCCTCGGCAATCGAGTTACCCAGGTTCTGGAGTAGGACCACGAACTCGTCGCCACCCAACCGTGCCACTGTGTCGCTATGCCGAACACACTCCTCCAGTCGGGCGGCTACCTGCTGGAGCACAACGTCGCCCATGTCATGGCCCAAGTTGTCATTGACCCATTTGAAGTGATCCAGATCGAGCAACAGCACAGCCCCAGTCTTGTGGCTGCGCGCGCTGGCAAGCAAGGCTTGACCCAGGCGTTCCATCAACAGGCGCCGGTTGGGAAGGCTCGTCAACGGGTCTTGAAATGCCAACTCCGCAATTTTTGCTTCCGAATGCTTTCGTTCCGTAATGTCCAGGAGAGTGCCAGTAAGTCGCGTAGCCTTGCCCTCTGCATCTCGCTGCGTTACCTTGCCCCGACTATGAATCCATACCCAATGGCCGTCCCGATGCCGCACGCGATAGTCCGCGATGATCGCCTCGGTGTTGCCGGTTTCATGCTCCGTCCGCACCGCGAGCAATTTCGGCAGATCATCTGGATGCATCCGCAGGCGCCATGCTTCCATATCTTCCGTCTCCTCACCCAGCGCGTCGCCCACCATTTGCCGCGCCCTCGCATTGACATCGCGCCGTCCCGTCACCAGGTTCAGGTCCCAAAGTCCGAGATTGGCGCCACCCAGCGCCAACTCCATGCGCTGCGCATGTTCGGCAGTCTCCTTGTCGCGCGCCACGCTCAGGTTGTGAAGCTCCGTTTGGTTGCGCTGGAAAAGCCAGACGCCAGCCACCAGCAACAATGCAAGAAGCCCGTACATTTGCGCGTAGAGCAGCGCCGTGGCGCGCCACGGCGCCAGAATGGCTCCAATTTCACGGCTGACGGCCAGTACCAGCGGCTTGTCCATACCGGCGAGTTGGGGTGCTATGCTGCGTATGGCCATCTGGCGTACATCACCCGTGGCACGGACCGTCCCCGAAAACAGGTTCTCGCTCTTGCCGCTTTCGACATGGCGACTGAACATCGAGCCCGGAACAGCGAGGTTCATGCCCGCGGTCGCCCTGTTCTCGGGAACGCCCAGCAGTATCTTCCCGCCCTGGTGTGCCAGTGCGACACGCATGTCCGGCGCATACAGCGCGGAACTCAACACCACGGCGAAGAATGCCGGATCAAGCGTCGCGCTGATGATGCCGGCAAACTGGCCGTTTGTATCAGTCCAGATTTTGACTACGTTGAGTGAGAAGACGTTTTGCAGAGTCGTGAATGGCTCAGATACGTACAGGGTATCCAAACGCGGATTGGCCTTGGGAATCTGGAAATAGGACCGCTCACGCATGTCGCGGCCAACCAGGTCGTCTCGATTCGCTGCCAAGATCACGCCACTGGAATCCATCACAAGCATCGTGCGCACGCCAGGCATGACGGCGCTCAGTGCTTTGAGTCTCAGAGCCACAGCTCTCTGCGCGCTGAGGGCCGCCATGTCATTGCGGACCCCCTCCAGCGCGGCGTTCATCGCGACAAGCTGCTGACCAATATTTTTGTCGATCGCGCTGGCCTGGCTGCGCAAGCGGGAACCTTCGCGTTCGATCGCCTGCTCGCGGTCACGTGCCAACAGGAACAGCATGGAGGCCGCAACAATGGTGAGTACAAACAATACCAGCAGCCACTGGTTGCGTCGTCTTCGCCGACCTGGGTCACTAGATTCGACCATTGAGGGAGACTTACCCTGAAAGAATCGCGAAACGCCAGTGGGCTTGGCAGGTCCCGGGAGGTGCCGTGAATCGCCATTCATCGAACCGTGCGGCGCGAGGATGCGTCAAGCGATTCGATTTCCGCTCATTCCAGCAGTGAGGACGGGAAGCATGTGTGTCTTCGATCATCATCGCCTTAACCAGATTGGGGACTGCAACGAATTCTTGGTCCAACGAGGTTAAGTGCCCCTCACCAACAGGTCTGTGCGTTGTCGCACCCACTCCCTATGCGGCTCTGGCCCGACTGGCCGCCGCGCGCCTAAGCTGCGACGCGGCTCGCCCGCTCGGCGCCTTCTTTCAGCGCAGCCAGCTTCATCCACGTCACGGCCGGGTCGATCTTGCCGTAGTTGGCAAAGGTGCCGAAACCGCAGTCGGTGCTGGCGACCACACGGTCGGGGCCGACGAAGGCCGCAAAACGCTCGATGCGCTGGCGAATCAGTTCCGGGTGTTCGACGTAGTTGGAGCAGCTGTCGATCAGGCCCGGCGCCAGGATCTTGTCGTCGGGCAGCTTGGCGTTGCGCCAGATCTCCCACTCGTGTTCATGGCGCGGGTTTGCCGCCTCGAACAGGATGGTCGACGGCCGCGCGGCG
>JANODF010000047.1:0-14109 GCA_031412555.1 Archangium sp. | reverse complement strand
TGGAGAAGCCGGTGACCTGGAAGTACCGCGGCCAGGTGGTGCCGAAGAACAAGGTCATCGGGAGCGAGATCCAGATCACGGAGATCGGCGAAGACGAGAAGGGCCGCTTCGCGATCTGCGAAGGCTGGTTGTGGGTCGACGGCAAGCGCATCTACAGCGCGAAGAACCTGGGCATGCGCATCGTGGCGGGCCCCGACACGACCACGCCGAGCAAGAAGCAGCCGAAGGAAGAGTCACTCGATCCGAAGAAGGACACGTGGCTCGCTGATCACTGCCCGACGTGGACATTGCCGGCGCTGCCGATGATGTCGATGGTCGATCGCCTTGCCGCCACTGCTCTCCCTCTCCCTTCGGGAGAGGGTCGGGGTGAGGGCCTCGTGACGTTGACCGACGTTCAAGTCAACCGCTGGCTGCCGTTTCCCGGAGGCGCGATCCGCCTGAAGACGGAAGTCCAGGGGGACGACGTCACGCTGCTTGCCTGGCGAGACTCACCGAACCCCGCGCTCTCGCGCTTCGAACCGGTCGCGGCCGCCAAAGTCCAGAAGGGCGCCCCCGCCGCTCCCGCACCCTTTCCCCCGCTCACGGGCCTGGTCACCGAAGCCGACCCGTACGCGAGCGGCGCGCTGTTCCACGGACCCGCCTTCCACTACCTGACCTCGCTCGCCTTCGGAGCGAATGGCTCCACCGCGACACTGCGGGCTGAAAACGGAAGCGTTCCTCGAGGTGCGCTGCACCAGGGTCTGCTCGACGCGGCCACGCATGGCCTGCCGCACGACGACCTCTCGCGCTGGTCCGATCAGATCCCCGCTGACGTGGTCGGTTATCCGTACCGCATCAAGCACCTGCACATCTTCCAGGCGCTGCCCGACGCAGGTGAGCTGAAGGTCGAAGCGCGTTTCGTGGGCTTCGATGGCGAAGCGCGTTTTCCGATGCTCGACGTGCAGGTTCAGCAGAACGGCCGCGTCCTGGTCGACTTCCGCCTGGTCGAAGTGCTGCTCCCGCGTGGGCCCATCGGTACCGCGCCGCGTGATGCACGCCGGCGTTTCCTGCGTGATCGCCAGTACGTGCCGAATGTCGCGCTCTCGAGCTTCGACGGCCGCACCACGGGGTTGAGCGCGCAGGTGCTCCGGCAGAGTGACTGGCTGCCCGGCAACGTGGCGACCATCTACGACGTGGCGCCCGAACGCCGCGGAGATCTCGTCGCCGAAGTCGCGCAGAAGGAACACGTCTCACGCCGCGCCTTCGTGCACGCCTCGGCGGTGACGGTAGAGCCCGGTGGAGCCCGCGCCGCGGTGCGTCCGCTGCGTTTCCACCCGCTGCAGGTCACGCGCGCGGGTGACGACGTGTTGGTGGCCGATGCCTCGCCGCCGGTGCAGGACCTGACGGCGGTGAAGACCTACTGGCGCAAACACTTCGGTGTGGGCGAGTGGCCGGTGGAAGATCTCTACTACGGCCTGGTCGAGCGTTTCGTCGGTGACGTGGTGTTGGCGGATCCAGCGGCGTTTGCGGCGGTGCAGGGCCGCAGCTGTCTGTATGTCGCCAATCACCAGGTGGGCGTCGAGTCGTTGCTCTTCAGCATGGTGATCAGCGCGCTGAGCAAGACGCCGACGGTCACGCTGGCGAAGGCGGAGCACCGCACGAGTTGGTTGGGCACGCTCATCGCGCACAACTTCTCGTACCCCGGCGTCATCGACCCCGGGGTGATCACCTTCTTCGATCGCGACGACAAGGAGTCGCTGGTCAAGATCATCGGAGAGCTCGCCGGCGAGATGAAGCAGCGCGGCAAGAGCGTGATGGTGCACGTGGAAGGAACGCGTTCGCTCGCGGGCCGGACGCCGGTGCAGAAGATGAGCAGCAGCTTCATCGACATGGCGATCGCCATCGGAGCGCCCATCATTCCGGTGCGTCTGGTCGGTGGTCTGCCGGTCGCTCCGCTGGAGACGCGCCTCGAGTTCCCCGTCGGCTTCGGCCGCCAGGACTACTGGCTCGGAGCGCCGTTGATGCCGGAGCAACTCGCGAAGCTCACCTTGAAGGATCGTAAAGACGTGGTCATCGGAGCGATGAACGCGCTGGGGCCTGACCTGTCGACGGAAATGCCGCTGCCGGGTGATGCGCAGTTTGGTGTGGCCGCGGAGGGTTGGCGTTCACGCACGGGCGCGACCGCCGAAGACGCGGTGCTGTTCACGACGCTCGCGGGTTTGAGGAATCCCGGGGCCGAAGTGAAGGCGATGCTCGACGGTGCACGTGCGGGAAAGCTCACGGTCAGCGCTGATCCGCGCTCGCAGTGGTTGGGCCGGTTGGCGAAGCGGTTGTTCGGTGCGAACGGTCCGGCGGTAGAAGGACTGCTGTAAATTCCAACTCGTGTGGCGCTGGTGCCCTCAGGAGGGCACCAAACTCACACGAGTGGAGCTGGCTCATGGAAAGCGCAGCCGGTTGATCCGCGCACGTGGTGAAGGCACATGAAAACCACGCTTCCTCCAGGCAAGGCCCCTCACCCTGACCCTCTCCCCAAAGGGGAGAGGGGAGCGCGTCTCTACTGGGTGCACCCCGAGACGTTCACTGAAACACCTGGCGCCTCCGCGTTGCTCACCGCCGAAGAGCGCGCCCAGTACCAACGCTTCATTCCCCCTGGCAAACGCCGCGAGTACCTGGTCGCCCGCGTGCTCGCCCGCACCGTCCTCGGCGATGCGTTGAACTGCGCCCCCGAGTCGGTGCACTTCACCACCAACCCGTGGGGCCGGCCCGAAGTCGAAGGTCTGCACTTCAACCTGACGCACACGGATGGCCTGGTGACGCTGCTCCTCTCCGAGCGGTACGAGGTGGGAGTCGACACGGAGCTGCTGGCCCGCGCGCCAAAGCTGCTCGAGCTCGGGCCCAACGTCTTCGCGCCGAACGAACTGAAAGACCTCGCCGCGCTTCCACCTGATCAGCAAGCCCACCGCGCAGTCACGCTCTGGACGCTCAAAGAGAGCTACATCAAAGCGCGCGGCATGGGCCTGGCACTCGCGCTCGACGGCTTCGCCTTCCGCTTCACGGCCGACGGCCTGCACCTCGAAATCGAGCCCGCGTTGAACGACGACGGTGCGCGCTGGCAATTTCAGACGCTCACCTTCGGCCCGCACCTGATCAGCACCGCCATCCACCATCCTCCGGGTGATCCGGTAACGCTCGAGTTGCTCGAAGCCCGGCTCTGAACGATCAGTCAGTACGCAGACTGGCGCACACCGGAGTGGATGGTTAACTCTCTCGTGCGCCGTTTCAAATGACGGGGCCGGGCTCCCCTCTTTGGGAGCCTGAGATCGAAAGCAGAACAGTCAAATGGCAACTGGTACCGTGAAGTGGTTCAACGATGCGAAGGGTTTTGGGTTCATCAGCCAGGATGGCGGCGGAGACGACGTCTTCTGCCACCACACCGCGATCACCGCGGATGGCTTCCGCACCCTCGCAGAGGGTCAGAAGGTGGAGTTCGATGTGAACAAGGGGCCCAAGGGCCTGCAGGCGGCGAACGTACGCGTCGTCAGCTGATTTCCAGCTTCTGATTCACCCCTGGGGCTCAGTCTCTTCACCGATCCTGAGCCCCAGTCATTTCATTTCTGAACGCGCCCATCGAGCACGTCGCGCACCTTGCGGGTGAGCGTCTCGACGGTGAGCGGCTTCTCGAGGAAGTTGATGCCCGAGTCGAGCACGCCGTGGTGCACGATGGAGTTGTCCGTATAGCCGGACATGTAGAGCACCTTCATGTCGGGGCGCACCGAGCGCAGGCGATCGGCCAGCTGGCGGCCGGTCATGCGCGGCATCACCACGTCGGTCAGCAACAGGTCGATGCGCGCGGGGTGTTGTTCACAGATGAGCAACGCGTCGCCGCCACTCTGTGCTTCGAGCACGTGATAGCCGTGACGTTTGAGCACCGTGCGCGCGAGGGTCCGCACCCGCTCTTCGTCTTCCACCAGCAGCACCGTCTCGGCACCCCGTGAAGGCGCCACGAACGTCGGCGCACCCACGTCAGGTTCGCTCGCCGCGGCGTTCGCGCAGGGGAAGTAGACCTTGAAGGTCGTGCCCGCTCCGGGCTCGCTGTAGACCCAGATGTGCCCGCCGCTCTGCTTGACGATGCCGAACACCGTCGAGAGCCCCAGGCCGGTTCCTTTACCGGGACCCTTGGTGGTGAAGAACGGGTCGAACACGCGCGCGCGGGTCGCCGCGTCCATGCCGCAGCCGTTGTCGCTCACCGCCACCATCACGTGCAGGCCCGGCGTCACCTCGGGGTGCTCCCGGGCGTAGTCCTCGCTCAGGTGCACGTTGGAGGTCTCGATGGTGAGCTTGCCGCCTTCGGGCATCGCGTCGCGCGCGTTGACGGCGAGGTTCATCACCACCTGCTCGAGCTGGCTGGGGTCGACCTCCACCATGCCGAGGTCGTGCTGCGAGAGCACGGTGAACTCGATGTTCTCGCCGATGAGCCGGCGGAGCAGCCGCTCGAGCCCCGAGACCAGGGTGTTGAGCGCGACGATGCGCGGCTTGAGGATCTGCTTGCGGCTGAAGGCGAGCAGCTGCTTGGTGAGGTCGGCCGCGCGGCGTCCGGCAGCGACGATCTCCGCCACGTCTTCGCGCATCGGGTCGCCTTCGGTGAGGCTCGACTCGATCATCCCGCCGTAGCTCAAGATGACCGACAGCAAATTGTTGAAGTCGTGCGCGACGCCGCCGGCGAGGCTGCCGATCGCCTCCATCTTCTGTGACTGGCGGAGCTGATCCTGCGCGTGGCCCAACGCGGTCTGGGTGCGCCTGAACTCACTCAAGTCGGTCGCGCAGACCAGCACCTCGGTCTGGCCGAGCAGCGCCACGCCCATCAGCACCGAGACGCGCGAGCCGTCTTTGCGGAAGAACTCCCGTTCGTGTGGCGGCACCACCCCGTGGCTGCGGAGGAGCCCGATGTTCCGCCTGCTGACCTCGGCGTACTCCGGGGGCACCAGCTTCAAGCCGTCGAAGGCCGGGTCGAGCAGCTCCTCGCGCGTGTAGCCCACCAGCCTGGCGAAACCCTCGTTCACCTCGAACACTCTGCCCTTGGTGTCGGCCAGCGAGATGGCCATCAGGCCCGACTCGAAGAGCCGCGTGAAACGGTCCTCCGCGAGACGACGTTTCTCGATCTGAGCGCTGAGCGCTGAGTTGGTGGCGACCAACTCGGCGGTGCGTTCGGCCACCCGGAGCTCGAGCTCATCATGAGAGCGGCGCAGCGCCTCCTGGCTCACCCGCAGGGCTGCTTCTTCCGCCTTCTGCTGCGAGATGTCGCGCGAGGTCACGGCCAGTGAGTCACCCAGCGGTGCCATGTGGTAGCGGATCCACGTCACGTCGATGCCGGTGACGGCGACAGAGGTCTCTTCTTCGGTCGGATGCCGGCTCTCCACCACCGCCGCAAAGCGAGCGATGAAGGGGGCCATCTCACCTCGCGGGAAGAGTGTGAGCATCGTCTTGCCGATGACCTCGGCACGCGGCTTGTGCAAACGCTCTTCGGCCCGCTGGTTCATGTCGGCGAAGCGGAAGTCGACAATGAGGTGCTGCTCGTCGCGGATGGCCGTCACGATGTAGAACGCGTCGAAGCTTCCCGCGACCAGCGCTCGCAGGCGTTCCCGTTCTGAAGTTTGGTTGGTCGCTGAGTCACGCCCTGATTCCCCGTTCTCGCGCGGCGCCCACGACCGCAGTCACTGAACAGAACAGTGAAGACCCGTCAGCGCAACGAACACTCCATGTCAGGAAGCTGACGCTGCGCAATGCCCCGTTCGGACTGGATCAGCCCCGCTGGATGAGCTCGATCTTGTAGCCATCGGGGTCCTGCACGAAGGCGATCACCGTGGTGCCGTGTTTCATCGGCCCGGCTTCACGGGTCACCACGCCGCCTCGCTTCTTGATCTCCGTGCAGGCGGCGTACGCGTCGGGCACCTCGAGCGCGATGTGGCCGTAGCCGGTGCCCAGCTCGTACTTCGAGGTGTCCCAGTTGTGCGTGAGCTCGAGGGCGGCCTGCTCCGACTCCGGGCCGAAACCGACGAAGGCGAGGGTGAACTTGCCCTCGGGGTAGTCGCGCCGGCGCAACAACGTCATGCCCAGCACCTCGGTGTAGAAGGTCAACGACCGCTCGAGATCGCCCACCCGAAGCATGGTGTGAAGGATGCGCATGCGACTCTCTACGGTATCGTCCGCCGCATGTCCGCGTCGGGAGTGCAGGGTCGAGTCTTCCTCGTGGATGGTGATGCCTTCGATCGCCGGCTCATCGAAGCGTGGATCGCGAAGAACCACCCGGGCGTTCCGGCCGAGCTGATCAGGATTCCGCCCACCCGCGCGTGGGATGCGGGCACCCTCCATCCCGCCCTCGTCGAGCGGTTGACCCGCGGTGACGACCCGGTGCTCACGCCCGTGCGCGTGGCGTGGTTGCCGCGGCAGCTCCAGGGCGAACGTGCGGTGCGGCTCTTCGACCTGCTCACCCTGGGCAATCCGCGCGCGCCCGGTTTCATCGGCAAACGGTGGGTGCTCTCGCGCCAGCCCGATCGCTGCCAGGTGGTGGAAGGTGAACCCGCGCCCATGGCCGCGCTCAAGTCGCGTTGGCTCACGGGCGGTGGTGACAAAGACGCCGACGCTGCTTCTTTTCCCCTCTTCGTGGTGCGGCAAGCCGCGTTGGCCCTGGAGCGGGCAGAGCGGCCGCTGCGAGGTGCGCGCTACAAGGTGCCCCGCTTCGTGCGTCAGGAGATCCTCGCGCACCGCGAGTTCCGCGCCGGGCTCTCCACGCTCTCCACCAGCACGGGGCTCTCCCCGGAGAAGGTGAAACGCCGTGCGGGCTATTACCTCGGTGAGATCGCCGCGCGGGTGAGCCCCTATGTCATCGACCTGGTGCACCGGTTGATCGGCGTCATCTACCGGCAGGGCTACGGCGAAGAGGTGATCTACGACCGGCCGAAGCTGCAGGCCCTGCTCGCGCCGAAACCGGGTCAGACCGTGGTGTTCCTGCCCACGCACAAGTCGAACCTCGATCACGCCATCTTGCAGTTCCTGCTCTACGACAACGGCTCGCCGCCCAATCACACGGCCGGCGGCATCAACATGAACTTCTTCCCCATCGGGCCCATCTTCCGGCGCACCGGGGTGTTCTTCATTCGCCGCTCGTTCAAAGACAACCCCATCTACAAGTTCGTGCTGCGCCAGTACGTCGACTTCCTGGTGGAGAAGCGCTTCTCGCTCGAGTGGTACATCGAAGGGGGCCGTTCGCGTTCGGGCAAGCTGCTCCCGCCGCGTTTCGGCATGCTCGCGTACGTGGTCGATGCGTGGAAACGCGGCCGCGCCGATGACGTGCTGCTGGTGCCGGTGTCGATTGCCTACGACCAGATCTCCGACGTGGGCGACTACTCGCGGGAAGCGCGCGGTGGCGTGAAAGAGAAGGAGGGCCTGGGCTGGTTCGTGAAAGTGATTCGGTCGCTCAAGCGCAGCTACGGCAACATTCACGTGCGGTTCGGTGAACCGGTCTCGTTGCGCGCCGAGCTGGGCACGCCGCAGCCGGCGGGGGCGGAGGCCGATTCGGAAGAGAAGAATCTCCCCGTGCAGAAGCTGGCGTTCGAGGTCTGTCACCGGATCAACCGGGTCACGCCCATCACCCCCAACGCGGCCATCTCGCTTGCGCTGTTGGGGGCCGGTGAACGCGCCGTCTCGGTGGACGAGCTGCTCTACCTGCTGCGCAACCTGGTGCAGTACGCGCGCAAACGCTCACTGCCTTCCACCACGCCGCTCGATGATCTGGAGACGCCCGAGGGGCTGACCCGCCACTTGCGTGGCCTGGCGGAGAACGGGGTGGTGCGCTGCTTCGACGAAGGGCCCGAGCCGGTGTGGGCGCTGGTGCCTGATCAGTTCCTCACCGCGGCGTATTACCGGAACACGATTCTGCATTTCTTCGTGACCGCTTCGATCGCGGAGCTGGCGCTGCTGCACGCGGCCAACGCAGCGGCCTCCCGGCGGCAGGTGTTCGATGACGAGGCGATGCGGCTGCGCGACCTGCTCAAGTACGAGTTCTTCTTCGCAGACAAAGATGAGTTTCGGGTCGAGCTCGCCGCGGAGGTCGCCTTTCACGCGCCCGATTGGGAGGCGCGCCTGGAGCAGGGCGAAGCGGAGGAGGTGGTGCGGCGGTTCAAGCCGTTCAGCGCGCATCGCATTCTGCGGCCGTTCGTCGATGCGTGGCGCACCGTGGCTGATGCGTTGCTGCGGCACGATGGCAAGGCGCCAGTGGAGGAGGGCCCGTTCGTGGAGAAGTGCCTGTCGTTGGGGAAGCAGTACGTGCTGCAGAAGCGGGTGCACTCGGAGGAGAGCGTCTCGAAGGTGCTCTTCGCGACGGCGCTCAAGTTGGCGGCCAATCGCAAGCTGCTCGGTGTGGGCGAGGGCCTCGTCGAGCGGCGGCGCGCCTTCGCGGAGGAGCTGAAGGATGTGGTGCGGCGGCTCGATGCCGTGGAGTCACTCGCCGCCAGCCGCAGGGCCGGGCTCATCGATTGAAGTGAAAAACCTCGCCCTGCGAAGCGGGGAGAGGTCGGTCCGCAGGACCGGGTGAGGGGCCCACCTCCGCAGCCCGAAGGCCCCTCACCCCAACCCTCTCCCCGCTGCGCAGGGAGAGGGAGCTTCAGGTGAAGTCGTGCTGCATCTGCTCGGTCAAATTCTCCTCACCGCGCTTCAACGCCAACCGCACCAGCACCTGCCGCACCGTCGGGTAGTCCGCGATGATGTCCTTCACCTTCGGCATCTCGAACCGCATCAAGGTCACCGGCGTCGCCGCCTTCACGGTCGCCGAGCGCGTCTCGCCCAACAACGCCGCCATCTCCCCGAAGAACGCACCGCGATCCAATGACGCGATGGTGCGCGACTTTCCGTCCTCCTCCACCAGCACGTCGAGCTTGCCCTCGGAGACGATGAAGAACGCGTCGCCGGTCTCACCCTGCGTCACCACCACCCCGCCCGGCGCGTGCACCTCCGTCTTCGCCACCGCCATCAGCCGCAGCTGACCGGGCTCATCGAGCAACGCAAACAACCGGGACTGCGCGCGAAACTTCTCCAGCTCGGGGTTGGGCATCGAGCCAGAGTACAATGCCTGACCTTGTTCCGCGCGTTGTGGATCCTCCTCCTGCTGAGCATCACCGGTCTGGGCGTCTGGCTCGCCTCGTCACTCATCGCTTTCGCGGGAGGGCCGGCCGAGCTGGCCTGCGTGGGCGCGGTGTTGCTCTTCCCGGTGCTGCCGCTCTGGTGGGAGAAGCGCGCGACCGACGCCTTCTACGCGCAGCTCCGGCGCTCGACGCGGCTGCTGCCCAAGAAACGCGCGCTCACCGGGTGGACCCGGGTCGCCCTCCGCACGCTCTTCATCAACCTGGTCTTCCTTTCCGCGCTGGTGCTGCTCTGGCCGAAGGTGGCCTTCGCCGCGCTCGCTACCCGGGGTGACTGGTTTCTCGGAGACGCCGACGGTGAGTGGGCGCAACGCGGCCGCGCGGTATTGCTCTCGGCGGCTTCGGGTCTCGAGTGGGTGCACAAAGCCGCGCACGACAACCCCAACCGCAAACCTGAAGACGACCAGCCGGTGCCTGACACCGTGCAGCCCGTGGTGGCGGTGGTGACCCCCTTCGGGAGCGGCGCGCGCTGGCGGCCTCGCGACAAGCCGGTCGAAGAGCCCGTGCGAGACCCGGTGGTGCCCACGCCCGATGTGCCGCCCGAACCGGTGCCCGAGCCCGAGCCCGACGAGGCCGCCGCGTGGACGGTGGGCGCCACCACCTGGCCGTGGACCAACACGGTGCACCCGGTGGTGGTGGGCATGACGGCAAGTGACGAGACCAGCCCCGAAGCGGTCGCCCGCTACATCAGCGCCCGCGTGACGGATCCGTTCGAGCGCGTGAAGGCGCTGCACGACTGGGTGGTCACCCGGCTTCGCTACGACCACGCGTCCATCACCGGCCCGCGCAAGGCACAAGATGCCCGGTCGGTCTTCGACAGCCGACTGGGCGTGTGCGAGGGCTATGCGCGGTTGTTGGTCGAGCTGGGCAAACACTCGGGCGATCGCGTCGTCTACCTCACCGGTGAAGTGCGCGAAAAACACGGCGAGCTCGCACCCGTGGGCCACGCGTGGAACGCCGTCGAGGTGAAAGGCGCCTGGTACCTCGTCGACGCCACCTGGGACGATCCGAGCATGAGCGACGGCTCCGACGCCTACGAGACGACCTACCTCTTCATTCCGCCCGACCTCGCGGCGCTCGATCACTTCCCCGATCAGCCGCGCTGGCAGCTGCGAGCGCAGCCCTTGTCGCGCGCGGCGTTTCTGCGTCAGCCCCTGGCCAGGCCCGGCCTCGCGCGCGAACACCTCGAGCTCAAGTCACCTTCGCGCCTGGTGGTGCAGGTGGGTGAGACGTTCGAACTCACGTTGGGAAATCCGGCGCACCGCTTCGTGATGGTGGAGATGTTGCCCGAGCACGTGACGTGCGGGCCCAGTGATGAAGCCGAACTCTCGCTCTCCTGCCCGGTGGCCAGCGGTTCGAAGGAGGCCATCGTCTTCGTGAACGCCGAGCGTGACGGCGCGTACGACTCGGTGGCCAGCTTCAAGCTCGAGCCGCGTTAGTTCTTCGGCAACGACAGCCTGATGCTTCTCAGACTCATGCCCAGCTCGGCCGCGCTCGAGGGCCGGGCTTCGGGCTTCTTCTCCAGCAGCTTCATCAACACCAGCTCGAGATCTTCCGGAATCGCGGGGTTCCGAGCGCGCGGAGAAGGCGGCGTTTCGGTGGCCTGCGCCATCAACAACCGCGTCAGCTCCGGATGAGCGAAGGGCAGTGAGTGGGTGAACATCTGGTACGCGGTGATGCCCAGCGCGTAGAGATCAGTCGCGTGGTTCACGTCGGAGAACCCGTTGATCTGCTCGGGCGACATGTACTCGGGCGTGCCCGCGATGGTGCCGACGATCGTGACACCAGGGCTGTTCAGCTTCCGCGCGATGCCGAAGTCCATCACCTTCACTTCACCGCTGCTGGTGACGAAGAGGTTGTGCGGCTTGATGTCGCGGTGCACCACGCCGCGTTCGTGGGCCTGGTGCAGGCCGGCGCAGACCTGCTCCAGGTACTTGAGCCCTTCCAGGAGAGGGATGGGCGCGGCGCGCTCCGCCATCAGCGTCGCGAGATCCTTGCCGTGGAGCAGCTCCATCGTGAGGTAGCGCCACTCGCCCTGACTGCCGAGATCGAACAGCCGGATGATGTTCGGGTGCGCGAGGCTGCGGCTCAACGAGAGCTCGAGCTTGAAGCGCGCCACCATCGTCTCTGCTTCCGCGGCGGTCGCCGGTGAGAACAGCTTGATGGCCACCTGCTCGTTCAGCTCGAGATCCATCGCCCGGTACACCGAAGCCGAGCCGCCTTCGCCGATCAACGCCTCGAGCAGATACCGGTTGGCGAAGCGCGAGCCGACGCTGGGCGCTTTGGGCAGGTCGATCGTGGGGTTCTTCTTCTTCGCGGGCGCCGACGGCAGGTTCGCCGGCCGCTCGAACTCGCCCGTGTCGAACTGGTGCTCGCGGGTGCCGGTGTAGCGATCGGAGAACGGCTCGAGGGGCATGGCCGTGGGGTCGAGCAGCTGCCCCTGCCAGCTCTCGGGATCCACGCCGTGGTACAGCTTGCCGATGGCGCGCCGAATGCCGGTGGGCGTGGCGAACACGCCGACCACTTTGAGGCCCGTGCTGAAGCGCAGCTTGTCGACGAAGGCCATGTCGCGCGGGTCAGGCATCGCCACGTGCAACTGGCGATCGACCAGCTTGATGGGGGCGATCTTCCACTTCTCTGCGTGCTCCTGGGTGAGGGCCTTCGCCCCTTCGGGGGTGGCGGTGGCCAGCAGATCTTCATCGCTGATCCACCCGATGCCGCAGCTCTCCGACAAGGTGCGGATGACGTCGGTGTCTTTCACCAGCCCGCCGGCGACCAGCGCCTCGGCCAACATCAGCTCGGTGCCGTTGACCTCGGGCTGCTCTTTGATCAGCCGCTCGTACTGGTTCTGCATCAGCAGGCCTTTGGCGATGAGCAGCTCACCCAGCTTCGGTCTGAGCGCACGCTGCAGGCCCGACACGGTCGACGACATCGGCGGTGGTGAGCCGGTCGCCGAGCCGGCGATGGGGTAGTGGCCCGACGCACTCGAGACGCGTGGAACGATCTTCGAGAGTTCGTCCAACCGCTCGCTGGCCTCGAGGTCCTTGGGGAAGGCCTGAGACACCGAGCGGTAGATCGAGACGGCCAGCCGCAGCTTGTCGCTCCTGGCGAAAGATTCGGCGAGCTCCTTCATGGCTTCGGCTTCGCCCAGGGAAGAAGGCGCGTAGCTGATGAAGGGCATGAAGAAGGACGACATCGTGTCGAGTGGAGTGCCCAACGTCTGTGCCACCCGAATCGCATGCACGCAGGCGTCGCGGTAGCGGGCCGCAGCGGGGGTGATCTGGAGCAGGGCGGCGAGGCATTCTTTGTGGGCGCCCCCACGCTGGAAACACACGGCCGCATCCCAGGGGCGCTGCGCCTGCAGGCAGAACTTCGCCGCGTCGAGGTGGCGGTTGAGGGTCATGGAGAGGCGGATCGCGCCATCCCAATTGCGCTCACTGGCATATGCGGCCAGCGCCTTCTCGAGCAGACCCTGCGCCTCGAGCTTTGACCCTTCACTCATGTTGGAAACATCCCGCCCCAGTCACCGGCGACGAGGGTACACGGTCGCGCTCGCACCCGTACAGCACGAGTGAAGCTGACCCGGAGTTTACCAATCGTCAGTCCGTTCGATGAGCACGAAAAAAGTTCGCGCGGGGTCGCAAGATTCGCGCGGGGTTCAAGCTCTGGCCTCGTGATCTCGCGCGAGTGCGTTCGGCACGGCTGATGCTGAAAGTGGAGACAGGCAGGGCTCACACGGCCTGCTTGATTGCCACCTCAAGAGGTCTTCGACCCAGTGGCAACCGCGAAGCCGAGTACGCCGTGGATTGACTCCACGCCGCGCAATCAGTCGCGTGGCACCGGACCAACCGCGACGTATCTCGGCTTTTGCGTTCACCTGCCTCCCTCTCCCTTCGGGAGAGGGTCGGGGTGAGGGACTCACGATTCAAAGCCGTCGCGCAGCGATCTCCCCCTGCAGCCAACTCACGGTTCGACGGTGAGCCTCTTCATCACTGACGATCAACCCGTAGCCGAAGTCGTTCCGAGCGGCGGTGAGGTCGTAGTGATGCGACGTGCCCAACTGCGCGGCCACGAAGCGAGTCATCTTCGGCTCGCCCTTCAGGCCGAACACCGACCACACCGCTTCCATCACCGCGCCCACCGCGTACGCGATCGGCAGTTTCACCCGCCGCGTGACCGGCGGAATCCCGATGGCCGACAGAATCGCGCCCACCCACGCATCAGGGTGAACCGGAGTTCCCTGGCTGATGAAGTACGCCTTGCCCGCGGGCTTCGGCGCGTCACCTGCGAGCGCGTCGAGGGCCAACAGGTGCGCATGCGCCGCGTTGTCCACGTAGGTCACGTCGACCTGATTCCCCCCGCCAATCCACGCGAGCTTGCCGGACTTCGCGCGCGTCACCAGGCGCGGCAGTAGATGCGGATCTCCCGGGCCGTAGACCAGGTGCGGTCGCAGCGCGCAGGTGATCAGACCGTTCTTTCCATTCGCGGCCAGCACGCGGCGTTCCGCTTCGGCCTTGGTGCGCGGGTAGTGCGCGAGGTGTTTGGCGGGGTAGGGCAGTGACTCGTTCGCGTGTTTCGCGTCGCCGCCGTCGAAGGTGACCGAGGGCGAGCTGGTGAAGACGAAACGTTTGACGCCGTGGTGGAGCGCCGCGTCGAGCAGGTTCTGGGTCGCGGTGATGTTGCTCGATTCGTAGTCGGCGGCTTTGCCCCAGACGCCGGCTTTGGCTGCGACGTGGATGATCGCGTCGACTCCGGTTGCGGCTTCTTGCGCGACCTTGGGGTCGGCGAGATCGCCTCGCACGTGCACGCAGCCGAGCGCGAGCAGGTCGGGGTAGTCGCCTCTGGCGACCGTGCGCACTTCGTCGCCGCGTGCTCGGAGCATGCGGGCGATCACACCTCCGACGAAGCCTCCGGCTCCGGTGACCAGGATTTTCAT
>JANODF010000046.1:0-3257 GCA_031412555.1 Archangium sp. | reverse complement strand
GGGTACTTGCCGTTGACCTGCGTCGAGGTCAGCTCGGCGCGGGCCTTCACTTCACCCAGGCGGAAGAACGCGATGCCACGCAGCAACGCAGCAACGCGACCTCGAGAGGCGGAGCAATCGGCAATCGCCGGTTCCCCAGTTACGGTCACTGCTTCGCCGGCTCCAACTACGCCGAGCGCATAAGAATCAGAACATGTACGGATAGCTGCCGCCGTCCCAATCCCGAAAGAATGGCGCGCACGCACGAAAGACCGACTCAGCGGCCCCAACGAATGCTGCGGGCGGTTGCTTGGCCGAGGCGGTTCCGTAAGCAAAGCCAGCGTCAGCGTCGATCGTCACATGCACCTCAGCCTCCGCAGTCACACAAGATGCGGAACGCAGGTCAGCTGTGGCGAGGCAGGACACGCTCGAGAAGGAAGCCCAACTGAGGGACCCAGCATCGGCCCATCCAAGAAAAGTCCTGCCGCCGTCCACAATGCCGGGGGGCGTGACCAAGCAAGCGACTGACGCCGACGCAGCGTCGAGCGCGTGATGCCAGAGACAAAAGCCGAGCGTGGGATGACAGCCCCAGCCAACGAGCGTGAGTTCGACTGCCGTTGGCGATGCGGCGACACAAGGTGGAGCTTCAAACCTGCACATGCCCTCGCAGAATGGGGGCAAGACGTAATCGCATCGACCATTCTGTGGACATGGGCTTGCGACCGAGCAGGGAGTGCAATCCCAAGTACAGACCTGACCGCGACACACCTGACGAGATTCACACCCACATTCAGGCGGAGTCTCGGAAATGATCACACTGGCATCTTCACACGATGCAAATACCGGCCGCCCTGGTCCGGCATCAAAGACACCAGCATCAGCTCCAACACCTTCATCGACGCCAGCACCGAAACCGGCGTCAACGAACCCTGCGTCAGTTGGGCCAGGAACTACACAAGCCGAGAGACCGACTACGGCCAAAGCCGCGAGGCCGCTACGGGCAAACTGGATTGGTAGCATGGAGGGCATTGTAGAAATGGACGACCGAGGTACCCGAAGCAAAGAGACCGAGGTTTGTAAGGGACAGCGTGGCTGCGTAGAGATCCATTTGCGTGGGCGTGATCGCAGGAGCCACTGAGAAGGCCTCATTTACGCCGCGAAGCGTTATCTCCATCGAAAGATCCTGACCTCTTGTCGCTCCACCGGGAGGGACCGGTACGCCGCCTGACAACACGAGAGCTTGGTCTTGGACCGCCTTTCTGAAGGCTCTCCCAATCCACTCGCGTGGATTTCCGCATGTCGGCACAGGCAGGTTTAGGTCATGCGTGATTCCAACTGAGGGCGCATCTATCGCGAAGACCGAGCTAGCGCAGCAGCGCCAACGAGGCTTCGACATCCACGCAGAAGCCGAAGCGAAGCCGCGTGTCGGATGTGGATCGGATGGTGAGCGGGTTCAGTTGACCTTCCGAGGGAAACTGGGTTGGTCATGGTCAATTGTTCAGGTCCGAATCCCCGCCTGCTTCTGGCCATTGCCAGCAGCAGATCCGAGCGCGCGATCAGGATCAGAGCCACACCCCGCGTCTCGGCCTGCTGACGGTGGAATGCGCCTCGCGAATCGAGCGGCGGCCCCTACACGGGCACCGCAGGACGTCGGTGCCAAAGGTCGTTGATGGAGCTGAGCCCAGTCTAGCGAGTCGGCTTCGACCGCTTCCTGCGCGCCGGAGGCTGCAGTGGTGCGCTCGCGACGTGCTGGGTGACGAGCGGACGCAGGCTCGGGTTGGGGGGCGTAGGTGCCGTGAAACGAGGTGAGATGGAGTTTCTGAGGAGGACCACGAGACGGCTCACCAGCGCAGCGGCGGTGCTCGGGAAGGTCGTGCCCTTCCTTCAGGAGTACCTGCCGTCTTCCGACCGCCGGAGTCGCGACTCCGCCACCGGGTCGCGCGCGGCGTACCTGCACAGTCTCCAGTCCCTGCCGTGGGAATGCTGTGCGGTGTCCGCGTGCGGACAGAAGCCGTCTTGCACGGCGAGCCGAAGAGCGGGGCGGTGCAGAGGCAGCCCTCGGCCAGGCCCAGGCGCTCCTGAATGGCGCGCTGCTCTGGGCCGCCTTGTGGACGCTGGTGTCGGTGCTGGTGCTGCTGGGCGGAGCCGCCAAGGCGCTGAGAGAAGGCCCAGGCCGCTCACTCCGCCGACGTCGTCGACGACTTCGCTGCAACCCGTGAAATGATCCACATCATCGCGCCCACGGCCATGCCGAGGGTGAAGATGACGGTGACCGTGGTGAGCCCGTAGATGAAGCGCACGCCCAGCGGGCTGATCTGCTCTTCCACCCACGCGCGGCGCAGCGGCTCGAACAAGCCGAACAGCTCGAGGGTGCGCGCGGGAAAGGCCTCCAGCGAGAGCGAGACCCGCTCGATCCACCGCGGGTTCCACGCGCGCCGCACCAGCTCGACCAGCACGGCGATCAGCAGGTAGAGACCCGACAGGATCGAGGCATTGGTCGCGCTGATCTTGAAGACGGGCACTTTCACTGAGAGAGCTGCTTCTTGAGCGCTGCGACGGTCTTCTTCACGCGAGCGAGATCGTTTTCGTTCTGATCGATGAGCATGACGGCCTCGTACTGACTAACGGCTTTGGGCAACGAGTCGCCACCCTGCTTGGCCAGCCCATCGGCGTACGCGAGGCGCGCCTGGCTCCACGAGCCATCGAGCTCGGCTGCCTTGCCGTACTGCTCGACCGCTTTGGCCTCATCCTTCTCGCGCTTCGAGACCTCTGCCGCGGCGAACCACACCGCCGAATGAAACGGAGCGCTCACCATCGCGTCGTCGACCGCGCTGCGAGCCCCCTTCACGTCGTTGCCTGCCAGGTGGACGCGGGCGAGCGTCGCCTGCAGGAAACCCTTTTCCCACGCGTTGGTGGAGCGGGTGATCAGCTGGCCCAGCACGTCGCGCGGTGACGGTTTGCCCTTGCCCACGGGCCTGGCGTGCAGCGGCCCTGCGAGCCCACACACCGACTTGGGATCTTCGCGCAGCGCCGCTTCGAAGGCCTTCACGGCCGTGTCGTTGTTGCCCTGGCGAACGAAGGCGTTGCCGATCTCACAGAAGGTCTCGGCGTCTTTCGGGTTCAACTTGTTGGCCTTCTCCAGCGCCGACATCGCGTTCTTGCCGTCGCCGCGCGCGAAGAGAATGAGCGCCTTCGTGCGCCACACCTCGAGCTCTTCTGCATTCTGCGAGACCTTCGCCGAAGCCGCCTCGGCCTCTTTGAGCCGGCCCGCCTGCAGG
>JANODF010000045.1:0-8797 GCA_031412555.1 Archangium sp. | reverse complement strand
GCGAAGAACCCGCCTGCAGTGGTCGCCGTCGAACCTGCGGCCGATGCAGGTGCGGTTGCCGTGGCCGAGCCGCTCGATGCCGGGGTTCCCGAGCCCGTTGATGCAGGCGCCCCCGTTGAGGTCGTGGCGGCGCCAGTCGATGCTGGCGTTCCGGCGCCTGTCGCCGCTGCGCCTGCCTCTGGAGAAGACGGCCCCCCGTGGTTGATCATCGGCGGAGCGGGCGCCCTGGCTGCGCTCATCTTCCTGATCGTGGTCGCCCGCCGCCGGGCCCGTCCACCGACCCTCGACGACTGATACGCTGAGCGCCTCATGAAGCACGCTGTCGTCTTGGTGTTCCTGGCTGTTGGTTCGTCCTGCAACTGCGGTCCTGAGCCGCTGCCTGATGCGGGCGCTCCGGATGCCTCTGTGGAAGATGCAGGTGTCGAGGTCGATGCTGGTTTTGACGCGGGTGAGGTCGACGCAGGCCCACCCGACGCGGGCCAGCCGGATGCCGGATTCGACGCTGGTTTCGACGCCGGCGTGGATGCCGGGTTCGACGCAGGCTTCGATGCGGGTCGACCGGATGCCGGGTTCGACGCAGGCCCGGACTTCTGTCCCGTGCCGAGCGGCATCGGGGCCCCCTTCAGAGTGCGTGCGATGGCCGCCAACCTCACCACCGGGCCCAACCAGAGCTACACCCCGGGACATGGCATTCGAATCATGCAGGGCACCGACCCCGACATCGTGATGATCCAGGAGTTCAACTACGGCTCCAGCTCACCGACCGACATCAACACGATGGTGAACCTCACCTTCGACGGCGGTTTTTATTACAACCGCGGGGCGGGCGTGGGTGGCGGCGCGATCCCCAACGGGGTGATCAGCCGCTGGCCCATCATCGATCAGGGTGAGTGGACCGATACGTTGGTCTCGAATCGGAACTTCGTCTGGGCGCAGATCGACATCCCCGGCGACATCGATCTCTGGGTGATCTCCGTGCACCTGCTCACCTCGAGCGCGGGCGCGCGCAACAACGAGGCGAACAACCTGCTCGCGCTCATCCGCGCCAACATTCCGCAGAACTCGTACGTGCTGCTCGGCGGCGACTTCAATACCGACACCCGCGATGAGAACACCGAGCCTTGCCTCACCACGTTTGCCTCCGAGTTCGTCACCGAGGGTCCTCACCCCGTCGACCAGTTCGGCAACGAGGGCACCAGCGGCAACCGCAACAAGCCCTACGATCACGTGCTCGCCTCGCCGTGCCTCGCGCGCCTGCAGCGCCCCACGGTGCTGGGCACCACCACTTTCGATGCCGGGGCGGTGATCGACACCCGCGTCTACATGCCGCTTTCCGACATCGCTCCGGCTCAATACGGCGACTGTGAAACGGCGGCGCCGATCTACACGCAGCACATGGGCGTGCTGAAAGACTTCTACATTCAGCCCTGACTACGGCCCCTCACCTCGCAGGGGAGAGGGAGCTCGACGGCGAGCCCGGCGTTCACCCGGTGGATTGAAGGTCTCCACCGTCACGTCGCGCCCATCGCTCGTGAACGTGATCGCCCCATCGACATCCGTGCGGTGACAGGTCGCCCCTGCCGCGCGCCATCGCCGCACCACGTCTGCCCGGGGAAAGTCGAAGCGATTCCGCCGCCCCACGCAGAACACCACGTGCCGAGGTGAGGTCTGCTTCACCAGCTCCTCCGTCGAGCTCGTGTCGCTGCCGTGATGAGCGGCCTTCACCACCGTGACCGGGCCCACCGACAACGCCGCTTCACCCGCCGCCTCCAGGTCCCCGGTGAGCAGAAACGTCACCTCGCCATGCCGCACCAGCAGCACGATCGATCGATCGTTTTCGCCCTCCAGCTGCGACCGATCCAGCGGAGGTCCCAGCACTTCGATCCGCGCCGCTCCGAGCCGCAATGACGCGGAGCCGCTTTCTTGTTCCTCAATCTGCGCGGAGCCCGCCGCCGCGATGAGTTCACTCACCAGCGGGCCTTCACCCACGTCAGCCGGAAGCCAGAGCCGGGCGGTGGGCAGCTCCTCGAGCGTGGTGATGAGCCCCAGCGCGTGATCCGGATGCGCATGCGAGAGCACCGCGAGATCGAGCTTCTCGATGCGCTGCTGGCGCAGAAACGGCAGAACGAACCGCCGGCCGGTGTCGTGACCGTTGGGCACCCCACCTCCATCGATCAGCGCATGATGTCCTTGGGAGCTGAGCACCACCGCATCGCCATGCCCGACGGCGAGGAACGTGACGGTGAGCGCATCACTGCGAGGCGGCCCGGCCAGGTGCATCACCAACGCCGCCGGAGCCGCCAGCGCCGACCATCGCCAGCGCCCCTTCAAGAAGACCAGCGCGAGCAGCCCCAGCCACCAGGCCGCGAGCAGCACGCCCGTCGCAGCCGGCAACGCGGCCGTCGAACCCGGCAACGCGGCGAACGTATGCGCGATGAACACGAACACCTTCGAGAGCTGAATGCCCACCCACAACACCGGCGCGGCGATCACCGGTGACGCGATGTGCAGCGCAGCGCCGCCCGCGGCGACGATGGTGAGCACGCCCGAGAGCGGCAAGGTGACGACGTTCGAGACGAGCCCGGCCAGGCTCACGCGCTGAAACGCAGCCAACACCAGCGGCGCAGTGGTCAAGGTGACCGCGAGGCTGGCCGCGAAGGTCTGCAGCGCGGCTTCTCTCCAGCGGTAGAGCCGCAGCGAAAGGCCCGTCTGCGTGGCAGGTGACGGAGGCGCGAGCGGGATCGCCGCGCGGATCGTGGGCGACAACAACACCAGCGCTGCCACAGCCAGGAACGAGAGCTGGGTGGAGAGATCGAACGGCGCCGCCGGATCGATCACCAGCATCACCAGCGCCGCGAGCGCGACGGCGTTGAGCGGATCGCTCCGTCGCCGCACCAGCCACGCCCCGAGCACCAGGCAGCACATCAACGCCGAGCGCACCGCGGGCCCCTGCCACCCGGTGAACAACACGTAGGCCCACACCACCGGCAACGCGAGCGGCACCGCATACGCGCGTGGGTCGGTCATGCGCAGCCGCGTCTGCATTCTGCGGGTGAGCAACCAGCGCAGCGCCCCGAACAGCGAGAACGCCAGCACCGCCACGTGCAGCCCACTGACCGACAGCACGTGCGCCAGCCCACTGCGCGCGAACGCATCTTCCAGCTCGTCGCCCAGCTCAGCGCGTTGACCTGCCGAGAGCGTGAGCAGCAACGCCGCCGCGGTCGCGTCCTCCGTCAGCGCGTGCGTGTCGTGGGACAGGGCTGCGTGTTCTCCGGCCAGCCAGCGCCGCCAACGAGCGGGCGGGGTGAGCACCACCAGCCGGGCAGGGGAGAAGCTCCCGGTGACGGGCTGACCCCGCCGCCACGACCACTCGCTGCGATTCCATTCGCCCGGGTTGGCCGCTTCCTGAATGGGCTTGAGCTTCGCTTCCACCCGAACGAACTGCCCGGCCAGAAGCGCAGGCAGGTGATCCGACGAGAGCGCCACCCTGAAGCGCAGCGGAACAGCGTCGACCTGCGTGACGTTCAGGGTGAAGCCATGGGCGCCCACCGTCTCCACCTGACCTTCCAGCGAGACCTTCGTCCCGGTCGGCGGCAACGGCACGTCAGCGGTGAGCTCGCCCAGACCCGCGCCCAGACTCAACGCCGCGAGCAGCCCGGCGACCACACCACCGGCGCGTGCCCCTCGAACCCAGGCCGCGACGAGCGCGAGCAGACACAGCGCGAGCCAACAGAACCAGGGCAGCTCAGCGAGCGGTCCGAAGACCACGCCCAACAGACCTGCCAACACGGGAAACACTGCCGGGCGATTGCCCAGCGCCCACCACGACCAGCCCATTACCCACCCCCGTCACGCCACACGCCCGCTGGGGAGCGTCGTGGATGTGAGCTTTTGTAGTCAACCCCCAGATGTGATAAAGAGGTCTCCGCGCTCGGCTTGAAGTGTCAAAAAGCCGAGTGCTTTCCCGTAGTTAGAGGTGAAGATGTTTAAGCCAGGCGACAAGGCGGTCTATCCGGGGCACGGCGTGGGCGAGGTAGTGGGCATCGAGCACACGGAGGTGGCCGGCCAGCGCCAGTCCTTCTACGTGCTCAAGATGCTCGAGAAGAACGGCGGGCGGTTCCTCATCCCCATCAACAAGATCGGCCAGGTCGGGCTGCGCGAGATCATCTCTGAGGACGACGTGCGTCAGGTCTACGCAATCCTCAAAGAGAAGGACATCTCGGTCGACTCCACCACGTGGAACCGGCGCTACCGGGAGTACATGGAGAAGATCAAGACGGGCTCCGTGTTCGAGATCGCCGAAGTGCTCCGCGATCTGTACCTGCTCAAGGGCGACAAGGATCTCTCGTTCGGCGAGCGCAAGATGCTCGATACCGCGCGTTCGCTGCTCATCAAGGAGCTCGCCTTCGCGAAGGGCGTGACCGAGCAGGACATCGAGAACGACCTCAAGAAGATCTTCAACATCCCGGAGAACCCTCCCAAGATGTCGGAGATCACCGAGAAGCCGGACAAGAAGAAGAAGGTCGTCGAAGAGCCCAAGAAGCTCGTGGAGTGAGCTGAAGTCTCTTCACGCTTCAACGACCCCGGTTGCGCGACCTGCGCGGCCGGGGTTTTCCATGTGAGCGCCATGCCCAACGAACTCAGCGACGACCGAGACAAGCTCATCGCCCAGATGGAACGTGATCTGAACCGCCCGCGGGTGGGCCTGCTGCCTCCGGTGGCTGCGTTGGCCTTCGTGGCCGCGCTCACGCTCGCCTGGTGGATGAAGGAAGACGCGGCGTACTTCTTCTCGTCGCGCACGCCCATCGAGCTGGGGGCCGAAGGCGACTACCACCTCGATCGCGCCGTCTCGAATCGCTACGCGCAAGTGCACGGCATTCCCACCGCGCGTGGGTGGTACGTGCAGGACAACGACGGCAGCTTCGTGGTGCTCGGCTTGAACGACACCAACCTGCTGGTGAAGCGGGTCACCTTCGAAGACGAGAACCGGCGCCTGCCCGACGGCAAGCGGCCTCAGCCGAGGCAGAACCCGTTCTTCGCGCGCGGCCGGTTGCTGTCACGCGAAGACGCTGAGAAGTACCAGGACGTCTTCAAGGAACACGAGGCGTGGAGTGGGGCGAGCGCGAAGTGGTTGTTGATGGCTGAAGAGCCGCCCGGGAAAGACTTCGGGGCGGTCTCGATGTTCGCCTTCGTGCTGCTCTTCGCCGCGGTGAACGCCTGGCTCTTCTTGAGAGGCCTGACGGTCCAGCGCCGCTGAACGAAAGCACGTTTTACTTCGCCTCCGAGCGAAAGCCAGGCACGTCCCGGCACCGTTGGCGGAGGGCTCGCGTGCGCATCAGCAACGTGCGGCTGAGCAGCAGATTGTCGGTAGGGGCTTCTTTCGCGCGCGCACAGCCGGCCTCGACGTCACCGTCGAGCAGAAACGCGTCGGTCGCCTGGCTCAAGGCGATCGAGCGCACGTTCCAGTCGTCGACGTCGCGCGCCAAGCCCAGCGCGCGCACCGCGGCTTCGGCGTGCTTGCCCGCCGAGAGCAGGGCCTCGACCGCGATCAACACTTGTTCTCCATTCGGCGCTGGCCCCGCCAGGGCTTGCTCATGAAGCCTGACGAGCTGCGCCTCGTCGCGCTCTTCCTTCGCCAGCAGATAGCGGCCCATCAGGAGCTCGTCGATGACGCCTTGTGCTCGGGCATCGGCGGGCTTTCCCCGTCGAAGCGCGGCCGCGGCTCGCGTCACCGACAACTGCTTGCGCCCGGGAGCCGAAAGCCCCTTCTCGGCGAAGCGCCGAAGGGTGTCGTCGAACGCGTCGTAGTCGGCCCACCGATCGAGCGCTGCCAGGAAGTCGAGGCGAAAGAGCATCAAGTGCTCTTCGTCGCTGCCTTCGAGCGCCTCGAGGACCCGGTCGTGCTGGTCGGTCGCCGACCACAGGGCGAACTGGGCGTTGCGCCACTGGGTCGCGAAGGCAGGTTGGGCCCGCAGTGAGGCAGTGGCGTCGAGGTCGGCCTGCGCTTCAGCGTACCGCTCCTCGAGCATGAGGCCGCGCGCCTTGAGCAGGCGCCCGATGGCCAGGGGCAGCGTGCGGCGCTCGAGCCCCGAAGCGAGCAAGTCCGCCGCGGCGGCCTGCAGCTCACGTCCCTTTCTCTGGCGCAGCAGCATGAAGAGGTTCGCGCGTTGCACTCGTGCCTGCTCGGGTTCGGTGCCTGGCAGAGCACGCCAGCGCGAGAAGACCGGGCCCATCGGTTCACTGGCGGCGAACGTTCGCTGCTCCTCGCTCCAGGCGCGTGTCCACGGCTCGTCGAGTCGGTCGAGCAGCGGCGTCAGCCGGTCTGTCACCTGTTGGCATTGTTGAGCGGTTCCGGCCCCTCCAAGGCAGACCGCGGCGCGCTCGCTGAGCAGCGCCCACCCGAGCGTCCGGCTGCAGTCGGGCAGCGCTGCGGTGACCTGTGCCTTTCGCGACCACTCCACCAGGTCCTGTGTGCGCGCGAGGCCCCCCTCGATCAGGGCGCGCTGCAACTGGGCGCGCGCCACCAGCGGCGTGTGGCCCACCTGAGCGGCTTCGGTCTCGACCTGGGCCAGCAAGGAGGTCGCCGCCTCGATCGCGCCATCGAAGTGAAGCGCCTCGCCTTCGAGCAGCCGGGCCTCGAGCCGGGGTGCGGCGACCCGCGCCGGGGCGCTTACCCCGACGGCCCCCACGCCCTTCGCGCAGTCTTCCGGAGCGGGAGCAAACGCCAGCAACCGCGGGGCGCGCGCCTGCGCTGCGCTCGGGGCCAACTGCACCGCAGAGAACGTCGACTCGAGGGACGTGAGGCCCTCCCTCAGACACTCCACTGCCTCTGGGGTGCTCGCAGAGCAGGTCTGGGCCGCCTGCTGGTAGGCAAGCGCAGCCAGGGCGAAGGCTTCTGAAGGCGCGGCGGCCGCGAGCGCGCCAGCCCGGCGGCTCAACTCCGCACAGGGCGTCTCTTGGCGAGTCAGCGCCCAACTCGAGGTCAGCGCGGCGGTCAGCAGCACCGCGGCTCCGAAGACGGGTACGAGCTTGCTTCTCTGCTGGTGCGCTTCGAGGGCGGCTCGCAGCGCGTGCATCGACGGAAACCGGCTCGTGGGCTCCTGGTGCAGCGCACGCCCGAGGATCCGTCGCAGGCCCACAGGCAGCTGTGTCGTTCGGAGTTTCAGCCCCTGTGCTTCGGCGAGCTCTCGCAGCGTGCGGCCGGTGAAAGGCGGCGCGCCGAGCAACGCCTCCCAGAGCGCGGCCGCGAAGGAGAACTGGTCTGAGCGCTCATCGGCTTGCTTCCCGGCGAGTTGTTCGGGCGCCATGTAGCGCGGCGTTCCCACCAGCGCAGGGGGGGCGTCGCGCACCGTGGGGTCGAGCGATCGCGAGAGCCCGAAGTCGGTGAGGCGTGGCCGACTGCCCCCAGCCATCAGCACGTTGTCGGGCTTGAAGTCGCGGTGCACCACGCCCGCGTCATGGGCGGCAGCCAGACCCGTGGCGGCGTCGACGAAGACCTCGAGGATCTCCTTGCGCCGTCGCGGCGTTATCAGCCACTCGCGCAGCGTCGGCCCTTCGACCAGCTCCATGGCGAGCAGCACCCGCCCCTGCCATTCCAGCGTCTCGAAGACCGTCACGACGTTGGGGTGTGAGAGACGGGCCATCAGCCGCGCTTCGTCGACCAGCGAGGTCCCCGGGGCTTCCGCGCGCGTGAGCGCCTTGAGCGCCACGAGCCGATCGAGCCGCGCGTCCCAGGCGGCAAAGACGGTGCCCATCGCCCCAGCACCCAGCCGTCGGGTCAGGAGGTAGGCCCCGAGCTGCGCGCCTGGCTCGAGCGTCAGATGCGGGTGCGCCGACTCGGGCGCGCCGAGGGATGACGCCAACAAGCCGCTGACGACGCGCCGACATGTCTCGCAGGTCTCGAGATGGCCGACGAGCACCGAGCGCTCGTGCGCTGGCACCTCGACATCGGCCAGGCGCGCGAGCGATTCATCCGAGGGGCAGGTCATCGCCCCGGAAGTACAGCACAGCGCCGGGCGCCGCTGAACGCGGTCAAAAGAGAATCTCGCGAGCCGTGCGACTTGGTTTCAGCTCGCGTGTCTTGGGGGCGAACCGGGCCCAAGGCCCCCACCCTGGAGTCAATCATGCCGACACGTCGCCTCTCTCTTCCGTTCGTTGCAGTCTCCCTGCTGGCGTGCGGTGGGCCCGCCCCGGGCACATGCAGGATCAACGCAGATTGCTCGGGCTTCGAGATCTGCACGATGAACCGCTGCGTTCAGCCCTCGTTTGGAGGCCCCGGGGCCGGGCCGGGCGGCGGAGGCTCGGGCAGCAGCACGGGCGGTGGCGGAGGCACGAGCATGGGCGGCGGTGGAGGCACGAGCGTGGGCGGCGGCGGAGGGACCAGCGCGGGCGGCGGCGGTGGGACCAGCACGGGCGGCGGCGGAGGGACCAGCACGGGCGGCGGGAGCGGCTCAGGCGGCGGCGCCGGAGGCGGGACCGCGACGTGCAACGCGAATTGGTCAGCGGGCAGCACGTTTCAGACGGGCTCCAACGACCTGGGCCCCTGCAACGCGACCGTCCCGACCACCTGCACCAGCGGCAAGTGGCTCTCGCTGGGAAATCAGTGCGTGTGCACGTTCAGCTGCGGGCCTTCCACGTCGGTACCCGTGGGCGGCGCTTGTTCTCAAGACGGTAGCAACACCTGTCAAGACATCGTCAGCTCGGGTGTCTCCCGCGGGAAGTTCTGCGTGCCGGCCGGCTGGAACCTGTGCCAATTCACAGGCGTGGGCGGCGGTGCGGGCGGCGGTGCGGGTGGCGG
>JANODF010000044.1:0-4106 GCA_031412555.1 Archangium sp. | reverse complement strand
CTTAGATCAGCTTCAGGCGCCGGTGCAGTTCGACAATCGAGTAATCTGCGGCAGCGCGAGCATAGGCGGGGCTCTCTTCCCGCGTGATGCCACGGCAGCGGACGATCTGCTGATGGCCGCTGATACCGCACTCTATGCGTTAAAGGCGTCAGGTCGCGGCGGAACCAAGATGTTCCATAGCCATATGCGCCGGGAGCTGCAGCGGGTCGCATCGCAACTAAACGTTGCGCGAGTGGCCCTGAAGGCAGAATCTGTCATTCCGCACTACCAGCCGAAAGTGAACCTGACGACCGGCGATACGGTCGGTTACGAAGCCCTTTTGAGATGGCAGCATCCTACCCAGGGGCTGCAGGAACCCGACAGCGTCGCCGAGGCTTTTAAAGACTTCGAGCTCGCGTCGAAAATCGGGGAGCTGATGCAAAACAAGATATTTGACGATATTGTGAGTTGGCGAAGGAGAGGACTTGAGTTTGGCAGGGTCGCGATAAATGCTGCCCCCGTAGAGTTTTTGCGTGACGACTATGCTGAGCGCTTGCTGGAACGGCTGGAGTGCCGGCAGCTACCTGCCAGTCTCGTCGAGGTCGAAGTTACCGAGCACGTGTTTCTCGAAAGGTCGTCAGAGTTCGTCGGCAGAGCGCTCGTTAAGCTCAGCGAGGCCGGAATCCGCATCTCCCTCGATGACTTCGGAACTGGGTCTTCTTCTTTATCCCATTTGCGCGACTTTCCGGTCGACGTCGTCAAAATCGATCGCTCATTCGTTGCACAAATGGTGCAAAATGACGAGATCGCCTCCATCGTCAGAGCGGTTATCCACTTGGCTCATAGCCTATCGATTGAGATTGTCGCCGAGGGTGTCGAAACGAAAGAGCAGATGATCTTGTTGAAGGTTGCCGGCTGCACGCTGGGACAGGGATGGCTCTTCGGTAAGCCTGTTAGCTCCGGCCAGATCATTACCCCCACTAGCAGAGCCGCGTAGACCATTTATTCGAGTTAGGCGCGCCCCTTGCTTGCTACGATTGCCAGTCCCGCATCGCCGTCACCGTTAATAAAAAGGCAATCAGGATATCGAGTGGCATCGCTGGGCCCCTAGCGAGTCCACGCCAAGCTTATCTAGCCCCTCGTTGGCAGGGTCTAAGCGGTTTCGTCGAAGCCTCCGCGAGCCTCTGCGCGATGGATTTTTGAAGGTACTAGACTGATCTTAGTGCGACGTAATTCGCCTGGACTAGCGAGCGTCCGCTTTCAGGATCAGGCCGAAGGCCCGTCGACGACCGAGATGGGCGCAAAGCGGACATTCCCCCACATTCCATTCGACTTCGCGTTCGAACCGAGCATTGGTCATTGTAATGAGTCGCGGTTCAGTCGCGGCGACGCCCCGGCCAGCTCGACTGACCGGGCCTTGGGTGGTGGGAACGGCAATTGGACCGCTCCGCAAGGAGGCCACTATGACCAACTCAAATGCCAAGTCCGCGTCGAACACCAATTCAGAACGGATCGCAACCTCCACGAAGCCGGCTCGCCGACGCGTCGCCCGTAAACCGGCACCCGCGGGTTGCACCAATGCAGTTCCCGCCGCGAAGGTCACCAAGCGAGACAAACTCGCCGCGCTCTTGCTTCGTGACGAGGGCGCCACGCTTGACCAGATGATCGCCGCGACCGGTTGGTTGCCGCACACCACGCGAGCCGCGCTGACCGGATTGAAAAAGCGTGGCTATGCCATCGACAGCGACAAGGTTGACGGCGTCCGCATCTATCGCGCGGTGGCGCCGAAGTGAGTGCGGAGTTGGAGCAGGAACTGGCGGGCTTACGTCGGCTTAGCCGGAAGCAACTCGCAGAGCGGTGGCTCGGCCTTTACAAGGCTGCGCCACCATCGGCATTCACCCCCGACCTGATGGCCCGCGGCATTGCCTGGCGGCTGCAGGAGACGGTGCACGGTGGCCTCGCGACCGAGGTGCGGCAAACGTTGGCAGGAGGCGGAGAGGGCGCTTCAACCCGGCGCCAACGACCTGCGCGAGTTTCCCTGCGTCCTGGTAACCGCCTGGTCCGCCGCTGGCGGGGCCGGACCTATGTGGTCGAGGTGACCGAGAGCGGACTGATCTACGAAGGAGACCGTTTCTCATCACTGACCCTAATCGCGACCAAAATCACGGGGACCAAGTGGTCGGGCCCGAAGTTCTTTGGGTTGGTCGTATGAGCCGGATCCGCTGCTCAATCTACACCCGCAAGTCGAGCGAGGAAGGGCTCGACCAAGAGTTCAACAGCCTCGATGCTCAGTATGAGGCGTGCAAGGCCTATGTCGCCAGCCAGAAGCATGAAGGCTGGAGCCTCAACCGCGAACGCTACGATGATGGTGGCATATCGGGCGGGACAATGGCTCGGCCGGGACTGGAAGCGCTACTCGCTGACGTAGCGTCGGGCAAAGTCGACGTGATCGTCATCTACAAGATCGACCGTCTGACCCGCAGCCTCGCCGACTTCGCCCGGATAGTCGAGCTGCTGGAGAAAAATGGAGCGAGCTTCGTCAGCGTGACACAGTCGTTCAACACCAAGACCAGCATGGGACGACTGATGCTCCACGTCCTTTTGTCGTTCGCTCAGTTCGAGCGTGAGGTCGGCGCTGAGCGGGTGCGCGACAAGATCGCAGCGTCGAAGGCGAAGGGGATGTGGATGGGTGGAACGATCCCGTTCGGCTATGACGTGGTCGACAAGAAGCTGATTATCAACCCGACCGAGGCGGGCACGCTGCGCGCCATCTTCGCAGCCTTCGTGACGATTAAGTCGGTCCAGGGTACGCTGCGCTGGGCAGCGCGCGAAGGGCTGAAGACCAAGCGGCGCACGCGCTTTGGCAAGACAGTCGGCGGCAACGAGTTTCAGTATGGCTCGCTGCGGTGCCTGCTCTCGAACCGAATCTATGTTGGCGAGATCGACCATAAAGGCACGATCTACCAGGGGCAGCACGAAGCGATCCTTGATCGTGAGCAGTTCGATGAGGCTCAGACCATTCTTGCCACGCTCAGCACGACCGCAGTCCGCGGTCCGAAGTTGGTCTCTGGCAGCATGCTCCAAGGCCTGATCGTCGATCGACACGGGCGAACAATGGGTCCGGTCCACACTACGCGCAACGGACAGCGGTTCCGCTATTACGTTACCCATCCCAAGACTATCGGGAACGGTGGGCCACCGGCTTACCGGGTCTCGGCCAACGCGATCGAAGCAATCTGCTGTGAGCTGCTGGCCGACCACATCACCGGGCAGGTAAGCAGTGTCGATGCCTCCTCGGACGCCCGGCAGCTGACTGAAGTCCTGTCGGGAAGCGACCATCGTCAACGCCGCGGGCAAATCATCGAGCGGGTGCGCAAGATCACCATCGGCGACGCCAGTCTCAGCCTGCTTCTCAATGATGGCACCGTGCATGAACGATCGCTCGAGCGCATCCGGCATGGCAATGACGCCAAGCTGATCGTCGGGGAGGTTGTGGTTTCCAACAAGTTAGCACCGGATCCACAGCTTGTGGTCTTGCTCAAGAATGCACATCGCGCCCGAGCATTGGCAATGTCCAAGCCCAACTTCACGCTCGCCAGACTGGCGAAGCTGTTTGGTCGCTCGACCGAGCGCTACAAGCGACTGCTGCGCTTGAGCTACCTCTCGCCATCGATCGTCACCGCCATCGTTAATGGCGTACAGCCGGGGCATCTCACAGGCCAGGTCCTTCAGAACCTTGATGGCCTCCCGCTATCGTGGACTGAGCAGGACGCGCTGCTCCTTCGCTAATTCGCGAACAACACCTAACCAGTTCGAGACATGGATTTTGCGCCAAAGAGAAAAGGCGTAGAATCTCAACCCGTTGAGAACGCAACACTTTCTCTGCGTGGGGATGGAAATTCAGGCTGCGAATATTTGGCGGAAATCGGCCAATGCCGCTGAGATATATTGAACATATAGTCCAATGATATCAATCACTTAAGCCGTGGTGACCCCTACGGGAATCGAACCCGTGTTACCGCCGTGAGAGGGCGACGTCCTAACCGCTAGACGAAGGGGCCAGATGGCAGGGCGGCGCTATGGTCGAGCGGCCCCGTCGAGTCAATCTCATCCGGCCTTGCGGACCG
>JANODF010000043.1:0-3166 GCA_031412555.1 Archangium sp. | reverse complement strand
GGCGCAGCGGGGTGGTGAAGCCGAAGTTGCCGGCGGTGGACGTCGTGTCGCGCTCGACGATGAGCGTGAGGCCCTTCGGCCCCGGAGCGGTCGGCAGCGGCTCACGAACGGTGCCCTTCGCCGGCAAGGCGCTGAGCGTGGTCTTCACCTGGGTGGCGAGCGCGTCATCGACGGCGCCAGCGAGCCCGATGATCAAGCGGTCCTGGGTGAAGGTGTTCTTCCAGTGCGCCTTCACGTCCTCGAGCGTGATCGCCTCGAGACCCTTCTCGGTGCCGCCGGTCGCGTGCCGGTACGGGTGGCCCTCGTAGAGCAGTGAATCGAGCGCGACCTTGGAGAGCTCTTCATCGTTCTCCTGGCGCAGGCGGTTCTTCACGGCGTTGAGCTGATCGGCGCGGAGGCGGGTGAACTCCTTCTCCTCGAAGCGCGGGGCCAGCAGGGTCTCGCTCATGATCTCGAGGAAGCGGGGCAGGCGATCGCGGTGAACGCGGCCGGTGAGGGTGGTGAACTCCTTGTGTGTCGCCGCCGAGCTCAGCGGCCATCGGGTAGAGCGCCTGGAGCAGCTGCGCGCTGTCGAGTGACTTGGTTCCGCCCTCGAGCAGCATGCGGGTGGTGAGCGCGGTGAGGCCCTCTTTCCCGGAAGGATCGTCGACCGAGCCGGTGCGGAAGACGAGGCGCACGCTGACGATGGGCTTGTTGGGAACGGGCAGCACCACCAGCTTCATCGGCTCGATGGAAGGCAGCGCGCGATACGGCACCGCTTCGGTGGGTGCGGGCTTGACCACCAGGGAGTCGAGCTCGAGCTGAGCGGCGTCCCTCGGCAGCTCCTTCACCACGACGGGAGCCGGCGCAGTCGCACACCCGGCAAGCAGCACGAGGAGAATCGTCCGGCTGAGGGGGCTCAATTGGCACCACCTTTCAGCTCAACCGTAAAATGCATGGTCGTCCTGTTGGTATCGACGAGGTACTTCTTGGCGAACGCGCTCAAGTCCTTCGCCGTGACCTTGCCGATGTTGGCGTAGAGCGAGTCGATGGCATCGACGCTCCCGAAAATCCCCATGTGCCACGCGAGCGTCTCGGCGACCTGAGAGGGCGTCTCGAGATCCATCACGACGCCAAAGCGCAGGTTGCTCTTGATGTCGTCGAGGCGTTTGGAGTCGGCCTTGCCCCTGGCCACTTCACCAATCGCCTCCAGCACGGCCTTGCTCACGGCCTCGCGGTTCGATTCGTTCTTCAGCCGAGCATCGATGCCGAAGAAGCAGGGATCGCGGTGGTGATCGTAGAAGGCGACGAAACGCTCGACGAGCTGCTGCTCCAACACCAGCGTGCGGTGGAGCGGTGACGTCGGCCCGACCAGGTACGCGCTCAACACCTGCTGCGTGGCGGCATCCATCGTCTTCGTCGACGCCGCGGGGGAGTGCCACGCCATGCCCAGGCGGGGCAGGGTGGGCGTGGGCCAGGTGAGCTTGGCGGTCCGCGCTTCTTTCTGCTGCGGCTCCACGGGGATCTCCATCTTCGCGGCCTTGCCGGTCCACGGGCCGTAGTGCTTCTCCACGGTGGCCATCAGCTTGGCGTCATCGAAGTCACCAGCGATGACCAGGATGGTGTTGTCAGGTGTGTACCAACGCTTGAAGAACGTCTTCGAGTACTCGAAGCGTTTGGGCATCTCGACGATGTCTTCGTAGAGACCGATGGTGGTGTGTTTGTAGGGGTGTTGGGTGAAGGCGGTGCCCAGGGTGATCTCTTCGATCTTGAGGCCGGGGTTCGACGCGTTCTTCTGGTACTCGCCGGCGACGGCCAGGGCTTCGGTCTGGAAGGCGGGTTCGGCGTAGTCGAGGTTGATGAAGCGGTCGGCCTCGAGGTCGATCAGGGTCTCCAGGCCCGAGCTGGGGCCGTTGGAGTAGTAGACGGTGACGTCGTCGGTGGTGAAGGCGTTCTCGACGAAGCCGAGCTTTCCGGTGACGGCGCCGCGGGCGCCTTCGGGGAAGCGTTTGGTGCCGCGGAACATCATGTGCTCGAAGAAGTGGGCGAAGCCGGTGTGGCCGGGTTCGACCTCGTTGCGAGAACCCACCCGAACGACGGAGTAGTAGGCGACCAACCCGGGAGAATCGAAGGGCACCCGGACGACGGTGAGGCCGTTCTTCAAGGTGGTGATCTTCGTGGGGTAGGGGAAGACGCCAGCGAGCGTCAGGGTGGCGACGGCGGCTGCGACGAGGGGAGAGATCATCGGGGTGGGGTTTCAGCCCGGCAGACAGGCAGTGACAAGCGCCACGAAGTGGTTAAATGAGGCGAGTCGTTCCCTCTCCCTCTGGGAGAGGGTCAGGGTGAGGGAGCCGTCAAGCCCTCAGAAGTTTGGTTCTTTGAAAACTAGGGGGCGACAAGGTTTCGACGGGGGCACAGACGTTCCCGGTCGCGTGTCGAGTGAGCTTTCACACTCGTAAATAAAAGTGAGCAAAAACCACAAAAGCCAACGACAACGTTGAGCTTGCGCTGGCCGCCTAAAAAACGGTCCCTGCACGGTCGCTTCATCTTCTGTCGGTGAGGTGAAGATCGACCGCCATAATGCCGGCTGGTTCTCCGAGTATCTGAGCGAGGAGAATGAGAAATAGTCAGAATCGGCTCTCTCACCATCACGTCCGTTTGAGTGTGGGAGGCTTAAAGCTCTAAAGATCGGACTACACACGTAGTGACTTGGAACTGATGGCTTTCGGACCCGGGTTCGATTCCCGGCGCCTCCACTTCTTAACCGCCCGCAGTTGGGGCGGTTTTGTCGTCTCTAGTTCCCCATCGCCACCTCCAGTGCTGTGGGAGTGCTGTGGAGCTGCTCCAGCGCCCACGCAGGGGCGGGTGTGTCGAGCAGGCCACGGCGTCCGCTTTCATTTCAGGGGCGAGGTGGGCGTAGCGCATCGTCATCTCCAAGGTGGCGTGGCCCATCAGCTCCTGCACCGCCTTCAACGGGACCCCCCTCATGACGAGGTGACTTGCGAAGGTGTGCCGAAGCACGTGCCACCCCACGCGGGGAATACCGGCTGTCTCGCAGGCGCGCCACAGGGGCCACTTGCACTCGCCCTTGGTCAAGTACCCGCCCGCGTCGTTGCAGAAGACCAGCTTGCCCTTCAGATGCCGGTGCCCCCGGAGCGCAGCCTTCACCGCCACCCTTGAAGCAGCG
>JANODF010000042.1:0-6041 GCA_031412555.1 Archangium sp. | reverse complement strand
CCTACGAGCGCACCTTCGGCCTCGACGTGGTGGTGACCCGCTGCTCGAACAACTACGGGCCGTACCAGTTCCCCGAAAAGTTGATCCCTCTCATGGTGGCCAACGCCATCAACGACAAGCCGCTGCCGGTCTATGGCGACGGCACCAACGTGCGCGACTGGCTGCACGTCGAAGATCACTGCGCCGCGCTCACCCTCGCCCTGGAGAAGGGCAAAAAGGGCGAGTGCTACAACATCGGCGGCAACTCGGAGCGGCAGAACATTCAGATCGTCAAGGCGATCCTCTCCGCGGTGGGCAAGCCCGAGTCGCTCATCAAGTACGTCAAAGATCGCCCCGGTCACGACAAGCGCTACGCGATCGATGCGTCGAAGAGCAAACGGGAACTCGGCTGGGCGCCTACGCACGTGTTCGAGCAGGCGCTGGGTGAGACGGTGAAGTGGTACCTCGACCACAAGCCCTGGTGGGAGCGCATCCTCTCTGGCGCCTACAAGAGCTACTTCGACACGCAGTACGCCGCGCGGCTCAAGGCCTGATGCGGCTCCTCGTCACCGGCGCCAACGGATTGGTGGCGGGCCGCCTGCTGCGCCTCCTCGCCTCCAGAGGCCACGAAGTCATCGGCCTCGGCCGTGGTCCCCAACGCGCCCCGGGTGGAACGTATGTGTCGATGGATCTGGGCGATGCGCAGAAGCTCTCCTCAGCGATCAACGAGCTCAGCCCGCAGGTGATCATCAACTGCGCGGCGATGACCGACGTCGACGGTTGTGAGCGAGATCCACTCGGCGCGTACACCGCGAACGTCGAAGGCGTGGCCACCCTGGCCCGCGCTGCGCGTGAGCTGGGCAGCCATCTGGTGCACGTGTCGACCGACTACGTCTTCGATGGCGACGCGGGCCCCTACGACGTCGACGCGATCCCCAACCCGCGCGGCACCTACGCGATCACCAAACACGCGGGCGAAGAAGCAGTGCGCGCGTTGTTGCCCAAAGACCAGTGGACCATCGCCCGCACCGCGGTGGTCTACGGCTGGCCTTCCACCGGTAAGAACAACTTCGGCTCGTGGCTCATCGACGCGCTGAGCAGCGGCAAGAACGTGAAGCTGTTCACGGATCAATGGGTCTCCCCCACGCACGCCAGCAACGCCGCCGAGATGTTGGCCGAGCTCGCCGAACGCCGCCTCGCCGGGATCTGGCACACCAGCGGCGCCGACGTGGTCGACCGGGTGACCTTCGGCCAGCAGCTGTGCGCGCGTTTTGGCTTCGACGCGAAGCTCATCCAGCCCAGCCGCATGGCCGAGGTCAACCTGCCCAGCCCCCGGCCCGCGAAGAGCGGTTTGAATGTCAGCAGGACGTCGGAGGCACTGAGCGCGAAGCCACTCTCGCTCGAGGCCGCCCTCGCTCGCCTCTACGCCGAGTACAAAGGAAGCACCTCATGAAGGGTATCGTTCTGGCCGGTGGATCAGGCACCCGCTTGTACCCGCTGACCCGGGTCGTCTCGAAGCAGCTGCTCCCGATTCACGACAAGCCGATGGTCTACTACCCCATCAGCACGCTGCTGCTGGCGGGCATTCGGGAGATCCTGATCATCTCCACCCCGCAAGATCTGCCGCGGTTCCGCGAGCTGCTGGGTGACGGCAAGCAGTGGGGCGTCTCGTTCTCCTACGCCGAGCAGCCCAGCCCCGATGGCCTGGCGCAGGCCTTCATCATCGGCCGCGAGTTCGTGGGCAACGACAGCGTCTCGCTGGTGCTGGGTGACAACATCTTCTTCGGCGAAGGCTTCAGCGCGATGGTGCAGCACGCCGCGAAGCTCACCCACGGCGCGACCGTGTTCGGCTACCAGGTCAGCGACCCCGAGCGTTACGGCGTGGTCGAGCTCGACGCGTCGGGCAAGGCGCTCTCGATCGAAGAGAAGCCCAAGGTCCCGAAGTCGAACTACGCGGTCACCGGCCTCTATTTCTACGACAACGACGTGCTCGACATCGCGCGCACCTTGAAGCCGTCGGCGCGCGGCGAGCTCGAGATCACCGCCGTCAACGACGTGTACTTGAAGCGCAACACGCTGACCGTCGAGGTGATGAGCCGCGGGTTTGCCTGGCTCGACACCGGCACGCACGAGTCGTTGATGGAGGCCTCGCAGTTCATTCACGTGATCGAGCGGCGCACTGGGCTCAAGGTGGCCTGCCTCGAGGAGATCTGCTGGCGCATGAAGTACATCGACGACGCGCAGCTCGAGAAGCTCGCCGAGCCGATGAAGAAGAATGGTTACGGCGAGTACCTCTTCTCGTTGCTCAAGAAGCGCGCGTGAACGTCGACGCCACGCCACTGCCGGGGGTGTTGTTGATCACCCCTCGCGTCTTCTCCGACGCCCGCGGCTTCTTCATGGAGACCTTCCACGCCGAGAAGTACGCGGCTCACGGCGTACCGGGCCCCTTCGTGCAGGACAACTGGAGCCACTCGGTCAAAGACACCCTGCGCGGGCTGCATTTTCAGAACCCGAACGCGCAAGGAAAGCTGGTCTGCGTCACACGCGGCGCCGTGTTCGACGTCGCGGTCGACGTGAGGGTGGGCTCACCCCACTTCGGCAAGTGGTACGGCTGCGAGCTGTCGGAATCGAACCGCAAGCAGCTCTGGGTGCCTCCCGGCTTCGCGCACGGGTTCTGCTGCATGTCAGACGAGACTGACTTTCTCTACAAGTGCACCGCGCTCTACGCGCCTGCCAGCGAGCACTCGATTCTCTGGAACGATCCGGCCATCGGGATCGAGTGGCCGACGAAGCACCCGCTGCTCTCGAAGAAGGACCTCGAGGCGCCGGTGTTGGCGTCCGCGGGCCTCCCCTCATTCCTTTAGAAACGAACTCAGTATTCCGCCTGGCGGATGCTCGCAGAGGGCCCCTCGTAGAAGACCCGAAGCTGGGCACCCACCGACACGCTCGCTGGATTTCGGCCCACGTCGCCGTTCACCCGGCCACCGGCCGTCGAATGACCGTCGGCAGTCTCGAAGGTCCACGAGCCAGTCAAAGGCAGCCAGGCATGGCGTAGGTCGCCCGCACTACTGTCGTAGTAGAAGATGTGCGTTTCGGACGTCGTGCTCGATGCGGTGATCCCGCCCAGGCCAACGGTGTTCGTCGTCGCACCGGCTCTCACACCATCACCATCGAGCACCTCGTAGCTCCAGTTTGCAGTCCCAACCGCGTGCCTGAGGTCGCCGCTGGAGGCGTCGTGATAAAAAACATGCGGCACCGATCCGACCGACAGGGCTCCAATTCGACCGGTGATGTTGCCCGTCGTGCCCTGACCTGGTTGCCCATCACGAGTGGCCAGCTGCCAGCTTCCCGAACCAGCCCAGGCTGCCTCCCGAAGATCCTGGTTGGTGGCATCCGAATAGAAGATGCGGAGGGTCGAGCCGGTGCTGACCATCGCCGACCAGTAGCCCACGTCACCGCTCAGCTGGCCTGCTGCTGAGGTGCCATCGAGGGTCGTGAAGTCCCAGCTCGCCTCGTTGTTCCAACCCAGGCGCAGGGCCTGAGCGTCGTAGTCGTAAAAGCTGATGAACAACCAACTCGTGAAGCCCGCCGCCGAGGGGCAGCCTCCGACCCGATTCGACGTTCTCCCGTGGTCGCCCCCAAGCCCGTCAATCGTCTCGAAGGACCAGACTCCGTTCGCGTACCGAGCGTGCCTCATCACGTGCCTTGAGTTCGCCGGAGTGTCTTGGCGGTAGATGACGTGAAGCGCGCCGTTCCAGGTGGTCGCTGAGATGCACTCACCACCGACATCGGCGTTCACTCGGCCGTTGGAGCCGCCGGCGCCGTCGAGCGTCTGCCAGGAACATCCAGAGGCGACGTTGGCGCACCACCTGAGGTCACCGTTGGTCGATTCGTAGTCGAAGACATGAACGACGCCTTGAAAGACCGCAGTCGCCGGGTTGGCCCTACCTTCTTGCCCGTCGTCGATAGTGGAGAACGAGCCCCCACCTCCACCGAGTGCACCGCCACCGCCACCGCCGCCGATTGCGCCGCCACCGCCGCCGATTGCACCGCCACCGCCGCCGATTGCACCGCCACCGCCACCGATTGCCCCACCACCACCGCCGGTTGCACCGCCACCGCCGCCGATTGCGCCGCCACCGCCACCGATTGCCCCACCACCACCGCCGGTTGCCCCGCCACCGCCGCCGATGGCGCCGCCACCACCACCGATTGAACCGCCGCCCCCCCCGCTTGCGCCGGCTCCTCCACCCAATGCGCCGCCGCCACCACCCAGTGCATCGCCACCGCCCATCCCTCCGAGCGGTCCGCCCCCATCTCGTCCGATTGATCCCGTGTCGGCCTGACGTTCGTCGACCGTCACCAGACACCTACAACCTGCCAACGAGGACAGCAGAATTACCAAGCCCAGCGCTCGCCCGTCATTCATACAAACGCACGCTACTCCGCGGCGGGGGCAAAGGCATCGCTGTGGCCTTGCCCTTGGTGGGCTCGCGCTCTAAGCGGCCGCTGTGATCGACCCTTCAGCGACGGAAAGAGTGAGCCTCCGGGACTCTCTTGAAGCGGTGCGCGTGCCGCTGGCGATGGTCTTCGGTAGCCGGTTGGTGCTGTTCTGGATCGCCTACCTCGGCCTGGTGTGGATGAACGTTCGCCATCCGTACGCAGCGAGTCACTTCCCGCAGAATCTGTTCCTCGACGGGTGGTTCAACTGGGATGCGCAGTGGTACCGGTCGATCATCGTCAACGGGTACACGAACGTCGCGAATTCCGGCCAACGAGACACGGTCTTCATGCCCCTCTATCCGCTCACGGTTCGGGCGGTTTCCATGCTGACGGGCGACATCTTCACTGCGGGCCTGTTGGTCTCAAACCTCTCGCTGGCCGCCGCCACGGTGTTCCTCTACCGCTTCGTGAAGGAGCGCTACGACGAGGGCCTCGCACAAAAGACCTGCGTGCTGCTGTTGCTCTACCCGTTCTCTTTCTACTTTTCGGGGCTCTACACCGAGTCGCTTTTCTTTCTCGGCAACATGGGCGCCTTCTATTTCGCACACCGGAAGCAGTGGCTCATCAGCGGTCTCTTCTTGGCGGCAGCGAGCGCGACCCGCACCGTGGGGATCGTCACGACGCTCGCGGTAGCCCTCTTCTATCTCTCAGAGCTCAACTGGGACCTGAAGAAGGTCCGCCCCAACATCCTCTTCATCGGGCTGGGCGCCCTGGGCATCGGCTCGTACATGGTCTTCCTGAAGTTGAAGTTCGGTGACCCCTTTTTGTTCGTGACGAGCCTCGACGCGCCCGGCTGGGGCAAGGAGATGACGGCCACCCGATTCTGGGAGGTGTTCATGTCGGGCTTTCGATCGAATTGGCTCGCCGGTCAGGTGACCCTGCAGATCCTGTTCGCCGTGTGGGGACTGATCATCACCGCGGTCCTCATTCTGCTCGGCGCGCGGAGAATGGGCCTCGTGTTCACGGTCTGGTCCGTACTGGTGTGGCTCGTCTACTTTCGCGTGTGGACCGGCTCTGGGCGGTTCTTCTCGGTCCACTTTCCGCTGTTCATCCTGGTGGCGCAGTTGCTCGAGAAGCGGCCGATGACGCTGGCCTTTCTGCTCTTCGCTTCAGGCGCGACGTTGGTGATGCTCACCTTCGTGCACTCGCACGGCTTCCCGGTGTCCTGACTAGGGCGCGCCGGAGGGCACCAGGCGCGTGGTTGGATCGAGCAGCACATCCACCACACGCACCGCAGCGCGGCCATCTCCGAAGGGGTTGGGCCAGATCGGAGCGACGGAGAGCATCTCGTCAACCACTCCGCCGAGGATCTGGGCGTCCGTCACGTCGCAAAGCCGGTTGGCCCCCACGCTGACCGTTTCGGGCCGCTCTGTGTTGGGGCGCAGCGTGACGCAGGGGACCTTCAGGGTGCAGGCCTCTTCCTGAATCCCACCGGAGTCGGTCAGGGCGATCTTTGCGCCCTGCAGTAGCTGCAGCATGTCGAGGTACCCCAATGGCTCGCAGGGCAAAAAGGGAGAGGCAAGGAGCGACCCGAGTTGGAAGCGCTTGATCAGCTCTTC
>JANODF010000041.1:0-3821 GCA_031412555.1 Archangium sp. | reverse complement strand
GACGCTTCGTCGGCGTCGGCGGCGCTGTTCGCGTGGCTGGGGTGGAGCACCTTCTCGGGCAGGTCTTCGCTGGTGAGCTGCGTGTAGCGGGTCAACGCCACCGCCCGTTCGATCACGTTCTCCAGCTCGTACACGTTGCCCGGCCACGCATACGCCAGCAGCTTCTCGGCGGCCGAGGTGGCGATGCCGGTGACCTCCTTGCCGGACTTTTCCGCCGACGCGCGCACGAACTGTTGCGCGAGCAGCAGCACGTCGTTGCCACGCATGCGCAGCGGCGGCACGTGCAGGTTGATCACGTTGATGTGGAAGTAGAGATCTTCGCGGAAGCGGCTCTCTTCGACCGCGGTCTCCAGATCACGATGCGTGGCGGCGATCAACCGCGCGTCGAAGGCCACCTCACTGTCTCCTCCCACGGGGATCACCTTCTTCTCCTTGATCGCCCGCAGCACCTTCTGCTGCAGCTCGCCCGAGAGCTCACCCACCCCGTCGAGGAACACGGTGCCGCCTTGTGCGCGCACGAAGGCCCCGGGCTTGGCGGGCGCCACGCCTTTGGCGACCCCGAACAGCTCGGCTGCGAGCAGCTCGTCGGGCACCGCGCCGCAGCTGATCGCCACGAACGGCCCGGCCCGGCGGCGGCTCACCTCGTGGATCGCGCGCGCCACGGCTTCTTTCCGGGTGCCGCGCTCACCGCTGACCAGCACGGTGGAGTCGCTGTCGGCCATGCGGTTGATCTGGTTGAACAGCTCGCGCATGCCGTTGCTCTCGCCCAGCAGCGTCGAGGTGACCTTGCGCACCCCCGCTTCTTCCCGCAGCCGCTTGACCTCTTCGCGCAGCTGTTTGTGCTGAACCGCGCGCGCCAGGGCGAGGGTGAGTGTCTCGAGCTCGAACGGCTTGGTGAGAAAATCGTATGCCCCCACCCGGATCGCCTTGATCGCCGTGTCCATGCTGCCGAACGCGGTGATCACCAGCACGGGGAGCCCCGGGTGACCGGCCACGATGCGCTCGCACAGGCTCAGGCCATCGAGGCCCTTCATGTTCACGTCGGTGACCACCGCTTCGACGTCGCGTTGCTGCAGCAGGGCCAGGGCCGCTTCACCGCTGTGCACTGCGAACGGCTGGTACCCGCGGCGGGTGAGCCCTTCGACGAGCAGCTGGGCCATGGCGAGATCGTCTTCGACGATGAGGAGTGGGTGATTCATGCGGCTTCGTGCTCCAGAGGGAGAAAGAGGGAGAAGGTTGTGCCGACTCCGGGCCGGGAGTCGACACTGATCCACCCGTGGTGATCTTTGAGAATGCCCCAGGCGACCGGCAGACCCAGGCCGTTGCCATCACCCACCGGCTTGGTGGTGAAGAACGGCTCGAAGATCCGGGGAAAGACCTCTTCGGTGATGCCGGTGCCGCGGTCGTGCACGTCGAGGCGGGCGTAAGCGCGCTCCGGGCCACCGAGATCGGGTGGGGGCGTGGCGCGCACCTTCTTCACCGAGAGCGTCACCGGGCCTCCTTGCGGCATGGCCTGCACGCTGTTGATCACCAGGTTGGCGATCACCTGCTGCAGCTGGCGGGGATCGCCGTCGACCTCCACGTTCTCCGAGGGCTCCACCGCGAGGGTACAGCCGCCCTTTTCCACCAGCGGGTGGAGCATGGCCACGGCTTCGCTGGCCACTTGTGCGAGGGAGAAACGCGTCATCCGGGGCGTCTCACGCCGGGCGAAGTCGAGCAGCTGGCGGATGATGCGGGTCATCTGCCCCGTCTGCTGGTGGATGATCTCCGCGTTCTTCTTCGCGTCGTCGCCCTGCACCTCGCCGGTGGAGATCATTCGGGCGCGCATGGAGACCACGTTGAGCGGGGTGCCCAGCTCGTGCGCGATGCCCGCGGCGAGAATGCCCACCGTGGTGAGCCTGTCGGCGTGGCGAAGCGCGTCCTGCGCGGAGTTGCGCGCGGTGACCTCCTGCTGCAACCGATCGCTGGCGCGCAGCAGCTCGTCGCACATGTGATTCATCTCGGTGGCCAGCTGCCCAATCTCGTCGCGCTGCACGATGGCCAGGGGGCCGGAGTAGTCGCCTTTGCTCACCCGGCGCGCCTTCTCGGCCAGCGAGCGCATCGGGCGGCCCACCACCACCGCGCCCAGGCCGATGGCCACCACCGCCCACAACATGGCCAGCGTGCCGAAGTTGAAGACGTGGCTCTTGACGATGCGCGCGACGGTGTCTCGTTCGGCGCCGAGCGTCTCCTGCACCCACAACACACCGGGGCTGCCGTCGGGCAACGGCGTGGCCAGCAGGGTCTCGGCGGTGTGCCACACGTCGAGCACGAACACCGGCTCGCCGCGCGTGAGGGCTTCGCGCTGGGTTTCGTTCAGGCCCAGCTGGGCGAGCGGCACCAGTCGCATCTGGGTCAACGCGGCGTCGCGGTTGGCCACCGCCAGCAAGGCGTCGGCGCCGGCCTGCGCGGTGCCGGCCTGGCGCTCCCGCTCGAGAGCGGCGAGCAGCACGCGGCCAGCCACGCTTTGATCACGCTCGATGTCGGCGTGGTGCAGCTCGACCGCTTCGCGCACCGAGAGCCACGCCGAAAAACCCAGCGCCAGGAACGCGGAGAGAGCGAGCGGGAGGGTGATCTTCCGTGCGAGCTGCATGCCCGGCAGTGTGCCTCAACTGCCGGGCAGGGGTGATGACGTCAGGCCTCGACCTTCACCTTGAGGGATCGGGGCTGCGCCGCTTCGCGCTTGGGCACGGTGACCACCAGCACGCCGTGCCGATACGTCGCTTCGGGCTGCGTGCCGTCGAGCGAGTCGGTGAGCGTGAAGGTGCGGCTGAACATGCCGCGGCTGCGCTCCCGGCGGATCCAGCCCTTCTCTTCGGCGACCTTGTCGCTCTTGCGTTCGGCGCTGATGGTGAGCTGGTTGCCTTCGAGCTTCACGTCGATCGCTTCAGGGGCGACGCCCGGCATGTCGAGGTGGATCTCCACGGTCTTGTCGGTCTCCAGCACGTCGGCAGCCGGGGTGAGGCTGGTGGGCGCCGCGGTGTGGAAGAGCTCGTCGACATCGCGCCAGAACGTGTTGGTGGGGAAGCGGGGGCTGAAGGCGAAACGGGCAAGCGACATGGTGGTCTCCTCGAGTGTTGGTTGGTTCAGTCCGGGGTCACCGGGACAGCGCAAAGGTCAAACAGGATCTTTCGCTGTCAAGACTCGGCCACCAGCAGCGGGCAGGGCTTCGTCTGCTAGGAGAGGGGGGCGCGTGAGAGGCCTGCTGGTCGTGCTGATGCTGTTTTCGGGGGCGGCCTTCGCGCAGAGCGAGGAGTTCAGTCTTCCTGCATTTCAGGTGCAGGCGCCGGATGCGGGTTTGCCCGATCCCTCTGCGCCCCCGTTGCCCCAGGCGACGCCGTTGCCGGCACCGCCGAAGCCGCCGCCCGCCCCGAGTTGGGCGATCGTGGGCGGTTCGACCTCGGTGTTGTTCTCAGGGTTGCAGAGCTACTCGTTCAGCATCGAGGCGGCCTTGTTGCTGCTGGTGGTGAGCTCTCTGGAGCACTCGCCCACGGTGCCCGGTGAGGTGGAGGGCTTTTTGTTTCAAGCGGGCCTCGAGGGCGTCTACGGCTGGGCCGGTGGACCGCTGTGTCAGGGCACCACGTTCTGCGCGAAGCGGGGCGGGGGCGGCGTGGCGCTCAAGGGCGGCTGGGCGCGCGGGCTGCCCAACGTGCGCGATGGGGTGGCGCGGGCGCAGACGATGTACTTCGGGCAGCTCGACGTGCTGGCCTCGAACTACGACATCGAGTCGGCGCCGCTGGCTCCGGGGGTGAACACCTGGGAGCTGCTCACCCGGCTTCGCC
>JANODF010000040.1:0-4637 GCA_031412555.1 Archangium sp. | reverse complement strand
GCGACTCGGGGACGTTCTGGGCCAGCTCGGTCGTCTCGGTGGTGCCCTCGACGAACGTGATGGTGCCGGGGTGTACGGGGCTCATCGGGGTGGGCTCGCCAGCAGGCCATCGATCAGCGCGAAGCGGCCCGGCAGCAGCGCGCGCAGCTCGCCCTCGACGCTCGTGCCCTTGACCTGGTTGTAGACCTCGAAGGTTTCGGAGAAGTCCTCATCGACGCTCTTCTGCGCGTAGCGCGAGACGTGAAGGCCATCACTGGCCGCCGCTGCAGACCAGCGCCGCCACGCGGCAGAGCCCGACGACTCGCCCCAGTTCCTCTTGGACAGCGTGTGGCCGGTCTCGTGAACGAGGCTGCTGTTGAGGTCTTTCTGCTCCATCGGCTCGAGGGTCGGGAAGATGGAGATGACGCCCTCGGCGCCGGCCGTCATGTACGCCCGATAGGAAGGATCCTTGAAACGCTGCGCCCAGAAGGCATCGCCCGCGTTGCGTACCCCCGGCGCGTGAATCGCCGTCACCAGACCCCGACTTGCACTGGGCAACATCGAAAGGCCCTGAGCGATTTCATGGATCGAGTGGTAGGCGAGCGACGCGTCGCGGTTCTGCCCGATGCGCACGGGGATGGTGCGACCATCAATCTTGATTTCCCACGCCAGCGTCTTCGCGGCGACGCCCTCGAAGCGAAACGAAGGCAGGGCGGTCGGGCCGGTGAGCGTGAAGGGTGCTCCCGTCGTGCCCCCGGTTCGGATGAAGGTGCCCGTTCGAAGCCAGGCTTGGTCAGCCATGTACTGCTCGAGCAGTGCGCCTTGAGTCGACGGGCTCGCCGCCACGAAAGGAGCCGAGACGAGCAGGAAGTGCGCCTTGAAGCCGGCTTCGCGCGAGATCTCATCGTTGGTCCCACCCACCAGATGAACGAGCCGCATCTGGGTCGCCACGTCGAGCTGCGCAAAGCCGGGAGCGCCCGCCAACTTCTGCAGGGTCGACGTCCCGATGAAGCCGCGGGTGAGCGCGTCAAAGCGGGAGATGATGAGCTTTCGAACCCCATCACTCAGGCCAGCCAGTGGGTCGTGCGGCCCGCTCGCAGGAACCGCGCCGGGCGCCGTCGGGGAAACGACCCCGAAGGAGTCAGCGGGTTTCGTGACGCTGGGGACGGTGAGGTCTCCGGGGCGGGGAGCACGCGCGGGACGCGGAGGCGGTCGTGCTCCAGCGACCGAGGATGGCTTGATTCGCGAGGTGGCCATGAGCGCCTTTTGCCACAGATGAGATGCGGCCGGAGGCGCGTGATCCGTCGAACCCGATGTGGCTCGAGATTCGGGCCTCGGCGCTGATGCGGTGGCTCTACGACGTGAGCGAGTCCACCCCGGTGCCGGCGGCACGCCTCGCGCAAGCGACCGAGCTGTCCGACCTCGCCGAGCGGGACTCCGTCGTCAAACCGCGCACGGCGATGCTGCTCGATACCTGGCTGATGGAAGAACAGTGGCGCCGAGGTGCGCTGAGCGAATCGCGCCGCCACGCCACGCAGGTCGACGCCCTCGCAGCCCAGGTGCTGGAAAGCGAGCCCACGGCGGAGTCCCGCGGGTTGGCGATGTACAGCCTGCTGATGGCGGGTGTCGTTTCGGCCTGGTCGCAGCAGCCCGAGCGCGCCGCGGCCTTGTGGACCAGCGTCGAGCGGGTGGCCGCCCAGGTGAATCTGGTGCTGCCCGGAAATCGAACGCTGGTGTTCGAGCGCGCGCGGGCGTGGCTGGCGCTGGGACGAGTGGCCGAGGCCCGCGAGGACCTGCGGCAACTGGTGAAGGAGGGCTTCCCCGTGGCTGCCTCGGAGCGCCTCGCAGCGCTGCTGCTGCAGGAGAAGCTCTCGGTGCGGCCCCCTGCTCCGGAAGACGCGTTGGACGCGTTGGTGTTGGGCCTCTTCGCCCTGCGTGAGGGGCAGCTCGCGGACGCCGCGAAGCTGTTGCACGACGCGCGCTCGAGGGGCGTCTCGCGTCAGCTCTTCTCGACGCCCGGCATGATGGCTCGTGCCGTCGCGGGTGCGCCCGCGCCGCTCATCGGGCCGTGCGAGCAGTTCGCGAAAGCCTGGGATGACGCCGTGGCCCGAGGGGACATCGCGGCGACCGACAGGGCGATCGAGGCGCTCGCTGCTGAGGCCGAGGCTGCGCGCGCACCCTGAGAATTCGCGGGGCCCTCGACTGGGCTCGCAGGGTTGATCGAAATAGGGAACACACACCGGTCATCCCGAGCGGAGTCGAGGGATTACCTCCGCCTCGCGCTGCAAGTGCCCCCTCGACTGGGCTCGGGAAGACCGGTGACGGAGCCCGATTCTCATTCAGCCAACCCTCTCGGGGAGAACGGTGCTCCCGGGCGGAACGGTGAGGTAGACAGGCAGCCATGAGTGGCGCGCACGTCGTCCTGGTCATCGACGCCACTGCGCCCGCCGCGCCGGTGTTCGAGCTCGCGCGCCGCTTCTCGCCTGGCCTTACGCACGTGCACGTGGTCGCGCTCGACGGCGAGCGTGCGCGCCCCGAAGTCGATCGGCTGCTCGCGACCCTCCAGGCGGCGAACATCGAGTTCTCCATCGAAGAGTCGTTCGACGAAGATCAGGTCGCGCTCGCGGCGCATCAGCACCGGGGCTCGCTGGTGGTGGTCGGCCCCTGGCCCAGCCGTCCACCCCGGGCGCGCGCGTTGGCGGTGCTCCAGTGGGTGGCCCGCTACGACGTGAACGTGCTCGCGGTGAGCACGCGCTGCGCAGCACTCGAACCCGAAAACGGGCTCATCTGCGTGGCGCTCGATCCCGGCTCCACCGCGCTGGCCGAGACGGCCGCCGCCATCCGCGAGCTGCCCCGGGTGAAGAAGGTGGCCATCCTGGTGCGGGGCAGTCTCCCCGACGCGGCCGAGCCCACGTTGCGCGCGTTGTTCCCTGCGCATGAGCTCGAGCTCATCTCTGCAGGAGAACTCGAGCCGGCCGAACTCGCCGAAGGCGCGCACGCCCGTCACGCCGAGTTGTTGGTGGTGCCCAGCGCCGACGTCTCTGCCAGCAGCTTGATGAGCAGCATCTTTTCCGGGCAGGCGCTCAACGACACGCCGCTGCCGCTGCTCATTCTTCATCACGACGCCGCCTCCACCGGGCTGTTCGCTTCGCGGCTCTCGGCGACCGACACGGTGCAGTTGCCGGGGCTGCACCTGCGCGTGCTGGTCGAGCGCTCGAGCACGTTGGGCCGCGCCGCGCTCCCCGAAAAGGAGACCTTCTTCCTGGTGGGCGCTGAGCAACTCGGCCCGCTCGCCCACGTCGACGGCGTGGTGCAGGTGCCGCAGGCGTGGTTGCCCGCGCAGGCGAACTCCTTCGCGCTGAGTGCAGCGGGCTCACCCACGCCGGTGGCGAGCGCGATGGTGCTGCGGGGTAAGCCGCTGGTGCTGCTCGACGCCCGCTTTCCCATCGAGGCGCTCATCGACGTCGAGCCCTTCGCGCTGGAGCACACCATCGTGGTGGTGCGGCTTCGGGCTGATCAACCCCTCGAGACCGTACGCACCCGCTTCGATGCCGCCGCGCCCTGGGGTGGGCCGGTGCCGGTGCTCGATGCGAGTGCCTTTCTCGACGACGGCGGTGCGGGTGACGTGTCGGAGCTGGTCGACGGGGTTCGCCTGCAACGCCTCGCGCTCGAGCTGTTGATGCAGGGCGCGCCGGTGGTGTCGATCATCACGCCTTCGGGCCCCGAGCCACGTTCGCCCGCGTTCAGCACCTGGACCGCCGAATCGTTGCGCGCCCGCAGCCCCACCATGCGGCTGAGCGGTCCTCCCGTGCTGGCCCCTGATGACGAAGCGCGCTGGCGGCTGCGCACCCAGGCGCCGCTGGTGCCAGGTCACCGCGTCACGCTCGAGCTGGAGAACTCGGCGGCGCGTAAGGCCTTGCTCACCTCCATCGCCGACGCGCGCGAGCGCATTCATTGGCAGTCGTACATGGTCGACGACGACGCCGTCTCGGAGGAGGTGGCCGAAGCGTTGCGCCAGGCCGCCGCGCGGGGCGTGAAGGTGCGCGTGCTGGTCGACGCGCTCTACAGCCTGCACCAGGCGTACTTCACGAGGAACCCGGTGCTCGAGCGGCTCGGCGCTGCGCCCAACGTCGAGGTGCTCGCTTCGAGGCCGCTGTCGGGGCTTCCCCAGATCGTCGATCTCAAGCAGCGCAATCACCGCAAGCTGCGCTGCATCGATCGCCGCCTCGCCACGGTGAGCGGGCGCAACCTGGGCGCGCCGTACTACCGCGGCTTCAGCGAGCTCGAGCTGACCAGCGCGACGCCGTTTCACGATGTGCCGTGGCTCGATGCAGGCGTGGCTTTCGAAGGGCCATTGGTCGAAGCGGTCGATCGTTCCTTCCTCGCCGACTGGGTGCGAGCGGGCGGTGAACCCTTCGAGGTCTCTGCCAGCCCCCCCGCGGGCACCATGGCCTGCCGGCTGGTGCTGCATCAGGGGCTGGAAGACGCGTACACGCTCGACACGCAGCTCGAGCTCATCCGCAGCGCGAAGAAGCGCCTGGTGATGGTGAACACGTTTCCGCTGGTGCTCGAGCTTCAGCGCGCGCTGGTGGCCGCGGTGCAGCGGGGGGTTCGGGTGCAGTGTCTGTTCGGCAGCGTGCTGCCGCGGTGGGGTGATG